>NZ_JBKJHC010000006.1:0-306853 GCF_046613565.1 Flavobacterium sp. RHBU_3 | reverse complement strand
TAGTGCGATGTGTTCGGCCTTTGGCCTCGGTTCATCGCATTTGCCAGGTCGGTGCTGCTTATTGCCTCGAGTCTTTAAAAACCCCCTATCTACATCAGATAGTTTTTTATATGCCTGTCTCGTCCTGAAAAAAGTTGACCATAACATTAAATACTATGGACAACAAAAGAGAATTACGAGTTCAAAGTGATCCTCCAAGAATTTACAGTGAAAATTTTAAACGCTTAGTTGTTGAAGAATACGAGCGGGGTTTTTTCAATAAGGATCAGCTTCAGCGCAAATATGACATTCGTGGCAATGGATGTATTCCGCGCTGGTTGAAAAAAAATGGTAAATTTACCTACCCAACCCATTTAGTCAAAGGTAGACCTATGAAAGATCTTGATAAACAGCGCATAAAAGAACTTGAAGAAGCATTACGTCAATCTAAGCTATATTGTTGAACTGATGAAAAAGTTCATCAATATAGCTGAGCGTGAACTAAATATCAAAATAGTAAAAAAGTCTGGCACCAAGCCGTCCGGGAACTTACACAACAAGAACCAGAAGCCTCAGTAAACCGTTTGTGTAGATTGTTTGGTTACAGTAAACAAGCTTTTTATAAGAAGAATGATAATCATCTTCAAAAAGCATATGAGCGCAAACTTGTAAAGTCTTTAGTCATGAATATACGAAGGCAGCTTCCAAGAATAGGAACACGAAAATTGTATTTTATGATGAATAAATCTTTACAAGAGAGAAATGTAAAAATTGGCAGGGACAAATTATTCAGTATTTTAAAAGAAGAATATTTATTAGTTGGCAGAAGAAGGAAATACACCAAAACCACAAACTCTAAGCATTGGCTAAGGAAGCATCCCAACATAGCTAAAAATATAGAATTGTCTATGCCTGAACAGTTATGGGTTGCTGATATTACTTATCTTCAAACCAAAGAGGGTTATGAGTATTTACACTTGGTAACAGATGCTTATTCAAAGCAAATAATGAGGTATGAATTATCCAGCACCCCTCAAAGTGACTAGTCCTAAAATAACGATACAGGATTAATACTAGTAAAAATACATTTTTTAGGACTACTCAATTGAAATTGTATAACGCTTATTATATTCATTGAAATTCTTTACTCAGTAATTTAGCTTACATCCCCTCTACAAAGGTTTCTACAAAGTCTACTATTTTATCTAAAATGCGCTGGGTAATGGTGGCGCGGTCTTTTAACCCCGGCCTTTGGTTCATTACCTCTATAATATCTTCGCGTAGCGGTTGTTTTTGGGTAAACAAATACTTGCCTACCAATACCTGTAATTTATCAAAATTGAGGTTTTCGTCTGTAGCCAGGTGCTCTATGGCGCGTAGTTTTTCTAAATTCCAGTAGGTTTCAAACTGGTCTGTAAGCGTGGTGCTGTCTTCTATATACGGCAGGTTTTGCAGTATAAATTTTTCTATGAGTTCTTTTTTGCTTCGTAACCTCGTATCGCCTGCCATAATATCGGCAATGGTTTTCTGCTGCTTTTCGCGGTCGGCTTTGCTGGTAGTTTCTTTAAGTTTTACCAGCAGATTAAGAATATACACCACGTTAATCTCGTCGCGGTGTATAAGCTCCAGTTCAAAATCTATGTCGTTTAGTATAGAAACCTTTTCTTTATCGTTCTTAACTACATCGCGAATGTCGAGGTACTTGCCTTTGTAGTCTTCAAAATCCTGCTCGGTTATGGGCAAATCATCAAACCTAAATTCGGTAAAAGTACCCAGTACGTTTTTAAGGCGCATTAGTTCCCTAAACGCCGTAACAAACTCCAGTATTTCGGCCTCACTGGGCAGGTCGTTTACGCTGTTTACCGTTGGGGCTATCTCCAATAATTTTTCTACTGCCTTTTCAAAATCGGCTATGTAGTTTTCGTAGGGTTTAAGCACAATAACCTCAACGGCATCTTTATTGGCAAAAAGCTCTATAGCCTTATCTGTGGCCTCTTTAAGATTGCGGAAACAAACTACATTACCCTGCGATTTTACTTCGTTTAAAATGCGGTTTGTGCGCGAATACGCCTGTATAAGCCCGTGGTATTTCAGGTTTTTATCTACGTAAATGGTATTTAATGTTTTGCTGTCAAACCCGGTAAGAAACATATTTACCACCAGCAGTATATCAATCTGTTTTTGTTTTACGCGTTTTGCAATGTCGTTATAGTACAGGTAAAACTCGTTAGTGGTGTAATTACTGCCAAACATACCGTTATAATCGGCTATGTAGGTTTCCAGCTTTTCGCGTGGGTGTACCTTGCCATATTGTGGCTCAGGTTCGCCCAGGAATTTTAAATTTTCCTCCTCTATAAAACCATCGGCATCCTCTAAATCGGGGTTTGCCTCGTACGAGAAAATAGTGGCAATTTTTAAATCGTGCTTACCCTCCTGTTTTTTGGCTTTAAGCAGGTCGTAATACTGGGTAAGCATACTTACATCCTGAACGCAAAACATAGCCGTAAATGCCCTGTTGTGCGTTTTACGGGCATGATTGGCTATTATGTAATCGGCTACGGCGTTTAGCCTTTGCGGGGCTTCCATAACCTCGGCGCGGTCTATGTCTTCTATATCTATATCGTCAATGCCCTCTTTGCCTTTAAAGGTGCGAATGTACTCTATGCTAAACTTTAGTACGTTTTGGTCTTTAATGGCATCGGTAATCACGTATTTGTGCAGGCAGTCTTCAAAAAGGTCTTTAGTAGTGCGCTTGCCGTGGTCGTTTTTGGCGGCATTGTCTGCAAAAATAGGCGTGCCGGTAAACCCAAACATTTGCGCATTAGTAAAGTACTCTTTTATACGCTTGTGGGTATCGCCAAACTGGCTGCGGTGGCACTCGTCAAAAATAAACACTATGCGCTTATCCTTTAGCTTGCCCATAAGGGTAGCGTGCTTTTCTTTTAGTACGGCGGTGTTTAGTTTTTGTATAGTGGTAACTATCAGCTTGGTGTCGTTGCTAAACTGCTTAACCAGCGCGCCGGTGTTTGTGGTGCCGTCTACGCTGCCATCGCTAAAGGAGTTAAACTCCTTTATTGTTTGGTAATCCAGGTCTTTGCGGTCTACTACAAACACTACCTTGTGCACCTCATCCAGGTTAGTGAGTATTTGGGCTGCCTTAAACGAGGTTAGCGTTTTACCCGAACCCGTGGTATGCCAAATATAGCCCGCCTTTGTAGTGGTTTTTACCCGGTCTACTATAGCCTCTACCGCATAGTACTGATAGGGGCGCAGTGCCATAAGCATCTTGGCCGACTCATTTAGCACTATGTATTTGGTTATCATTTTGCTTAGCTGGCACGGCTCTAAAAACACATTGGCAAAATCCTGTAGCTGGGTAATAAGGCTGTTATCGGGGTTTGCCCAAAAGAAGGTTTGCTTAAAGCTGCGCTGGTTTAGCGGGGCATTAGCATAGTACTTGGTATTTACCCCGTTGCTTATTACAAAGAGCTGTACGTAGCCAAAAAGCCCGCTGCCGGTGTGGTAGCTGTGCCCCTCATAACGCCCTGTTTGGTTAAAGGCTTCCTTTAGTTCCAGGCCACGGCGTTTCAGTTCTATTTGTACCAGGGGCAGGCCGTTTACCAGTATGGTTACATCATAGCGGTTTTTGTACATACCCTCCATAGTAATCTGGTGGGTAACCTGATACTGGTTTTGGCACCAGTGTACTTGGTTTACCAGCTCCAGGTAGCCGGTATCGCTGTTGTCTTTTGTATAGGCAACTTTATCGCGCAGGGTTTTTGCCTTTTCAAAAATATTACCCTTAGCCAGGTGGTTTAGTACCTGCTTAAACTCTGCCGGGCTAAGGGTGGTATGGTTGTGCAGCTCCAGTTGGGTTTTAAGGTTGGCTATAAGTTCGGTTTCATCTTTTATGGTTACCTTTTTATAGCCCAAGCCTAACAGCTGGGTTACTAAGTTTTCTTCTAAAATGTATTCGGGTTGTTTGGTCATAGGTTTACTTATATTTTCTAAAAGCCTGGATAAACTGATAAATACCGTAACCAATAAATGCTTTACCGGTAAAATCTAAAACGTAAAACCCTTTTGATAGATCGGTTTCAGTGCCTAAATAATCAAATTTATGGATTGGATTTAAAAACTCCATAAAATATCTAAAACTTATATCGAATGCCCATTCACTTGGAATTATCGTAAATGAAAATCGGTCTAAGGAAATTAATGAAAAATAAAAAAATAGTAATCCAAATCCTGCTGTAAATAAAAATGCTCTTCCGTAAGAGTTACCATTTTTATTAGATAGCCAGTTCAATCCTAAATTCAATACGTCAAAAAATCTTGGGAAATTTAAATCTACCCACAGTTCTTTTAGTAGTATTTGTTTTTCAATGGTTTTGAACTCCAATGACTCTGCTAAATTTTTCTGGGATTCTAAATTGTCTTTAAGAATTCTAAAAGTTTCTCTTTTGTTTTTTACAGGTATTTCAGCAGTAACTGACACAGAATTTTCATACACATCTTCTGTAATTTTTTTGTCTATACTTTCATAATTTTTTAAGTTAAAGTTAAACAGACCTATTTTTCCCGAGATTATCGCTAAAGATAAATCGAAACCTTTTTCAACTTTTGTGCCTCTAAAAATTATTAATTTTTCAATTAATGTGTAGGTGAATAAAACATTTTCTTTGAATGTAGCTGCTGAGAAAACCGTAGTTTTATTAAAGTCTACCTTGTAAAATATTGTTTTTTTATAAAAAGTAGAGCGCCAAAAATCAGCGAGGTCTGAGAAACTACTATTACTGAAATAAGTTTCCCCTTTAAAGTGGCAACGTTGCAAGCGTGCTTTACCTAAAAACTTTGAGTTCTGAATATCGAATTCTTTTTCAAAGATGCATTCATCAATTGTGATACTCTTGTTAACGGTAGTATTTAAACAAAAATCTTTATGGAAGTTGCAGTTATAAAAAGATGCTTGATTAACAGTCTCCTTCACTTCTATGTCTATATTGAAGTCAGTGTCTCTAAAAGACAAATTCAGTTCCCCGACATTTGTTCGGGTAAATTTGTTTTCAAAATCTTCTTGTGAATTTATTTGTTGCCTTGCCATTTGGTTTGTATTTATTTACTCAATTCTCACATTGACTTTTCAAGCTGTTCTTCAGTATCAATACATAAAATAATCCCATCTGCTCCCGTAGCTAAAGTGCCAAAATCTGACCCTATTGCCCAACTGCCATTCATTGGAAATAAACAAAAATTGCCTTTCTGCATATACCAGTTATAGCCCTTACCTTTAATTTTGAAACCTAACTCTTGTAATCTTCTTGTTGTTAACATATTAAGAATTTTTAATTACACAAACATTTGCTGCAACAGCCCTTTTTTAAACCCTTTGGCGGCAGCAACCTGCGCGCTTACCGCGGCTATCTTGGCATCTATAGCCGTAAGGAACTCCGCTATCTTGGTTTGTTCTTTTTCCGATGACGGTATTTTTAAGTAAGCCCCATTTAAGAAGTCTTCATTATTTATATTCATTGTATTCTTAGCTCCTTTTTGTACAAGAGGGTTTAGATAGTTATATGTATTTTCCCAAGTCGCAAAATATGTATCTAAAATTAACCCAATATTCTGATTTTTTGGCGTGAATACACCGTACAAAGTTGAAACAATTCCTTTTCTACCAGTTTTATTTTGCTTAATGATTCCAAAAGGAAAATCACTTGTGGGGCTTTTGGTGTAAATTACATCAAATGGATACACTGCTTTATAATTAGAGGTGTCATCAGCTGCGTACGAACGTCCTAAATGTTCTATTTGGTTTACTACGCCTTTGTGTTTTGCGACAGAAAATACTTCGTCAATCTGCTTGTTTAAATTTCTTTCTTTATGTTCATAAAGAATATCTTTTAATTGTACTTCTTCCCACTCCGGGAAATCCTTACCCTCATCATCCTTAAAGCGTATTTGCTGGCTAAAGAGTTTTTGCATCATACCTTTTTTGTACTGCTCCAGCAGGGTTTTCTTTTGCTGTAGCTGCTCCAGCTTTTTATCTGCCGCCGATAAAAACGAGGCTATCTTTTGCTGCTCCGGTAGGGTGGGGAAGTTGAAAACAATTTCGGAAATGTAATCCCATTCTGCGCGTGGCATTTTAGAACCAGAAGTGATGTTCATTTCAAAATTAAACTTTGGAGAATTTATTATATGGTATAAGAAACTATTGTCTAATTTCTTACCTCGTAATACCCAAAATTCAGACGAGCATACTCCGTCGAAGTCTGGTTTATAAAATTTTTTTAAATAAGGTCTGAGTTTACCAAATAATATTTCATTTTTGTAAAAGCGGTTTTTTATGCTTTTCTGTTGATTTGAATTATATGTATTCAAAAGAATTCCTGTCGCAGATTCAATACAATCTAATTCTATACATGGTAAGTTATCTGAACTTATAGGATTATATTTTTCCTTTGATTTTTCAGCTATTCTCCCAAATCTATCTTTTTCCCACGCCCCGCTAAACTCCGGGAAGCGCAACTTTGGTGTAGTGTGCTGTGCCATAGTTAAAACGGTGTAGGTAGGTTTAGTTCTTTACAAAAGGCGGCTATCTGGGCATCGGTGGCTGCCATGCTTTCTTCCAGCGCGTGCAGCTGGGTGGCTATAGCGGCTATGTCTATTTGTTCTTCTTCCTCAAAGGTGTTTACATAGCGCGGTATGTTCAGGTTGTAGTCGTTTGCTGCTACTTCGTCTAACGTAGCCACGTGGCTGTATTTGTCTATAGCTTCGCGGTTGCGGTAGGTGGTAAGTATCTTGTCTATATGGTCTTCGGTAAGGCGGTTTTGGTTGCCCACTTTTTCATATCCCTGGCTGGCATCTATAAACAGTATGTTATCGGGCTGGGTGCGGCACTTGCTTATTACCAGTATGCAGGTGGGTATGCCGGTACCGTAAAATATATTTGCCGGCAAGCCTATAACGGCATCCAGGTAGTTTAGCTTTTTTATAAGGTATTCGCGTATGGTGCCCTCTGCCGCGCCCCTAAACAGTACGCCGTGGGGCAGTACGCACGCCATAGTACCGTTATCGGCAAGGTGGTATACCATGTGCTGCACAAAGGCAAAATCGGCCTTGCTGCCGGGTGCCAACTTTCCGTACTGGCTAAAACGCTCGTCGGTTTCGTTTAGCGGGTTGTCTTTGCCTTTCCACTTGGCGCTAAAGGGCGGGTTTGCCACTATGGCCTCAAAACGTTTTTCGGTATGGTGCGGGTTTTCCAGGGTATCGTCTTGCCTTATGTCAAAACGGCTAAAGTGTACATCGTGCAGTATCATGTTCATGCGCGCCAGGTTGTAGGTGGTGCGGTTTAGCTCCTGCCCGTAAAACTCCTCTACATCGGCCTCGCGTGCCACACGCAGTAGTAACGAGCCGCTGCCACAGGTAGGGTCGTACACGCTGCGCAGGCGTGCCTTGCCTGCCGTAACTATACCGGCAAGCACCTTGCTTACCTGCTGCGGGGTATAAAATTCGCCTGCCTTTTTACCGGCTCCGCTGGCAAACTGGGCTATAAGGTACTCGTAGGCATCGCCCAGCACATCGCTGTTTGCGTTGCCAAGCTCAAAGTCTATTTTGCTAAGGTGCCCCAGTATTTTGCTTATCAGCTTGTTTCGCACTTCTACGCTGCGCCCCAGCTTGGTGCTGTTAAGGTCAAGGTCTTCAAAGAGCTTGTTAAAGTCGTCTTCGCTATCGGTGCCCATAGTGCTTTGCTCTATACTGTTTAGTATGCCTTTAAGGTCTTCCAGTATAAAGTCGCTTTCGTGCTCGGTATTGGCGTTGCCCTTTTGGGCTATGGCATCAAAGAGTTCGCCGGGTTTAAGGTAGTAGCCCAGGTGCAGCAGGCTTTCTTCCTTAATAGCGGCAAGGTCTTCGGCATCGGTTACCAGGGTGTAGTCTTTTACGGTTTCGGTTTCCAGCAGCCTGTTGGCAAACAGCAGTTGTTTTTCGCTCAGGTATTTATAAAATATAAAGCCCAGTATGTAATCCCTAAATTCGTCGGCATCCATTTTGCCGCGCAGTTCGTTTGCTATGTTCCAAAGCTGCGCTTCCAGCAGCCGTTTTTGTTCTTCGCTCATGTGGTTTGTGTTTGTACCTTAGGGTAATATTAGGGTTGGTTGGTGGGATTAAACATCTATTCAGTTGTAAGTACTACTTGACAACTGTAAATGACTTAGGGTATATTAACGTGAACAGTATGATGGCCTGTAGCAGCTTCAGGAAATGTATAGTGTGAAATTTCTTTGGTTTCATTATTTTCTACAATTACAATTAATTCCTTGGGTACTCCTGGGTACGGGTCAATTCTTTTCTTTGTTGCAGGGTCAACGATTTCGTGGACTATTATGCTCTTTGATATTGAATTAAAACTCGCTTTAATTCTGTTTGGTACAAGATAACTCGTAACATCTTGACCAACTTTTAAGGAAGGATTTTCCTGGTCTTGCTTAACAAAATAAATAGCAATTACTGTGTACTTCATATTGATTGGTTTTTAAAATTTCAGTTTAATCTTATCAGCAGCCTCGCGTTTTGCTTCGTCTACCACTTTGGCGTAAATCTGTGATACTTTGTGCCTGCTATTTGCCGATGCAGAAAGTTGCAACCCAGTATTTACAGGCTTTTCCTGAACCCGGGGTACAATGGGGGTACAAAAAACAGCCAAAAATCACAAAAAAAGACAAACAAAACAGGGTTTTCTAAGGTTTGTAAGAACGCCAAAACAGGTTATGTTTTCAAAGATACTCAATATTTGTCAAACGTCCATTTTTGGGTGAAGAAGAGCAGCTTGAGATTTGGGTCGTCGCACAGTATTTTTCGTGTTGAAGGACGTATTATGAAATCAACGGAATTTCTATCACTATGTAGAAAGGAAATACTTATACTACAAATACAAGCAAATTGTTTTGTTTATTAGATGTTGCACTTTGAAGTAAAAATTTATATATCATTTTGATATATAAAGAAATACTGTTAACTAAAAAACTCGCACTGATTGTGCGAGTTTTAATATTAGTTTGAATGTTTTACAATAATTGCTCTAAATTTAGAAGACATGTTTACCATTTAAAATATAGAAGATATTTTTTAAGGGTTACAAATTAAGATTGAATGAATTCCAAAAGGTCTTGGTTGATTGTTTCGTGTTCCGTAGTTGGCATTCCATGAGAGAATCCGGGATAAGTAATAAGTTTTCCGTTTTTTAAAAGTTTTGCAGATTTTAAAGCGGAGTTTTCTATGGGCACAATTTGGTCGTCTTCTCCGTGAAGTACCAAAACCGGAATATCTACGGCCTTCAAATCCTCAGTGAAATCAGTTTCAGAGAACGCTTTTATACCATCATAATGAGCAACAATTCCACCCATCATACCTTGTCTCCACCAGTTTCTCTGGATTCCATCTTTTACATCGGCGCCCTCTCTGTTATAACCGTAGAAAGGAAAAGTCAAATCAAAATAAAATTGGTTCCTGTTGTTTAATGTTTGCTCTCTGATATTATCAAAAACTTCCATTGGAACACCATCCGGGTTGCTTTCGCTTTTTACCATTACCGGTGGAACAGCACTTATTAATACCGCTTTTTTAGCTCTTCCTTTAGCATATTTGTTAGCGTATCGAATAACTTCGCCACCTCCGGTAGAGTGACCAATGTGGATAACATCAGTTAATTTAAGGAAATCTACTAATTCAGCTACGTCAGATGCGTACTGTTCAATGGTGTGATTGTAAATGTTCTGACTGGAACGGCCATGGCCCCTTCTGTCGTGAGTAATTACTCTGTACCCCCTTTGAAGAAAGAAAATTACTTGTGCGTCCCAGTCATCTGATGATAACGGCCACCCGTGGTGAAACATCAATACAGGTCCTTTTCCCTGGTCTTTGTAAAAAATCTCTGTTCCGTCTTTTAATGTTAATGTGCTCATTGTTTTAAATTTTTAATGGTTATGATTAATTTATTTTTCGTTGTATACTGGCTTGTAGGTTTAGATATGGGTAATTAGTTTGCTGAGCATTTCGGTTGATAAACTTTCAGCATACGTACCATATGCGCTTATCATCACTCCTTTAATACCAAAGGTTTCAGACTTAATACCATACACAATGTCTTCATCTCCCGGATCAGTATCGCCTTCAAACCGAAAGGAATATTCAATGGTAAAATCACCGGGAGCTACAGATTTATTTTTGTTGTTAAAGCTTATACAATCCTGTTCAAGGTTAAAGTCTACAGTATAGCCTTCTTTGTTAAGCCATTGCAAGGCTTCCGTAACGGTATCAAAGGCGGGAGTATAGTTTTCCATTAAGTTACTGATTTTTAGAGAAACAGTAGTTTGATGTACTGTGTTTTAAGTTTTTTTTAAACATTACTTTTTAAAAAGAGCAGTTTTTAAAGCTACTGCCGCTTGTTGTACTGATGTTTGTACAGCAGGTATATGTTCGAGTGGGTTAAGCATACCGTAGTCGTGTATAAAGCCTTTGTATTCTGTAATAGTAGTTGGCACGCCGGCTTCGTCTAGTTTGCGGGCGTAAGCCACACCTTCGTCATGCAGTATGTCGTTTTCGGCTACCTGAACCAAGGCTGGAGGAAGATCTTTTAGCTCATCTAACGAAGCCTGTAATGGCGATGCGTATTTTTCTTTACGTTGTGTAAGGTCGGTAGTGTAATTATCCCACATCCATTTCATTAGCGGAGTAGTAAGAAAACGTTCCTGCGCAAAAGTCGTGTACGATTTACGGGTGAAATCAGCATCGGTGACCGGCCATAACAGTAGTTGGAAACTTAATTTAGGACCTTTTTTATCTTTAGCCATTAGTGCCACAACAGCTGCCATATTTCCGCCTACGCTATTTCCTGCTACGGCCATTTTAGAGCTGTCTACGCCAATTTCCTTGCCGTGCTCAGCTACCCATTTTGTTGCAGCATACGCTTGGTTAATGGCTACAGGGTAGCGTGCTTCCGGCGACGGAGTATAGTCTGGAAATACGGCTACGGCACCACTGTTTACTACAAGGTCGCGCACCAGTCTCTTGTGGGTAGGGTAGTCGCCTAGGATCCAGCCACCACCATGGAAAAACATAAATACCGGTAAACCCGGTTTAGCACCCTTAGGTTTTACAACGTGGATTTTTATACGCTGTCCGTCCTGGTTTATGATTCTCTCTGACTCTTCAATATCTGAATAATCAAAGTTTACCGATTTTTGTGCATTTACCAATACCAGTCGGGCTTCCTCAGGTGTCATTTGCTCCAGCGGTTTTCCGCCACCGCTATTTAGTGCATTAAGAAATTCTTTGGTTTCTCTGCCTATGTTTGGGTCTTGTGCCGCAGGAACGATAGTTTGGGCAGTTGCAAAGGTGGTTACCGTAAGTGCAGCAATACCGGTAATGATTGTTTTAAGTGTTACTTTAGATTTCATAATGATTTTGATAAAAGAATTATTTAATAATCATTATGCTAAAGAAATGCCTTTTGTGTAAAGCATTGTTTTATAATGCTTTAAAGCTGCGTAAGAAACTTTAAATTACGATATATCGTATTTTTTTGTTTATTATTTCTTGTGTATAAAATTTTTACTTATCCCAAGTTTCTGCATTCTTGAGATTAATGTGGTATGTGGCAGTCCTAAGCGTATTGCGGCTCCGTTAGGACCGGAGATACGCCCGTTGCAAAGTTTTATCGCACGCAGTATATATTCCTTTTCTATTTCTTGTAGTGGTTTTATTTCATACTCGTCTGCGTACGGTAATTCGGCGGTTTTTACATACGAGAAATGCATTTTGGTAATGGTTCCGGTTGTAGCCAATAATATGCTCCGTTCTATTATATGTTTTAGTTCGCGCACGTTACCCGGCCAGGTATACAGCTGCATAGCCTCCTGAACTTTTGTGGCTATTTTAATGGGCTTTATCTTGTTTTTTGTGCAATACAAATCAATGAAGTGTTGGCCTAAAACCGTTATATCTTCTTTGCGTTCACGCAGGGGAGGGATTTCTATAGGAAATACATTTAAACGATAAAATAAATCGGCTCTAAAACGTCCTGCAGCTACCTCCTGAACCAGGTTACGGTTTGTAGCAGCAATAATACGTACATTAACCCGTATGGTTGTACTGCTGCCTATGGGTTCAAATTCATTTTCCTGTAGTACTCTTAGCAGCTTAGTTTGCATTTGCAGCGGCAATTCGCCTATTTCATCCAGAAATAGCGTGCTGTTATCTGCCAGTTTAAACTTACCTGTTTTACGTTGTACCGCTCCGGTAAAGCTTCCTTTTTCATGCCCGAACAGTTCACTTTCTATTAAATTTTCGGGTAGTGCGGCACAGTTTACCTTTATCATTTTTTTACTGCGCCTGTCTGATGTTTCATGGATAGCCGCTGCAATTACTTCTTTACCGGTACCGCTTTCACCCAGAAGTAGCACGCCCGATGTAGTAGGTGCTACCGTTTGCACCAGGTATTTTACGTGTGCTATTGCCTTGCTGTAACCAATAATGGCTTCGCTTTTACCGGCTATTGGAATCGTATTTTCTACCGACAGGGCAGTAGAGTTTGTACCCGGTATTATTATCTTTTCTGAACGCAGTATATTAGAAACACTAAGTGAAAGCTGAAAATTGAGACTGCGTAATAGCCTTATTGCCTGACGCGATAGCATTTCCGGTCTTTTAAAAAAAAGATACAATACCGAAGGATTGTTTTTTTGATGGTGTAACGGAAATATAACCATCTCCCGCATACCCGCCCCAATAGCTTTTTCTATAAAAAGAGGTGTAGTTCCTTTTTTAAAATTGGTATTATGTAAGGGCTGAATAATAGGGTCTGCGGAGGTCATTGCATCAGCGAAATAGCCTTCATTTACAGGTGTTTTTATGTCCGAAATTTCGGCAAGTATCTTTTCATCGGTATGAATGAATATATTGTATTCTTTTTCAGAAACATCAGTAATGCCTATTGCAAGCTGGCTGTATGCTAAATGTTCCTGTAAATTATCTGAAATAATCCGTAAAAGCTCTTTGCGGTTGTTTATGCTGAGCAAACCATTACAAACCGATTGTACCAATAAAAGTTCCTTTTCCCGTTCCTGCATTGCTGCAAGTCGGGCTTCGGCTGCCGATGGTTTTTGTTGTTGCATAGTAATGGTTTTGTTTTTTGTAAAAATACTAAAAGCCAAAAGAGAACCATCGGCTCTCTTTCGGAAATATTTAGTAGTTTATTTTATTTAAAAATAAGTGTATTAGTCAGGTCTATTTCGTCCTGGCTTATGGTATGCGGCATACCATCGTATATTTTAAGGGTAACGCTGGCACCCATTTGTTCCATAATTTTTACTGTTTCCTGCACGCGCTCTACCGGCACGTGGAAATCAGGGTTACTGGTGCCTATAAATACAGGGGTTCCGGCAAAATGACCGTTGTAGTTTCGTGTATTTACCAAATCGCCTATAAGTCCGCCGGTGTATATTACTATGCCGCCGTAGCGGGTAGCGTTACGGGCGGTATATTCACTTACCAGACAGGCACCCTGAGAAAAACCAAGGAAATAGATATTTTCGGCAGGTACGCCTTCGGCAAGCACTTGTTTTACAGTATCGCTTACCTGTTGTAATGATGCTGACAGGTAAGGCTCGTTGTTGGCAGGTGGTGCCAGGAACGATAACGGATACCAGGTATTACCCTCTGCCTGAGGAGTAACAAGGGTAAAACCGTCGGTGTTAAGATAGTTTGCTATAGAAAGTATATCCCTGGCAGATGCGCCACGGCCGTGAATCATTATAAGCACCTTACTTTGTGCAGTAAGCGGTGCGCCGGTTACTATTGTATTATTCATCTTTGTCTGTTTTTAGCCAAATGTCATTATACTCATCCGGATGCCTTTTAAACTGGGCATGCACGTACGGGCAAAGCGGGCGTACTTTAAGATTGTTTTCGCGAACATAAGCCACCATAGTATTTAGCAGTTCTTTTGCATATCCCTTACCGCCAGCACTTTCAGCCACTTCAGTATGGTATACCGTAAGCACATCGTCTTTTACAGACACTACCATTTCGCCTATTTTGTTGCTTTCTTCATAAAGGTTAAAAGCACCGTGCAGGCGTTCGTCCAGTTCCAGTTTTATTTCAGCCATAATTAGTCTATTTTAGGTAAAGTTTGTTCCAGTTGTTCCCTCAAATATTCGTGTTGTTTGGGTAGTTTCAGGTGCGTGCCTAATTCGTTAAGCGGTTCATCAACAGTAAACCCGGGATTATCAGTAGCTATTTCAAACAGCACGCCGCCCGGCTCACGAAAATACAATGAGTAAAAGTAATCACGGTCTATTTTTGGCGTTATGCCAAAGTTTTTCTCCAGGATAAGTTCCCTGAAAGCCATCTGGGTTTCCTCATCTGGTACTCTAAACGCCACGTGATGATTAGTACCGCCGGCATTGTACCCACGTTTACCACCGGGTATTTCCAGCAGGTCGATGTAATTAGCATTCTCTACGGCATCAGTTACAAAACGATAACGGTTACCTTCCTGAGCCAGTAGGGTATAACCAAAAATTTCGGTAAGTATTTTAGCCGTAGGCTCTATTTTATCCAAGCTTAGCGTGGTGCTATGAAACCCTTTGACAGCAGTATCTATAGTAATTTCCGGCGTGGTAAAAGCTTCGCGATTATCGGCTGATTTAGGTATAATAAAGCTTAGATTAAGCCCATCCGGATCTGTAAATGGCAGGTAAGTTTCGCCAAAGCGTTCTCCTTTTTCTCCAAAGCTGACATTATTTTCTTTAAAGCGCTGTTCCCAAAACTCCAGGCTTCCGGCCGGTACACTATAGGTAATTTCGGTAGCCATGCCGTTGCCGGGAGTACCTTTGCCAATACCTTCCCACGGGAAGAAGGTAAGCAGTGTGCCCGGGGTGCCATGCTCATTACCGTAATAAAAATGGTAGGTACCCGGATCGTCAAAATTTACAGTTTTCTTTACCAGGCGTTGTCCCAGTATTTTGGTATAAAAATCATGGTTTTGTTTTGCATTTCCTGCTATGGCTGTAATATGGTGCAGCCCTTGTATCTTATTTTTCATGGGATATTTATTGTTTTGATTTTCTGCCTCTTATCTGAAACAGTTATTTAACTGATTTTTAAAAATACTCCTGTTGTATGCCTAATTTTTTCATTTTGGCATAAAGTGTAGTCGGGTTTATCTTCAGGATTTCGGCGGCGCCACCGGCTCCAAAAACTTTTCCTCCACACATTTTAAGAGCATTCATAATATGTTCACGCTCCATGTCTTCCATAGAAAGTAATGGACCGCTATGTTGTTCCTGTTTAGTATCCTTACTCGATTGAGGGATGACCACAGGTATATCAAATTGTTCTATTTTATCACCTTGTGCAAAAAGGATATTGCGCTCTATAAGATGTTCCAATTCCCTAATATTCCCCGGCCAGTTATACGCTGTAAGTTGCTTAAGCGCTTCAGGTGATATGCCATATACGCTTTTGTTTGCTCGTTTTGCATACTTGGCTATAAAGTGGTTTGCCAGGGCTTCCAGGTCGTCTTTACGCTCTCTTAGCGGTGTTAGCTCTACCGGGAACACGTTAAGCCTGTAATACAAATCGAGCCTGAAACGACCTTCGGCTACTTCCTGTTCCAGGTTACGATTGGTTGCGGCTACAATACGTACGTCTACCTTTACAGTTTGCTCGCCCCCAATACGTTCTATTTCTTTTTCCTGAAGCACGCGCAGCAATTTTACCTGAGCCTCCAGTGGGAGTTCCCCAATCTCGTCAAGGAACAATGTACCACCATGAGCCTGCTCAAATTTGCCCAGTTTACGGCCATTGGCCCCGGTAAAGGCTCCCTTTTCGTACCCAAAGAGCTCTGACTCTACCAGTGAAGCCGGCAGCGCCGCACAGTTTACCACCACTATGGGTTTGCTGCTTCGGGGTGAATTTTCATGCACTGCATGGGCTATACGCTCTTTACCTGTTCCACTTTCGCCCAGCACCAGTACCGATGTATCTGTAGGAGCTACAATACTTATTTTGCGAAGTATTTCTTTAAGTGATGTACTTTCTCCAACTATTCCATTAAAAGTTCCTTTAATAACCGAAGTTGAAGATATACTTGCCTTAGTGCCTTGCTCTACCCCGAAACGATAACGGGCAATATCGAGCATTACAAGCAAATCTTTTTCACGGAAAGGCTTTACCATAAATCCGTAAGGATCAGTTTCTTTTACCGCCTCCAGTATGGCCTGGTTTGTATTTGCCGAAATAAACAGAAACGGCACTCCCTGTTCCTTAAGCTCACGGGCCATATCAATACCCGTTTCGTTGCCTTTTAAAATAATGTCCAGTAAAACCCACTCAGGTTTCTTGTCTTTTACCAATTGCCGTGCCTGCGGAACCGATGCTGCTATGCCTACCACATCGTACCCGGCTTTTTTAAGAATCATTTTAAGGTCGTTAGCCACTATAAATTCATCTTCAACAATCAGTATTTTCTTCTTTGTTTCCATCATCATAGCGGGCATTATACTTCAGCCCTTCTCTTTATAAAGTTAATTGTTATGGTTACACCGTTATCAGAAACGATATTGAAATCTCCATCAAGTTGCTGTGCCAGCCCCGTCATAAGGTTCATACCCAGCGAATCACGTTCTTCGTTTTCAAAGTTTTCAGGAAGCCCTACACCGTTGTCTGCTATTTTTAAAAGGTATTCACATTCTTTAGTTTTCTTAAAACCGATACTTATTAAGCCTCTTTTATCAGGAAAGGCATACTTAATGGCATTGCTTATGGCTTCGTTTAGTATTAGCCCCAGCGGTACCGCCTGAGCTACATCCAGCTCAATATTATCGGTATCAATTTCAAAACGTATTGTGCTGTCTGTAACAAAACAATCCGTAAGGTAATTTACCAGTTCTTTAATGTACCATGCCATATCAATGCTCGAAAGGTTTTCGGTTTGATACAGCTTTTGGTGGATGAGCGACATGGCGTGCATGCGGTTTTGGCTGTTTTGTATGGCCAGCAGGGCATCTTCATTATCAAGGTAAGCCGACTGGCTGTTTAGCAGGCTTATTACTATTTGCAGGTTGTTTTTTACCCTGTGGTGTATTTCTTTCAGCAGCCATTCCTTTTCATCAACCAGCTGCTGTAATATTTTATTCTGTCTGTTAATCTCTTCTTGTTTGGCTTCCAGTTTTTTATTTACTCTCTGTTTTAGTTTGTTGCGGTTATAAAGCAGTCCAAGTATGATGAGTAGTATAATAAATCCACCTATAAATATATACCTTATAACCTCCTCGTTATGCAACTGAATTTGCTGTAATTCCCCTTTCTGTTTTAGCAGGCTTATGTTTTTATCCTTTTTTTCGGTCTCGTATTTAAGCTGTAGGTCGGCAAACTGTTTTGTGCTATTAATATTAAACAGGGAGTCGTTTAGCTCTTTGTAAGCCTTTAAATGCTGAATGGCACCAATATAATTCCCTGTAGCCGAGTCAGACTCGAAATGAGTTTGTTCAATTTCGGCAAGGTTAAAAAGATCGTTGTTCTGTTTTGCAAGTTCTTTTAAATGGTTTATGTACACATATGTTTTATCTGCTTGCCCGGTATGTAAAAGATACCGTACCATGGCATAGTACAATTTTTCCTCCCTGATGTGGTTTTTATGAACACTTGTATGCTGACTGTATTTCAGCAGGCGTTCATAATACGGGCGGGCTTTTTCATACTTTTTGAGCCTGCAGTATATTAATATATACAGTGCAGAATATTCTATATCCCAATTTTCCCCTTTATTATACTGGGTAGCGCCGTTTAGTATTTCCAGAGCCTCAGTAACTTTGTTCCTGCTTAGAAGGTCACGGGCAGTATTTATGGTTATGGAGTTAACACCCTCAATATCATTTATTTCTTTAGAAACTTCAATTGCTTTTTTATAATATATTACAGACTGGTCATGATATTTCAGTTCTGAGTAAATTGTGGCTATGAGATCGTAAATAATGCTTAGCATCTGCTTGTCAATACTACTCTTCTCACTCATTTTTTCTGCTGCAAGGGCATAAGAAAGTGCGCTTTGGTACTTGCCCTGAATCCTGTAATTCAATCCCAGCATGGCATACTCCTTACACAGGTCGGTTATATTATGTTCTTTTTTAACCTTTATAGCCTGCTGTGCATATTTTATAGATGTGGCTGGGTCATCCAGGGTATTGTATAGTATAGATACTTCACACCATATATCTCCTTCGTTGTTAAAAGCACCGGCTTTTCGGTATAAAGCTGCAGCTTTTGAGAAATAACCTACCTTCTTAGGAATATCACTATAAGAAGCATCTACTGCTCGTGATTTATAAGAGTCTGCTTCCTGTTTTATACGGGCAAATTCATCCTCATCAACCGTTTGGCAAAAGGCTGTTACTGAAAAGAAAAATGTGGCAAGCAGGAAGTAGAACTTCATATAAGGTTTTATTAATCTTGTTTTTTAGATAAGGCATAGCAGGCAATCATACATAAACCAGACAAAGCTACGGCCGCAAGTCCGTATTCCTTACCAAGCAAACCTCCTAAAAAGCATCCGCCCAAAAATCCGAAGATAGTTACCGACTGTTTTTTTAGGCTTGCTACTGCTTCGGCAGTGTTTTCCCCTATTAGTATGGCTCTTAAATCAAGTGAGGCTTGCGTTACATTTCCTGTCATCATGGTGGTAGGGCCATGTGTAGCTTTACTAAATACTTTTCCTAATGCATTTTGCATTCCCATAGCAAAAACTACAAGGAGTACTACAGCATACATAACCACCGTATCCTGATTATCCAAATGTAATATAAACGCCAGTATTCCTGCGGTTAAGAGCAATAATGCTTCTGCCAGTAATGTCTTTTTTTGCCCTTGATTTTTTGCGAGCCATCCGCCTGACATCACAGCCATAATAAATATCGGAAAGGTAATCAATTTTATCCATGCATCCATACTAGCCCCTGTTACCAGCTGATAGGCAAATACAATAAAGTTACCGGTAACGTGCGCCGAAAATATATTGCGCGCCGCTACAAACGTAACGGTATCACAATAGCCTGCTACAAGTGCCAGTACCAGCGTAATAGTGTTTATATTTTTATTATCCATAACCGTTTATTTTAGGTGTGAACGAAGCATCCAGGCCATTTTTTCGTGGGTTTCCATAAGCCCGGTAATAAAATCACTGGTGCCGTAGTCTTTAAACTCCGCAGCAAAACGGTCTATGTTTTCGCGCAGGCGAATCAGTATACTTTCATGATCTATAAGCAACTCTTTTATGAAACCCAAGCTATTGTTATCTTCACTTTTGGTTTCGGTAAGGTGCGTTAGCTCCAGGTATTCCTTAAGGGTGGCAGGGGCATAATGGCCCAGTGTGCGTATGCGCTCGGCAACACTGTCTATGATTTCGGACAATTCATTGTACTGTTGCTCAAAGAACAGGTGCTTGTTGTAAAAATCGTTGCCTTCCACATTCCAGTGGGCGTTACGTGTTTTGGTATACAATACAGTTTCGTCTGCCAGCAGTATGCTAAGTGATTGTGCTACTTCGGCAAGGTGTGTTTCTTTGATTCCAATTTTCGGTTCCATAATATTGTTGTTTTTTAGTTTGATATTTTTGAGACCTGTGGTGTTAACCATTACCCCAGATTAATAAGATTTAATATATAATGATCCAGCGAATACGTTCCGGCACCCAATGCCAACAGGAACAGCAGCGACAGCGTATACATATACGGTACATCGCGTACTTCAACTGAATCGTGGCGGTGCACCATAAAGTAACCGATGGCTGTTACACCAATAGTAGGCAGTACAGCCAGCCGTGTACCAACGCCTGCTATGATAAGGAACGGCACTACGGTATCGGAAAAAGTGGCTACCAACCCGTTTAATTTTTCGGGCAAGTGCAACGGGTTTGGTACGTGTTCGCGCTCTCCGTTTTCTACCCTGAATTTTTTCATGCCATGTACCCTGAACAGTTCCAGGGCAAGCAATACCCTGAATACGAGCAGCGCAGCGTTGTTAAATGGGCTGCCCGCATCTGAATATAAAATGGTTTTTATAAGTTCCATAATATCTTTTGTTTAAAAGGCAAAGCAAGAGCAGCCCATGGCACCCCAAAATGCAGTGAAGTTATTTACAGGGATATTGCTCATCCTTGCCTTGTTATGATCGTGTGCGTGTACGTTACAGGCACCTGCGCAGTTATGTACGGCATTGGCTACGTGGTTGTGGTTGTGAGATGCAAATGCTGCCGAACTACCTGCCAATTTTTTACCGTGTACATCGGCACTATAATATCCGTTGTAGCTGTTAGTTGGCGACCAGTCGGGCAGTATAGGGATAACAGGAGGGGAGTACGATGAAAAATCACCTTTGGCATACACTATCTTGCCATCTACTACGGTAAGTTCGGCTTCCACTTTTTTCACATCTTCTTCAGATACGGTAAAATAATCGCGATCCAGTACGGCTAGGTCGGCAAGCATACCGGTTTTAATATCGCCTTTTTTTGCCTGCTCCTGGCTAAACCACGCACTGCCACGGGTGTATAAGTCAAGCGCTGTTTCTCGGTCAAGCCTTGTATCGGTGTACAATTGCAGTCCGCCTACGGTTTTGCCGGTAGTTAGCCAATACATACTTACCCAAGGGTTGTAGCTGCTTACCCTTGTAGCGTCAGATCCGGCACCAACTGGTACTTCCATTTCCAGCATTTTTTTAATGGGTGGAGTGTTTTCAGCGGCAGCTGCCCCATAACGGTCGGTAAAGTACTCTCCCTGGTATGCCATACGGCTTTGTACCGCAATACCACCTCCCAGTTTTTTTACACGTTCTATGTTGTGTTCGTCTATGGTTTCGGCATGGTCAAAAATCCACGGCAATCCGTTAAACGGAATTTCCTGGTTTATCTTTTCGAATACATTAAGGAAACGGGTGATGCTTTCGTTATAGGTAGCGTGTAAACGGAAAGGCCAACGGTTTTCTACCAGCAGGCGTACTACTTTTTCAAGGTCGGCTTCCATGTTTTCGGGCAAATCGGGTCTTGGCTGTAGGAAGTCCTCAAAATCGGCGGCAGAGAACACCAGCATTTCGCCCGCACCGTTATGGCGGTACATATCATCGCCCTGATATAGTTTTACGTGGTCTATCCATTCGCTAAAGTCTTCAAATTCTTGCTTTGGGCGTTGGGTAAACAGGTTATACGCTATACGAACGGTAAGCTGTTTCTTTTCGTTCAGTTCGTTTACTACTTTGTAATCATCCGGAAAATTCTGGAAACCGCCGCCGGCATCAATTACGCTGGTAATGCCGAAACGGTTAAGCTCCTTCATATAATGGCGGGTAGAGTTTACCTGGTGCTCATACGATAGTTTGGGGCCTTTAGCCAGGGTAGAATATAATATAAGGGCGTTTGGTGTAGCTATAAGCATCCCTGTAGGATTGCCTTTACTGTCGCGATCTATGTGGCTTCCCTGAGGGGCAGGCGTATCTTTTGTATAGCCTACAGCCCTGAGTGCGGCAGCATTAAGCAAAGCCCTGTCATACAGGTGCAATATAAAAACCGGGGTATCGGGTGCTATTTCGTTTATCTCGGCTAGGGTAGGCATACGGCGTTCGGCAAACTGAAACTCACTCCAGCCGCCCACTACGCGTACCCATTGTGGCGATGGGGTAATGTCTACCTGCTCCTTAAGCATGCGCATGGCATCGGCCAGAGAGGGTACTCCATCCCAGCGCAGTTCCAGGTTATAGTTAAGCCCACCACGAATAAGGTGTATGTGCGAATCGTTAATACCCGGTACTACACGTTTTTGTTTCAGGTCGATAATTTGCGTGGCATCGGCGCTAAACGTCATAATATCGCTATCGCTGCCCACGGCTATAAACTTACCGTCTTTTATTGCTACAGCCGTTGCGCCTTTGTTCTCGGGTACGTGGCTGTGTATTTTTCCGTTATAAAGTATTAAATCTGCTTTCATAAGGGATATTATTTCAGGTTAAGTATGGCTTCGTTAATTCCCTGTCCGGCAACTTCAAAGAAGGCGGGACCTGCCAGCAGGGTAACTTTTTTTAGTGGTTTAAAGGTGGTAAGCTTTTGGTTTTTAAACCAAAGCTCGCTGCGGTATGCCTCAAAAATTCCTTGGGTAACATATCCGGCTACCTTAGCAGTGGGCGAATCTATTCCGGCATCTTTAAGGTCGCTGGCAAATGAAAAATGGCTTACCCCAAGGCGTAGTGCTTCGCGGGTGGCAACGCTGCCCACTTGTATCATAAGTTCGGAGGTGAATTTATTACGATCACCAAGACCTATTAATAATAGCTTTGGAGCCCCTAGTCCGCCTTTAGCAGGTGTAAGCAAAACCGTTTCCAGTGCATGACCGCTGAATTTTCCTGATTTGCGCAGCTCGGTAAGCTGGTGGTTCAGGGCATCGTCTAAGTGTACCAGTCCGTTTAGCATGGCGGGCAGGGCAGGAGGTGAGTTAAAAATATCGCCTTCGGTATATTCAAATACGCAGGCTACCTGTAACTCTGATTTTGCTGCCGATGGCCCTTGCACCAGGCCTTCTACGGCTACTCCTTCTACCGTTCCCCATATTTTTGAGGTACCTATGGCGGTGGTTTTTTCCTGAGCGGATACTGTGCCAATAGCCAGTAGTAGTGCTACAGCAAGAAATGCTTGTTTAAAAAGTTGTAGTGATTTCATAATTTGGATACAATTAAAATTTGATGGTTACGCGAGCGTTCATAAACAGCCCGTCTTTAGCATTGGATATAATGTCCTCTATAAAAGCACCGGTTTTAAAGTATTGTACACCACCGGTAAAGCTCATAAAAGGGTTGAGTGTGTAAGTAAGTCCGACAAGGTAGGCGGTACCTATGTACCTTTGGGTTGACGATGCCCCGGGGCGGTTAAATACACCGCTTGGCCTGTACACACCGTCTTGTAAGGAATAGCGCCAGTTGTACACCACATCGAGCTGCAGGCGAAGGGCTTTTAGCAAATCAAATGTAGCATAGGGGTGAATGTCGATGAGGTTTACTGGCCCTATTTGCGGACTGAAACCAAAGTAACCGCCCTTTGGGTAAATGGGGTTAAAGGTTTGCAGGTTGCCGTCGCCGGCACGCCTGTCACCCGAAATGTAGTCGTTTCGCAGGTTGATGGTAGGCCTGAATTTGGTATTTTCAAACATATAGCCCAGGTCTGCCGAAGCAGTCCATGCACTGATATTGCCCTTACCAAAGCTGCCAAACTGATAGGCGCCCTCCAGGTTATAAATAAACCCACCACCATAGCGCCAAAATCTTCCACCTATAGTATGACGCAATTCTTTAGCTGTACCTTCTTCATAAGGTGAATAATCACGGCGGATGCCTATATAGTATACATCCAGGTTGCCCGCTGCCGGGAAAATGATTTTACCATAACTTCCCCAAAGGTTGATTTGTTTGGTCGGTTTGTTGTCAAAAGCGCCGGGATAAGTGGTGTCGGCCATCATTACAAAGGCATCGGCAGTTATGCGTGCTGAAGCATACATGGCTTTTGCACCCGTAAAGTACAGCCTTGCGTTAGGGCCTTCGCGTACCGAGATGAGACGCCCTGAACCGTAATCCAATTCCTCCCTGCCCAGCCTGAAGAGTACTTTTTTCTGTTCTTTTTGCCAGGCAGTTAGGTCTACAAACAGGTTTTGTATGTTAAGACGGTCTTCGTCTATACCGCGTGGGCCGTTTTTACGACCGTCCTGTAAGGCGCTTCGCAGTTGTGCAAATATGCGTACGCTTTTACCCATGTGTAAATTGGCATGCAGGTCGTAGCGCTGCAATAGAAAGTCATTATGCCCTATGTTTAGTCTGCCCCAGTCTTCATTATTAAAATCCACATACTCTGCCCGTGCTTCCCCGCCAAATGATGCGTACACATTACCGCTTTTATTCAGCGGTAGGTACTTAAAGTTTTGATACAGGCTCCTTGCCGAATCTTTAAGGTAACTGTAATCCTCATCGTAGCGCAGCAGTTTAAAGGGTTGCGCGGTCAGGGTACAGCAACATAAGAGGAGCAGGGATATGATGTAATACTTTTTCATAATCATTTGGTTTCGGGGAAAAGACAAAGGCGGGTGATGTGTATTATTAGTGGTTCAGCATGTTGTGCGCATATTGTATGCCTATACCATATCCACCACCATATTTTTTCATAAGGTCGGTTACCGGACCGTAGGTTTCCTGGCGAGCCCAGTCGCGCTGTAGTTCTAATAAATACTGAATTGATGTGATAGGTTTTACACCTTCCTGAATCATACGTTGAATGGCACGTTCGTGAGCTTCGGTGCTTACATCACCGCAAGCATCGGTAATTACATATACTTCATAATCTTCGTGTATTGCAGATAGGGCAGGGCCCACAATACATACGCTTGTCCATAGTCCTGCAAGTACAATTTTTTGTTTGCCTTTGCCTGTTATGGCTTTGTAGGCAGCTTCGTCTTCCCAGCTGTTCATGGTAGTGCGGTCTATATAACCCGATGTAGCCTGCGGATAAAATTCTTCAATTTCCGAAAATACCGGACCCGAGAATGAATTTTCGGCAACAGTAGTGATAACGGTAGGTACATTAAAAATTTTTGAAGCACCACAAAGTATTGCCGCATTTACCCTTAGGTTAGTAATGGAAATACTTTCGGTAGCAAAAGCCATCTGGCCTTCAAAATCGATTAAAACAAGTGTGTGGTTATCTGGCGATAACAGGTTTTTAGATGGTTTCATAATATAAGGTTTTATTGTTTGGTATTACAATAAGCTATTATGAAGCCATTTTTGTTAATGTATTGTTTTTTAGTTTTTTATGTTTGTTTTGAAATGTTTTTGTTTACGATATATCGTAATTTTTATAACAGGTATCTAAATAGAACGTCTTAAAACATTAGGCAATACAATGATAATGATAATAATGTAAAGGAATTTTTAGTTTTTTAAAAAGTGAAATAAGACTCATTTTTATTTCACAGGGTTGGAATAAAAACAAAAACTCCGAACAGAAATGTTCGAATTTTTTTTAATCTAGGTAGGGGTGGCAGGATTTTGGAGTTGCTACATTTTACTAGATATTAAGATATAGATAAGACAAAGTCAGCGTAAGAGTTAAAAAAGAATCCTAAAAATCCTCTAGTAAACTATTGCAATTACGTATTGTACTCCTCTGTCCGAGTGAAAAATCAATTGACTGTTAACAGGCCTGTTGTTCTTAGCCATTGAAAAAGCCTTTACCGTAGTGCTTTTAGCATCCATTGTCTCACTTAACGACCAGCCAATTACTTTTTGATCAGCCAAATCGATTACGGTTGGCTGCGAAAATTTCCCAAATTAAGAAAGAAACTACTTTCAGTAGTTAGCCCCTGTCTAAGTAGCTGCCATAACAGGCTGCATCCCATCTGCGATAAAACAGAGTTGATGAACAAATCCTGTTTTTCGAGTGCTTCGGCAAGGGAGCAGCTTGGCAGGTCTTCGGTATCTCCGAGATTGAGCAGCTCCAATCCCTCATTTTTTATATTACTGCCGGTTCTGTATCGGCTGTTACAGGCTCACCAATCCTTTCTGCCACAAAATTTCCCCACTGGTCTATGGCTTCGAGGGCTGGTAAAAATGTACGCCCAAAATCCGTAAGGTTGTAAACTACTTTTACCGGAGGTTTATCACCATGTACAACGCGACTCACAAGGCCGCTTTCTTCAAGTTGTTTCAGTTGAAGACTCAGCGTCATCTCAGTGATAGCAGGTATTTCTTTACGCAACACATTGTATCTTTTCTCGCCGTTTTTTAAATGGTGTAGTATTACCGTTTTCCATTTTCCGCCAACAATGTCCATAGCCAAACTTATTGTGCAGGCATAAACTTTTCCGTTAACCATTACATTTTTTCCCATAAAAAGTATACCTATCGGTTTTGATAGGTATTGCAAAGGTATTATACTATAAGTACTTTTGCAACTATAATTTTTATAGTACTAAGTTTGAAAAAAATATTTATAATTAATGCCGGACAACATTTTGCACATTCTGGAGGAAAGTTAAACCATGAGATTACAGGCTGGGATACAGAATTCTTTAACGCGAAAAAAAGTTTTGACTACAAAGTAACTAATGTAGAAGAGCCATATGATGTGGAAACGGAAATAGATAAATTTTTGTGGGCAGATGTAATTGTGTATCATTTTCCTATATGGTGGATGTACATTCCGTTTACGCTTAAAGAATATCTTGATAAGATTCTTACGGCGGGCCATAGAAAAGGAATGTATTATAGTGATGGTAGAAAAGCGGAAAATCCAACCCGTAATTACGGTACAGGTGGGCTTATGACGGAAAAAAAGTATATGGTAACTACCACCTGGAATGCTCCGGAAGAAGCATTTACAATACCCGAAGAGTTTTTTCAGGGCAAAAGCGTAGACGATGGAGTGCTTTTTCCCTTTCATAGAATGAATGCTTTTTGTGGTATGAGCGCTCTAAAGAGTTTTCATTTTCATGATGTGGAGAAGAATATGAATCAGGCTCGTTTTGAAAATTTAAAAGTCCAATATTTTAATCATTTAAACGAAGTTTTTATATAACTAACTATGCAAAAAATCAAATTAGGGCTGTTGATGCTTTTAGTAAGTATTGCAGCATTTTCGCAATCTCAAAAGAAGAAAAGTATGAAACAGAAGATATTATTTGTAGTAACAAGTCATGCTGAAAAAGGTACTACAGGAGAAAAAACCGGTTATTATTTAAGTGAAGTGGCACATCCGTGGAAAGTACTTACCGAAGCTGGTTATGAGGTTGATTTCGTAAGTCCGAAGGGAGGTACACCACCTGTAGACGGCTTTGATTTAAAAGACCCCATCAATAAGGAGTTTTGGGAGAATAAACAGTATCATAACAAAATTTCAAATAGTTTAAAACCGTCACAGGTACAAGCAAAGGACTACGTGGCAATTTATTTTGCAGGTGGGCATGGTGCCATGTGGGACTTACCTGATAATACTGAAATAGCATTGATTGCTGCCAAGATATATGAAAATAACGGCATTGTGGCTGCTGTTTGTCATGGCCCTGCCGGACTGGTAAACATTAAACTGAGTAATGGAAAGTACTTGGTTGACGGAAAAAAAGTGAGTGGTTTTAGTAACGAAGAAGAAGAACAGGTGGGTCTTACTCATGTTGTTCCTTTTTTGTTAGAAGATAAATTAAAAGCTGTTGGAGGCACTTACGAAAAATCTGCTCCGTGGCAAACACAAGTAACCAATGACAAACGCCTGATAACGGGGCAAAATCCGCAATCTGCAACTGAAGTTGGCCTGGAGATAAAGGAAGAACTTAAAAAAATATAATGAAACAGATTAAAAATATTCTGGTTGTTGTTCTACTAACAATTGGATTTACCTTAAAAGCACAAACGGTAGAAACGGTGTTTGAGGATAATACCTACCAACTCACAGGGGTGGCTGTTTCTAAATCAGGGCGGGTATTTACTAATTATCCGCGTTGGGCAGGCCCGTACCAATATGCTTTGGTAGAAGTAGGTAAAAACAATAAGAAAACACCTTTCCCCGATGTACAATGGAATACCTGGGATGTAGAAAAGGGCGGCGATAAAGCCAATCACTTCCTGTGTGTACAGGCAGTGGTTATTGATGACAAAGACGCCATGTGGGTAGTAGATGCCGGATATGCTAAAAATGCCGAAGGCGATCACAAAGGGCAAAAACTGGTTAAGATAAACCTGAAGACCAATACGGTTGAAAAAGTATATCCGTTATATCCGGTTTTGAGCGCTAAGAGTTATGCTAACGATATTCGGATAGACACAAATAAGAACATTGCTTACCTAACCAATTCTGGTGAAGGGGGAATTATAATTGTAGACCTGAAGTCGGGTAAGGTGAGGCAGGTATTGTTAGCTACATCGGTTACAAAGGCAGATACCACCTATGTAATGAAACGTAATGGCAAGCAGTTAATAAGCAATGGTAAACCGTTCTTTGTACATTCTGATGGTATTGCCTTGACTCCCGATGCTGCGCAATTGTATTTTAAGTCGTTAACAGATAACAAACTTTACCGTATTGCGACCTCTGATTTAAACGATAAAAATTTATCTGAAGCCCAACTACTCCAAAGTGTTAAATTGGTAGGAACATTTACTACGACAGATGGTATGGCATTTGACAAAAAAGGAAATTTATACCTGGGTGACCTCGAAAAAAGAGAACTCATCCGTATTACCCCGCAGCTAAAAGTAGAAACTGTTTTACCTGCCAATGAAGATTTGGCCTGGCCCGATAGTTATTCTGTAACCGATAATGGTTGGCTTTACATCAGCCTATCAAGGATAGATGAAGAGCCACGCTTTCATAACGGTGAAAACAGCCGAAAAGGCCCCTATAAAATTGTCAGGGTAAAGCTTGATTAATTGTTCTAATACAGTACAGTATGAATACTATAAAAGACACACAGGTTAGTTCACTACTTACCGCACTGCATAAAGAATCGGAGACTAATTACAGAGAGCGTTATGCCATACTAAATAGTATTACAGATACTACTGAGCGCGAAAAGAAACATGATGAACTCAGGAAAACGGCATTCATGTCGGTATCGCCTGAAGAAGGTTCACTGCTGTATTTTCTGGCTAACTACGCTAAAGCAAAACATATAGTCGAGTTTGGTTGCTCGTTTGGTATTTCTACCATCTATCTTGCGGCAGCGGCTAAGAATAATAATGGCAGGGTTATAACCACAGAACTTGAAGCCTCTAAAATAGCGCAGGCTGAAAAAAACATAACTAAAGCCGGCCTGGAAGGTTATGTAATCTTTTTATCCGGTGATGCTACCCAAACATTAACTACAGTTGAAGGAGACATCGATTTTCTATTTTTAGACGGTGCCAAAGAGCTTTACCTGCCTGTTTTTAAAATGCTTGAAGCTAAATTAAGCCCCAATGCCATTGTGTACGCCGATAATACAGACAAACCGGAAGCGCAGGATTTTGTAGATTATATTCAAAGCAAAGGCAATTTTAATTCCACTTTCTTATTTGGTAACAAAGTACTGCTTTCAAGCAGGCTTTAATAGCAATTCATCGAATGACTAGATATAAAAACATTGCTTTAGCAGCATTGAGCCTGGTATCAGGTTTAAGTTTCGGGCAGGGGAAACAATACATTTTAGCACTCTCTAAGGGAGAAAAAAAGGTAATCGTTTACGATTACAAAACGCTGGATAGCGTAGCCAAAATACCTGTAGGCGCCGACCCTCACGAAGTGGTTACCAGCCCCGATGGTTCGCGTGCCTACATCTCTAAACCATTGATGAACGATAAGGGACATGAAATTGCCGTACTGAACCTGAAAACGCTTCAAGCTGAAAGCATTATAGACACCAAGCCTTTCTTTGTTCCGCACGGGCTTGTGTACCTTAATGACCAACTGTGGTTTACCGCACAGGGCTCTAAAGCCGTAGGTATTTATGATATAAAGGCCAATACGGTGACAGAGGTTTTTGGAACCGGTCAGGATTTTACACACCTGCTGTATGTTACACCCAATGGTAAACGGTTTTATACCACCAATGTAGAATCAGGTACGGTGAGTATTTATGAATATCTTGAAATTCCGCCTTATATGCCGCCCACCGGTGTATTGCCTCCTAATGCAAAACCAAGGCATGAATGGCGCCAAACTCTTGTAAACGTAGGTGTAGGTGCTGAAGGTTTTGATGTATCGCCCGATGGTAAAGAATTGTGGACCGCAAGACCTGACGGACATGTTGTAATTGTAGACCTTACTACAAAAAAGATAACAGCCGATTTTGAAACGAAAGTATTAGGGTTACACCGTCTTAAAATTACCCCTGACGGAAAAACCGTGTGTATTGTTAGTGTAAAAACAGGCGACCTGCTATACTATGATAGTAAAACACACAAATTAGAAAAACAGGTTAAAATAGGCCGTGGTGCCGGAATTTACATGGATAAGGAAAGTGACAGAATGTTTGTATCCTGCACACCCGATAATTATGTGGTTGTTATAGACCTGAAAACCCGTAAAGAAATTACACATCTTGAAATGGGCAGGCCCGATGGCATAACATCGGTCATTGTTCAGTAATAAATATTTAAAACTCAGAAATTAATATGGCAAGCGAAATTTTTTGGCCCGAAGAATATCTACCGGGCACTACAGATAACTATTGCTCTAATGAAGTAATCGTAGCAGGGCTTACCGCAGCTCAGGTATGGCCTTATCTCAACAATCCTTTTGAATGGCCTAAGTATTATGCAAATTCATCTGATATAGAATTTGACAATGATGGCGGACCCGAGTTTACGGCAGATTCCCGTTTCAGGTTTAAAACATTTGGTTTCCCTATTGAGGCAGAAATTACAGAATTTGTACCTCCAAAAGAAAATGAGCCTGCAAGGCTGGCATGGCATGGCTGGGCAGAGGGAGACGAAAATACAAGATTAGATGTTATCCACGCTTGGTTGATTGAAGATTTACCCGGGCAACGTGTACGTATACTTACTCAGGAAAGCCAGATAGGTAAACCGGCTCAGGAGTTAGCTAAGGCGAAGCCTAATCCTATGATTAACGGCCATCAGGACTGGCTGGAAGGATTGGTAGAAGCTGTAAAGGCAAATAAATAGTAAACTATAGAGTATATTAGCTTAATTCCGCAGTCACAGTTTGTGGAATTAAGCTAACATATATTTGTTCTTATTTTGGGCAATTATTACAATCAAATCAACCTTAAATCATGTTTGAAAAAATATATAATTGAATCCGGATGAAAATTATTTGTAAAAAAAATAAACCAATCGGTTTATTTTTTTTACATTTGCATCAAATTAATCTGGTAAGGTGATGACAAAGGCAGAAAAAACGAGGGAATTTATAGTGGCGAAAACCGCGACAGTTTTTAATGAAAAGGGATTTGCGGGAACCTCTTTCAATGATTTAATTACTAGTACCGGGCTTTCAAAAGGATGTATTTATGGTCATTTTGAAAGTAAGGATGAAATTGCATTAGCAGCTTTTGATTATAATCGTAATAGGATTTCCAATTATTTTGACAGTCAAATGATACAGAAAGATACTATTATAAATCAACTATTGGTTTATCCGCAGATTATCCGCAGATTTCCTTCAATACCGGCGTGGCAAGGTGGATGCCCTATATTAAATACATCTACAGAGGCTGATGATACACATATTTCATTAAAACAAAAGGCTGCTGAAGCATTGTCTTTGTGGCAGGATAAAATTGAAAATCAAATCAAGAGAGGTATTGAATCAAAAGAGATAAAAATGGATGTAAATCCAAAGGAAATAGCCATCTTGATTGTCTATTTGATTGAAAGTGCTGTTATGCAGGCAAAGGTTTCAGGAAGTATGAGTAACCTCAGAATCGCTATGGACTTTTTAGAAAAAACAATCAAAAATTTAAGCTCTTAATTTTTTTAAACTAAAATAAACCAAATGGTTTATTTTTAAACCTTCATATTCATGAAAACAACAGAAACAAAAAATACACCAAAATTGAATATTGTGGTGTTAGCTGCAAGCGGCCAGGCCGGACGTACTATTCTTAGCGAACTTATTAGCCGGGGGCATAAGGTTACAGCAGTGTTGCGTAGTCCTGATAAACTTCCTGACAGCATCCGTAAGGTTCAGGATGATCTGAGTGATACAGACAGGATTTCGGAAATCATTCGTTGCGCAGATGCCGTTGTTAGTGCCTATGGACCTCCCAAAATTGATCGATTTTTTACCGATGTCAATTATACAGATTCATTAGCGGAGGTTACTAAACGTGAAATAGAGGCTGTAAAAAGAGTAAATGTACCTCGCCTTATAGTTGTCGGTGGGGCGGGTTCTTTATGGTTCTCTCCTGGAGTTAAGGTACTTGATTCCGGTCACTGGCCTGAAATTTTGATACCTATTGCAACTTCTCACATGAAGGCATTTGCAGCTTTAAGGGATTCGGGAATAAACTGGACTTATTTCAGTCCTCCGATGTTGATAGATCCTGGCGTGCGAACAGGAAAATTCAGGCTGGGAGGCGATGATGCCATCTTTGACGAAAACGGGAAGAGTTGGATTTCATTTGAGGATTATGCCGTTGCTTTGGTAGACGAACTAGAAAATCCAAAGTATGAACGAACCCGCTTTACTATTGGGTACTAATTATTTTAAAGGAGCATTTTAAGAGGTGAATATTGAACAGGCAAAAGGGTTATAGGCATTTATATAGCTGTTTTTTACATCAGTCAAGTTACCTGCAACTAATCCGAACTGCCTTTTGGAGGCACGAAAAATTCGGCTATTGAAAAGCAAACTCTATATCCGGATTATAATAATTAGTCAACACAAAATATTTGTATGTCAGTACACCTGATAAGCCCCTATTAATAATGATGTTTAGCGAAATTTAATGAACAAAGTTTAATACAAAAATATAAAGTAAGATTATGATAAGTATATTGGCAACTCAGACAAAGCTGGGAGCTTATGACCTGCCTAACAGGGTTGTAATGGCTCCACTTACAAGAATGAGGGCAGATAGTAATTACGCACCTGGAGATCTTGCTGCAGAATATTATGGACAAAGGGCTACGGCCGGTCTTATCATCGCGGAAGCCACTCAAATTTCTCAACAGGGACAGGGATATCCTAATACCCCTGGTATATATACTGATACGCAGATTGAGGGCTGGAAAAAGATTACAGATACGGTACATAAGAAGGGAGGCAAGATATTCCTTCAGTTATGGCACGTGGGACGTTTGTCTTTCAGTGCGTATCAGCCAGATAATGCTTTGCCCGTTGCTCCATCAGCTATAGCAGCACCAGGGCATGCTTATCTGCCGGATTTCACCAGAGCAGATTATCAGGTACCCCGTGCCCTTACTAAGGATGAAATAAAAATTATTGTTAATGACTACCGTAATGCTGCTGTTAATGCAAAAAAGGCAGGATTTGATGGTGTTGAAGTGCATGCTTCTAATGCCTATCTTATAGAGCAGTTCTTAAAGTCAGTTAGTAACCACCGAACCGATGAATATGGAGGAAGTATAGAAAATAGAGCTCGTTTTTTATTTGACGTACTCGATGCCGTACTTTCGGTTTGGGGTAATGATAAAACCGGTATCCGCCTTTCTCCTTTCAATATCAGTGGTATTCCCGCAGAGCCGGATCCTTATCCGCAGTATGATTATGTGATAAAAAGATTGGCGCAATATAAACTGGCCTACCTTCATATTATCGAAGCGAAAGAAATTAACCCGGGGCAAGGATTAGCGCTGGCAAATGTACCGTTGGACACGGAGAAACTATATGTGAAACATATCCGTGAGTTTTATAAAGAACCAATTATCGTGGCAGGTGGTTTTGACAAGGAAAGGGCGGAAATAGTGCTTGAAAAAAGTTATGTTGATGCCGTGGCTTTCGGAAGGTATTATGTGTCTACTCCTGATCTTGCTTACAGGCTTATAAACGGTATAGCACCCAACGAATTAGATAGCAGTACTTATTATGGTGGTGGAAGAAAAGGGTATACGGATTATCCTTTTTATAGCGCAGAATAAAAGTGAAATGAAACTATTATCATCACTGCGACAACTTGCTTTTAAGGGATAGGATAGTATATTTAGAGAAACAAATAGCAGCAGAAGCTTTGCTATTTGTTTGTTATCTTTTCCGAGAAGGGGAGTGAAATGTTATGCAACAAATGCTCATACTGAAGATTAAGGTACTCCAGTCAAATGTAGCAACTCCAATATCCTTTGTTAACTAACCGGTAAATTGTCCGCTTACTGATACCAAAAAGCAGGGCTGCCTGGTCTGCGTTGAGGTACTCCATGGCTTTGATTTTAATCAAATCACCGGTTAGAGTTGCCTCTGTTTGCGTCTTTATTTTTTCTACAAATGCTTGTTTTTCAACAGCTTTGTAAGCCCTGCTGTTACATGTATGCGAACAGTAGCGGGTACGTGTCGTTCTGGCTATAAAAGTGTTTTTGCAGAACTCACAGATCTTCGGAATCTTTAAATTTGAACTCATAGTGTGACTATTTATGTCCCAACGTGCCTACATGTGCCTCTGTGTGCCTGTACGTGCCATAATTTCGCCATGGTTTGTACCTCAAAAAAAAATTGCAAACGAGGTACAACCGGGGTACAAATTTTAGCAAAGCATCGATAAACAAAGCTAAAATTAAGGCAAATAAAAAACCAGTTAAAATGTTGTTTTATAACAATTTAACTGGTTTTGTTTGTGTTATCTTGTGATACTTTGTGCTAACTATTTGCCGATGCAGAAAGTGAAGTATTATGTTTAATTGATTGATATAAAGATATTTATAATAGATGGAATGTTTTAAAAATGTAAAAATGCAGCAAATATTGAGAAAACATAGAATAATGAAAGGAAAATGTGTCCCTATTTTGTAATTATTCTTAATCTTTATTATCCGAAATTCCTATAATACAAGAAGCAATCTTATTATCTATTTCATCGACAATAGTACTGCTTTCTATCATTTCGTTTATACGTTCCATATCTAAATCGATCTTCTTATAATCGGATTTTAGAGATGACAGATTCAAGACTGTTTTCTTTCTCTTATTCTGTTCTCTTTTAGCATCCAAATGAGGTTGTAAAATCTCAATCCATTCTTCTGCTAATCTCTCATAGTCTACTGCTTCAATAGAATTAGGTTTTAACAAGTTTAGCATAACTCTAATAGACTGTCTCAAACTTTGATTTAGATTTTTATTCTTTCCCTCTACTTTTTTTGAAAGAATATATTCCGCAACGTCTAATGCCCTTTTCTTTTTTGGAGGAAGTAAATCTCTTTCTTTCTGCTTAAATAGATTAATGAATCTATGTAACGAATTGTCATCCCATTTTAATTTTTTAGATTCTTTACCGATACTCTCTCTTAAAGAATTACAAACATCGGGAAAATCGGTGTGTATTACATTGTTTTCATCAATAAAATACCATCTTGGGCTTTTATTTTTATCTCCTTTTAAAGCTATAAAACACCAATCTTTCTCACTTCCGATAAAACTTACTCTTGTTTTAATTTCTGATGAAACATCTTTAAACTCTTCATAGATTCCTTCAGATATTAGAGCATTTTTTCCCTCTTTAAGTTCTATTACCGATTGAAAGCTATCGTGAATTCCTGACCAAGACTCGTCTTTATCAATAAAATCTTTATACTCTTTAATAAGAGAATTAGTAGAATCAGTTTGAGAAAAGTGTTTTTCTTTTAATGCTGTAGGAATTTCAAAATTTGAGCCAAATATGTCTTCAACCATATCGTTTGTATAAATCAATCTACTATCAGTTTTTAAAGAATACTCTTCTGAATCATCTGGCCAATAAATTTCTATCTCTTTATGCAAACTATCCATTCTGTCAACTCTACCAATTCTTTGTTCCACTATTCTTAATACGCTTGGTAAATCTAATAAAACAATTGAAGATGCTTTTTGTAAATCAATACTCTCAGACATTTTATCAGAACATAAAGCAATACAGTTTTCATTAGATTGTGATTGTAGATTGAAAAGTTCCATTACTTTTTTACTGTCATTATCTTTTTCACTTCCTGATGCTACTAAGAGCTTTTGATTAGGATATTTTTCCTCAAAAAGTTGCTTTAAGTAATACAAAGTAATTACGGTACTATCGAATGCTAAAATATTCTGATGTTTCTTGGAATTCTTGACTAACTCTTCAACTTTTCCCAATTCTCTTTGTCCTGAAAGCTTTTTAGCCAAAGAACTTATCTTCTTGTATATTTCTAATTCTTGCTTACAGATAGTTATATATTCTTCTTTATTTATTAGCCAAATTGGAAACAATTCTTTATTAAAGATTTTATTTTTTCGAGGAAGTTTGTTTAATTCGATTAAGTCTGATATTTTTTTAATCTTGTCTCCGGTATGGTTACTTTTCCCCTTGAATTTAAAATAATCCATTGCTTTTTGAGAACCTTCAATATGTTCAACTAATGCAATATGTGATGAACGTAAAGCTGCCCGAATCATATAGGTGGATAAAGCTTTTCCTGCCCCAATTCTCTTCTTTATGTATCCTTCAAGGCTCTCTTGTTTAGAAATCTCAAAATTAGGTTTATGAAAACTTGTTAAATAAGTTACACCTTTTAAATGTGAGGTCAATTCATTTATTTGCCTAACGATTTCCTTATCTGATTCTGTTTCTTTTGTTGTATAGGTTTTTTCTTTTTGCTTTGGAAATTTACAAGTCTTGTTTAGTTTGTTTATATATTTTTCTGGCTCTTTGTCAATTTCTTTATTGAGACTCTTTTTGGTTCTTCGAACAGTAAACTTGCTAATGAAGTTTCTCAAATTTTGAATATCATTATCGTTACTTTTCAAGTAAGGTTTATTTATGAGTGTTTTATATCTTTCAAAATCTTCATCACTCAAATTGTCAATATCTAATAATTCTATCAGTTTCAGTAAATCCTCTACCTTTTTACTAATTGGTGTCGCAGTTACTAATATTTTATAATCTGCTCTATTGGATTTGATTAATCCTGTACGATTAGATGTAGGAGATAAATAATTATGAGCTTCATCAATAGTCAAAATATTTGCAAGGCTTAAATCTTCTATAATTCTCTTTTTATTTTGAGTACTTGAATGACTTAACAAGCCCATTGAAATTTGAGAATTGTCTATTTTCCTTAAAGCCCTGAATTCATCTTCCCATTTTGTAACAACTAAAGGAGGGCAGATTATCAGAGAATTTGTTTTATAATTTTTTCCAATTTCATAAAGCCAATGTTTTAGGGATAATACCAGTGATGTACATAATTTTGTTTTTCCTGCTCCCGTTGGGTCTGCTATCAAAACATTAGATTGTGTTTGAAGTATCGAAACCGCTTGAGTGATGCCTTTCCATTGCGTCGGCCATAATTTTGTCTGTTCAAGTTTGGTTAAAATAGCTTTGTAGTCATTCAGCCAGTTTCCCTCGAGTATTTCTGCAATAGCTCTTGCAAGTGCCTCCTCCCAAGTTACTTCTTTGATAAGTTCCATAAGTAACTCCTTTATTTTATCATTGTAGGGAGTTGCTTCTTCATAATAACTTTCAGCAATTAGTCTTATTGATTCATATTGTCTTTTCTCCGTATGCCCAGAATCCTTATTTACCCTTATATTTGCTTCTTCTTGATAGTTTAATCCATTTTTACTGAAATTTGAAGAGCCTAATACCGCACTGTCATTACCCACATAGATTTTTGCATGAAGTTTATCCTTATATCTAAATTCTATTTTTCTTCTATCAATCTTATCAATTAGATTCATAATAGCACCGCCCAACATTATGGATAACCCTTTTTTTAACCAATAATCTTTTATTTCCTTGTCTAATTTGAGTTTAACATATTTCTTTCTACCTCTGATATTGGGTTCAAATCCAATTAAAATCCTCACTTTTTCCAAATTTTGAAAATCTTTGCTTCCGAATAAATCCACAAGATTAGATAGTGAAGTAAAACCGGTAATAATAATATAATCAGAACTTTTATCAATGTCTTTATAAACAATAGATGCTACTGTTCTCCTATGAGATTTTAAGTTAAGGGGAAACAAACTTTGTTCAGGCCACTTGTGAGCATCAAAGTCAAAAGAGGTCTGAAAATCAGCTGATATATGTCCTTTTTTATTCAATTAGTTATTGTTTATATCTTTAATATCTATTTCTATTCCCATTTGTTCTGCAAAAGCCTTTACCATCATTTCTTTTTTCTCTATATTTTTCTTTTTTTGAAAATCAGGAAACCTTTCAAATAACATTTCAGTGAGTTTATTTCTTAATATAGGTTCATCAATTAATTCTACCAAACTATACCAATATTCTACTTCTTTACCATTTCTTTGCTTAGTAAATTCAATAATATCATCAATTTTAGTTCGAGCAAATTCTCCTATATATATATTGTTTTCAAAAAAGAAATTATCTCCTAAAAGATGGTGAATATTTGAGGCAAATGATTTTTTCTTTTCCTTTACATCCCTAGAATATCCTCCACTATTTATTTTTAGATACATTATATTCGAGTTAGGGATATCGGATAAAATAAATGGGGAGTGCGTAATAAATATTAGATTAATACATTTGATGTTTGTTAAATTCAAATTTTTTATACCTTCTATTAACCTCTTTATAAAGACTCTTTGGTATTCAGGGTGAAAGTATAATTCAATTTCTTCTAGAATAACATTTATGTACCTATAAGAAATCTTTTTTGTATCTGCACTGTTTTTAACTGATTCTAAATTAATCAAATGGTAATATATTGCACTTGTAGTATAAATTTGTTGTTTTTCGCCCGAACTTAACGTGCTAAATTTGATTCCTTTTTCGCTTGATTTCACAGAATCAAGCTCTATATCGGTTTTGAAAATCGGAGGGGGTAAATAGTTTATTATATTTTCATTATTACTAACATTTCTTATTTCCTCCGCTAAGCTTTTAATTTCAATTTTACATTCTTTTTGTGAAGTATCAAAGAGTATATGTTTGTTTGTTACGAAATTTAATATTTGCCTAAGTTTAAAAGTTATATGGCTATTGTCGTTATTTAATTTCGAAATTAGCCCTTTCAAATCTTTAAAGCATTGATTTTCAAAATCGAAATATTTGCTATAACTATATTCATCGTATTTATGACAAATACTTATTAGTTTATATAGTATATAAAGCTTAGAATGTTCAAAAAGCGTTTTTTCTAACTCTATTTTGGGATATTTTCTATAAAAAGTATTAATAAGATTGTCTAGAATATTATTTCTAAAAGTATCATCAAACTGAGATAAATCTACTCCAAAATCTTCTGTGGATTTTTTCTCATAATATTCCAAATCAGTTAATTTGAGAATGAGAACTGTAGCTTCTAAATTATCGCCTAAATTTAAATTAAGCTTTTTATACGAGTCATATCGAAATAAATTAGCTAATAATCTCTGATATACTAATTCATTTTCTTTATTAATGTTTATTATCCCATTATCTCTCCATGGATTTAGTACAACAGGGGTTTGATAAGCATCATTTTTATGGAATAGTTTAGAAATCCAATTCCCTTCAATACTAGAATTGAATGCATACAAAGAGTAATTAATCACTTCTGTATAAAAAAATGAATTCATATCACTAAAGTATGTGGCTTTTATTTTCGAAATTGACCACTTTTTAGAATTAATATCCGGTTTCCCTTTATATACTTCATATTCAATTTTATTCAAATGATTTTCAAATATTTTAAGTTTGAAAATATCATTTTCTATTTTATAAAATATATTGATAGCAATTCCAGGAACACTATCAGTTATATGATATTCATTAATCGGATTCTGTTCTTTGTATACATAAAAAAAATTATTAATCCCTTTTATCAATAAATCTACAAGAGTACTTTTACCGCTACCATTTTTACCTACAATTGCTGAAATATTAATTTTAGTTTCATGATTATTAGAATATAAATCAAAATCTTCAGTAATTAATTCTATAATTTCTTCATCATTTTTCCTTACGAATTTATAGTTTTTATTAAAAACATAAGGAATATTTCTCTCAAGTATTTTTGAGTGTCGAGATTCACAGGAATCCAATACTTCTAATGCTATAATTTTAAAACTCATTTTAATTTAATAATTCCTAATTCTATTAAAATATCTTTTTTCATCTTACTTAGAGGCCTCCTGTCAAATTTTGCTTCTTGAAAATGGACTCCAAAGGCCAGTCTATAAACTTCATCCCTATCAAGAGTAACTCCACCCAAAATTTTACTTTCTAACATATCGATATAATCTTCGGAATAAGCATCTTTAATTTTTCTTAAATCCTCGATTTCATCTTCGTGCGCCTTAAATATTTCTTCTAATCCAAATGCTTTTACTGATTTTTCTGAGAAATCGTCTTTATCGTCTGTAATAATTTTAAAAGAAAATTTGTGATAGTCTTTGTGGTCATAGCTAAAAGTATAATTAAACTTTTTACTAGGATTTTTATAATAAGGGTGGAAATGAGTTGAAAGGTCAAAAGGTGTTGAACCTTTCACTCCACTATTACAAACAGAACAGCTTGGAATCAGATTATAGAAGGATAATGCCAGTAATGGATATTCACTTTTAGGAAACCAGTGGTCAAATGTAGGTCTGGTAATTTTCTTTCCGGAATCACTAATTACTGTTTTTGTGTAAATTCGATTACAATAGGTACAAGTAGGAATATCTAACTTTTCAGCTAAATGGTAAGCATTATAATACCTATATGTTGCTTTATCGTCTGTTTTTATCCAGCTATCATAATTAATCAATTTATGCAAAGATTTTTTTAGAGCTAATGAAGTAAATTTATCCTTTATACTATCAAGTTCATCCGGAGTACCAATTAATACCTTTTTCAAATTGCTTTCATCATTTAAGTATTTTACGATAGAACTTTTTATACCGGTAACTTTATATATATCATTAGTTATAGAAGGAGGATTAGGCTCTGAAAAAGATTTTCCATTTAACTTTCTCTTAATTATATATCTCATAAAAAGATAATGATTATCTCTGGCCTCAGTTATATTGTAAAGGTTAGTGTCAATATACTGCATAATTATTTTCTTTTATTTCTTAATAATTCAATTTCTTCATCAATAACTTGATTATAGTATTCATTATCAGGAACTAAATCTGTTATCATTTCAGTAAGTTTTATTTTCACTACTTTTTCATCAATGAGATTCACTGTTTTTTTGTAGTATTCTAATTTGTCTTTGAATTGCGGGGTAGTTTTCTTTTCTAATGAAAGTCCTTTGCTCTCATTTATCCACTTTATTACTTCTTTTATTTTTGATTTTGAAAAATCGCCTATTAAACCATTTTCAACGAAAAAAGAATGAGCTAATAAATCCGTAATATTTGCCCCGAATGTTTTTTGGATTTTATTTTTATCTATATCTGAAATTACGGAACAGTACATACCATCTTTTTGCAAGAAAACCACATTATTAATTGGTAAATCAGATAAAGTAAGTGGGTCATGCGTTGTAATTATTATTTGTAACTTCGGCTTTACTTCAAGTGATTCAAAGAAATAAGGAATTGTTTTTAAAATTGCATCAACATATCTTTTTTTCCATACAGGATGAAATCCCAAATCGGCTTCGTCTAACAAGAGAATATAGTTTTTCTTATCAGGCAAAGATTTGCTTTCTTCTATCAAGTTATTATGAATAAAACTATATAACTTTGAAAAAAAATTAAGCAAAGCATTTTCTCCTGAACTCATATTTCTGTCAGTTGGTCTAAAAGCTATAAAACCATCTGTATAATCTCCCTTATCTATGAGTCCTTCACTGGTTGGGTAATAATGAAGAAGATTAATTACAATTTTTTTATGCAATTGTAAAATTTCTTTTATCTCATCTAAATTTAGTCTGATACTTTGTTTATTGATGTTATCGGGATTAGTTTCCCCCTCAAATAATGAATCTAATTTTTCAAAAAATGGCAGAATTTCATTATAATCAAGAATGGTTTTCTTAAATTTTCCTTTTTCAATATAACTCTCCTTGATGAAATAGAAAAATAAAGCCTTTGCGGAAGAATCTTTAAACCTACTCATATCATAAGGATTCTCAATTGTGCCTTCTCGTAACCAAGTATTCCCTTTCTCCATCTGCTCAATCACAATAGACATAAATGCTTTTATAACGAATCGTTCTAACAAATATCTGTTTACTTCTGCTTGATTTATAATGTTATGATTGTTATCAAATTTTTTGATTGAATGCCATTCTTTGCTTTCATTTTCTGCTTTTTCTAAAATAAGTTCTATTATTGGTCTTAATGGCATTGGAGTATTATGAAAATCTGGAATTTCCACATCTCTGAAATGTAGTATTCCTGTTTCATATTGTGGTAATTCAAAAACTTCTCTAAAAACATAATTTTCCTTAAAAACAAAAGAACTTAAAAATTCTATCTGCCTCATTGAGTTTTTGAAAACTAATTCTTCGTGTAAAGGAAATCTCCAGCCATTTTCATTAGTTCCTTTCCTATCTTTATCTTCCAAATCTTGCTTAATAAATTGGTCGAGGGAAATATCATATTTATCAACCTCAACAAAATTGTTGTTATACTTCAAATCAAAATGCGGAGAATAATAGATACTTTGATAATCTTCTATTTCTATTTTTTCTAATTCTTCATAACCTTCTGGAAACTGTTTGTCTTCTTCTTTGAGAATAAAATCTAATATGGTAGAGGTATCATTTTTACCTTCATCAGTAATTACAATTGCTTTGTAATTTGAAAACAAAACTTTTGTTTCTCCATCAACCTCAACTAGGATAGTTGAGTCGTTATAAGGCATTGAATACACATACTCTACAAATGTTTTTCTAATAACATCTAAAACAGAAGATTTTCCTACACCGTTTTGACCTACAATAGCACTCATTAATTCTATTGGACATTCGCTATTAGAAATGTTGAAAAAATTAGGAATATATTTTTCATTAAACTTTCGTGTCACAATTAAATTTTTACCAATTGATAAAAATGAATATAGATACTTTCCACCAAAATTTAATGATTGTGGTTTACATGTCAAATATTCATGTTCTTTTAAAAATATGCTAACAATCATATGTCATTAGTTTTAGAAATTTGGTCATAATATTTTTTAAAGTAGCCCAATTCATTTATTGCTATTAAAGCAGCTCCATCCAAAGTATCCTTCCATACATATTTATAATTATAATAAGCAACATCATATATGTCGTTATGTATATTCTTTTCCCAAGCAATCCCAATAACTATTGCTGATTTGTTATGTAGAAATGCTGCTACTAGGCATCTACTTTCGAGTTCATTCAAACGTGCTTTTTCATTTTCAAATTTTCCAGAGACAAAGACATAAATAATATGATTAAATGATGGAGAAAAATAAATTCTTGCCCTAATATTGGTATTAATTACTTCATTCAAATTATTTATCAGTTTTACTCTTTCAAACCTTGTTTCCCTAGCCATAATTTCACATGCTTTCATCATATTGTTCAAAGTTGTACTGTTATAGCCATTCTCATTAAAATAATTTTGAGTAAAATGATTAATTATAAAATCCCATTTATAACTTTCTCTTCTTTCTTTTTTTTCTTTAATATAGTATTTGTTCTTTTTTAAACTTTCATAAAGCCCTTCATCAAAATATAGATATGTACTATCTGGAAAATTAAATTCGTTACATAAATAAAAAGCTAATAAATCTTCTTCTCCGTTACCAGTAAAATGAACTCCCGACAATTTAGTTTGCTTTTCGTTTAAATAATCAATAAAATCAGTTACTGTATCAAGCTCTGAAATAATCGAATGAAAAGAAACCTCATCCATAATATTCACATATCCATTATTTTCAATTGATTCTGGAATAGGAAATTTACCTCTTCCTCCAATCGATAAAGCTATTTTATAAAATTTTTTTTCTGAGGGTAATTCTATTTCCTCTTCTGAACCTTTCAATTTAAATGAAGAAACTGTTTTTAAAAAGCGTTCGGCACCATTTAGTTGCTTTAAGGAATCTTCAATAGCTCGCTTATTCCACCTGTTATAATCTACTCCATAATTATTTGTTAGACTTATATTAATTTCCTTTACAGAGATTAGAATTATATCGGCACTACAAATAACAATAACATCACAAAGTTCTTTTCCCTTCTTACCAACAGGATTTACAAAACTGAATAGAGAGAAAAAAGAATCTTTACATAATTTATATGCCCATTCTTCAGATTTAGTCATTTTTATTTTTATCTAACCAGTTATCAATTAATATCATTGTTTTGTTATTTGGTTCAAATTTTTTATCAATCTTTCCTATGTCGATCATAACAGGAACTTGTGCTGACAATCCAGCTAAAATACAAGTGCCTGTGGGGAGAATAGGTAAAGATTCAAAAGATAGCTTATCCAAATATGAGACTGTTTTTTCAACAGCCTTTATATCATTGTTGTTAATTAACCTATGAAGAAAAAAATTATGTAATTGGGATATAATTGTTGAAGAAATGTCTGAAGGTCGTTGGCTCGCTATAGTTAAAAACACTCCAAATTTTCTACCTTCTTTTATGATTTCTTCAAAAGTTTCAAGCCTATAATCTTTCCAAGTTTCACTTTCTCTTTCAGATATTGAAGAGAGTATATTATGAGCTTCATCAACGACAATATTTAAGTAAGTTTCTACTCCATTTTTCTTTTCTTGTTCTTTTTCATCTTTCTTTACTTCATATAACTGCTTGCATATCAAAAGTGGTAACATTTTTCTCATTTCAATATTAACATCTCTAAGAGAAATAATAGTAATATTTCTATCCCACTTTTTGTCTTCAATACTTATAACTTTTTTTAAGTCTACAATTTTTTTGGGAGTTCTTTTTAAAAGAGGAGATAAATGTTCAATATTAGAAAAGCCATTTATAATCTCATGATAATATTGCAAAACTATCCTAAGCCTTACCTTTGTCAAATACTCTGATTCAATTTCGTCAAATTCAATTTCATCTAAAACATTATTTACATAAGGAATAGCATTATTGTCATAATATGTGTTTCCATCATTGGCTATGAAATAAAAGGTCTTATTTTTATTATGAAATTGTAGTTTATCCCTTAATACATTTAAAACTTCAATTATATTACTGTTTATTACACAAGCATCGATTTGACTTAATAAGTCAATAATAACGTTAGTCTTTAAGTTATCATCTTCTTTGTCAATAATTTTTGAAATAGATTGCTTCAAAAATTCTTTCAATTCTTCTTTGTTATTTACTTTTTCTTCTAACCAATCATTTTCAATTGCTCTATGTAAGAAGGGTTTCTGAGTTTTTTCCGTAGCATCCAATACCAAAGCCCAGAAGTTGTGGTCTTTAATATAATCTTCAGGAACAGGAAATCTGTCTTTAGATATTCTCGTATTAAGGCAGTAAATATTTTTATAATCTTTTTCAATGATTGTATCATCTTCGATATACTCCCCATTAAAGTCAATAAATATAAACTGAGTATTTTTTATAAAGTTTTGTTGTTTAATATATTTTAAAAACAATTCTCTATATAATTTTGCCAAAGTGTAAGATTTTCCACTTCCAGTATTTCCAAAAATCCCAATATGACTAGCAAATAAATCATTAATTCCTATATTTATTTTTTGTTCATTTTCATGTGTAAGAGTACCCAGTGTGAGTGGAGAGTCGCCAATCTTTACAAAATCATGAACATCATTAAATTCTTCCTTTTCTAATAGATAACATTCATTATTAATTAACGGAAGCTCCTTAATACCACGTTCGAATCCTTTTTTACTAAAGAATCCTAACAAACTGACGATTAAAATTCTCTTAATCTTGAATTTTTCACTTTTATAGTTTTTTTCGGTAACTTGCTTATCCTCAACAATAAATTCTCCATCTACTTTACCAATGATTTTGGTAAAACCTTTAGTAATTTTAATATAGCTATTAACTGAAATATTTCTAAGAAGTTCCCCATTGTATAAAAGATGTGAACTGTTTTTCGTTTTGTCGACTTCAATTTTTACGATTCTGCCTTCAACAGAAATTACTTTGCCAACTTTGAATATAGAATCTTTTTGTAGAGCTATTTCCATACCTATTTTTTAAATGCTTTTTTTAGCTGAATACTCTCTAATAAAGGAAAAAATAATAATTCATTAGCTTTAGCTAAATCAAATTTTTCAATAGGATTAAGTAATTCAACATTATAATAGCTACTTAAATCTATTCTGTCTTGATTTAAATTAGAAATTATATCTTTTGCTTCAGGGGTATAAGAGCAGATAAAAACTTTTAAGGTAGGATTTGATTTAATAGCTCTAAAAGTAATATCTCTGATATGTTCGTCTGCCATAGAAAATCCCATTATGAATAATACAGAATTTTCCTTTTCTAATTCATTTGCATATAGGCGCAACATTTCATAGTATGTTTTATTAAATGTAGTATCTCTAAATTTATCCTTTGTTGGATTAACTACTTGCAATTGCTCATAAACTTCAATAAAATCATCCGTTAAAGGTATAGGGTTTTGTTTCTTGGATTCCTTAATTATTTCTTCAATGGTTAAATCAGTCCCAAAATCACTCCACTTCCTATTGCTCATTTCGAGAATATCTAACAATTCTATATCTTCAATTTTAGAAATTACCTTTTTTAAGAGGTCGAGACCAGCAAATTCTATAACTGTGTTTCGTAACTTCCAAGTTACGGAACCATGAATTTTAAGCAGGTTAAAAACTGGTATTTCTGCAACATTGTCATAATGTAGACTCTTTTGATAGAATGATTTCTTGAAATTACTTAATTGAAATTGTTTCTTAAAAATTCCATTAAAACCATCATTAAACTGTAATCCTAAGTCTTCAATAACCTTCTCGCAAAATACATCTATATTTGTAGTAAAAATATTTACTTGTTTATTTACTGTATTGCTTCTTCTTTCAAATAGAATCTGATTAATAGTTTTAAAGAAGCTTTTATAAGAATTATATGTTAATGATAAATCTGGAGGATTTGAAGAATTATCATTACACTCAAAATTTTCAATATCCACATTTTTTTTCATTGCGACCTCAAAATAACTTTTATACAGGCACGCTTTAATATACTTTCGTAATTCTTCGGTAATTTGTTTGTTATCTTCAAGACCTGTAAGCCATGACTCTATCCCTCCCAATGTTTTCATGAAGGGAACAGATAATCCGGAACCTATTAAAAAACTTAAATTACAATCTTGAATTATATTTTTAAAATTATCAAGCTTACTTTCAAATGGATTAATAAATATTGATTCTTCTACCTGATTATCTACAGTTGGTTTGATTGGCGACATATGTATTTGAATTAAATAAGATATTCCCTATCTATTAGATTTCTAATATGTTAAAATTATAAAAAAATATTATCATTATAAGTAATATGTCTAATTCTGTTGATATAAAAAATGCGAACTCGAATGTTCGCATTTTTTATTATTTTAATTATTTTTATTATTCAACTGAAATCACAGAACAATCTTCTAAACTTACTTTTGCAGTTACGCTATTTAAAACAGTACCATTAAAAGCATTTTTACCCCTAAACTGCATTATCACCACAGCATAATCATTATACAGCTTATATGAAGTTTCTACGTGTTCAAAGCTATCAGGGTCATTCATATTCTTCTTTACAATTTTCACTAATTCTCTGTTTGAACCGTCCCAACTACTTAAACAACTCTCCTCAAAATCTGCCCTATTTTTTTCATATTCCTCTTTTTGTTTTGCTATTAACTTTTCTGCCTCTACATTAAGTTTTTGATTTTCTACAATCTTCCCATCAATGAAAGTTGTATATTCCGGTACGTTATTATTTTGGTATTCTACTTGGCCAATTTTCGAGTATGTTATTATAGTTTTCTTGGATATTAGTTTGCCATTATCATCTACTTCAAAATTTATTACGTAATTTCTAATTAAACCATTCTTTAAATCCTCTTTTAAGTAGGTCTTTGCATTTTCAAAATCGTATCTGGGGTTAAATACTAAGATTTTCTTTTTGCTAAGACTATCAATCTGCTCTGAGATATAACCATCATGGGGATACTTTGTCGAATAATTGCCATTTTTGAAAAGCTCACCTATTTCTCCTAAATGTTTTAGTGTTTGTATCGATTTGTCTAATGTATCTTTTTTGATGTAAGCAACTACAATATCCTCTTTGTCTTCAAAATCTATTTCGTTTCTCTCCTTTTTGCCATTCGGATTCATTAGTGCTGCCAATATAAAGATTACCGAATAACTTATATATCTAAATGCTCTATTCTTCCATATTTGCAAATTGATTTTATTTGATACGACCGGGAGGAGGAGTAAGCCTAACAATATTAATAATAGCCCAGTTATATACAAACCTTTGGTTAGCATTCCTAAGCCCCCAAATAGAAAAAATATTGCAAAAATCCATTTAAGAACATTTAAAACTTTGTGTTCCGTACCTGCTGAGGTTGATTGTGTTTTCATATAGATAATTTTAGGTTACAGTAATGAAAGAGGGTGCTAACTAACAACATTCTCTACTCAGGTCACTGGTATAACCCACAAAAGCAATGAAGCAGAAGCACCCAATCGGGAACCTTCCGCAAATCATTCGCTTTTGTCTATTTAATATTACCAGTATTTGAGTAGAAAAACGAAATGCAAAACGCAATATCTATATGTTATTTAAAACCTTTTTGCCTTATACTTTTATAATTTTAATTGACTACGAATATAGCATTTTTACTACATAAATTAAAAGTTACTTTCATTTTCCGGCAGATATAGGCAAAGCCCATTTCCAAACACCTCTATATGTTTTAACCCAATTTGCATATACTAAGCTATCAGCAAAATCGGGGCTTCTCCCCAAAATTTTTTTAATAGCCTCCTTGCTCACAACTTTTACTGTTCTATCGGCATAAATTTCATATTTAATAGCTTGTAATTCCAATTTTAATGTCTCATCGGTTATATTACCCACATTACCAGTGATTAGTTCTTTACGTAGCTCGTAATACATCTGCGAGCGTAAATTATAAGGCTTAAAAGCTTCATCATAATCTGTTTCTTCCGGTTTTGCGCCTCCCTGTATCTCAATCACATCATAACCTTGCATTTTCAAACTATCTACTACACCAGCACCAACGCCAACACTATCAATTCCTACATAACTGGGGTCAATATTATAGTCTTTGATTAATTGGATTGTACGTGTTATAACCTCTGTAATTGCGGTTTGGGGATAACTTTCAATCAATTCAATATTACCATCTTTTAGAATTATAAAAACGGTTCTGTCATCTCCATATCTGGCCACATCAACTCCCATAGATATACTGGTAATGCTGCTGGATATTTTGTTTGCGCTTCTCTGAATAGCCTCACTTGGAATAAGTTGATTTATAGTGTCCACCAAACTCCAATCTGCATAAAGGTATTTTCGCAATAGATTAGGATTGTCTTTAAAAGCTTCTTTAAGGTTGATGACGTATTCACTATTTTCATCGTAATTGTCGGTTGTAAGGCTTTGAATGTAAACCTCATCTTTATTTGTTGACTGGATAAAAGTAGGTATCAACCAGCAAGCTTCTGGATTACTTGTTAACCGGCCTTCGTATTGTGGTTTCTGCTTATTTGGCAAAATCCATCTTAGACGGGTTTTAAGTAGACTATACACATCTAAGCTTACCTCATTTGCCTCATCTATTCCAAACCAGCCAATTTCTAATCCTTTAATTTTTTGCAATAAGGGGTCTTTAGAAATATTCGCATCTAAAAAAGTGAGAATAGAGCCGTTTATAAAAGTTACTTCTAATGTTGTTTGATTAAAATTTCTTAATATTTCTTTGGGGCAAATGGACAAGAAAGTTACTAATGTAGTTCGTCTTAAAACAGAAAGTTCCTTTCGGACAATAACTAATCTGTTTCCTGGATATTTCATAGCCTGTTTTATGGCTTCAGCACATAAAAACCAACTTTTACCGCCTCCCATAGCCCCGCCAAACAAAACATATTTTGCCCGGCATTTATGAGCCTCAATCTGTTTGGGCTTAGGAGTGTAATAAAGCGAAAAATTAATTTTCATAATTGAAATAATCTATTTCTTCCATTTCTTTCAAGGCAACTACAAAAGCTTTCTTGAAGTTTCTTTGTTGACTTGGGCATACATCTCCCCAGATAACTTCTACATCAAAATAATGTTCTAATCCTCTATCTTCAAATCGCTCAATAAACATTATTCTGTATGGATTAAATATTATTTTACAATCACCTTCAATATTGTTATATGGTTGATTTATGCCATTTAACAACATTAAAGCGTAGGTTCTAACTTTTTCATACTTATTTTTATCTTCTAAAATTTCAAAATAAGAGTCAATTTTCTCCTGTGATAATTGATTTTTCATAACTATTTTTTTTAATCTGGAATATTACAAATGAATTGTACTTCACCCGAATGCTCTATTTGTTGTTTAAATAAGCCCTGTAGGGTAGTTAGTTCTTTATTTACAGCCAAGGCGGTTTTATAATCTTTTTTGTCCATATTAAGCCTATATAGCTCCTCGTATCTCCTTACAGCTTTGGCATAATCATATTCGATTCTTTTCTTTACCGACTGCTCAACAAGTATTTTTGCCCGTGCAATATATTTATCTGTCTGCCTCTCTCCAATATTCCACTGAGTAGAACTATGTAGAACAATATCCTCCCTGCAATTACCATTTATTAGTAAGCGGGCTATATCTTTTATGCGTTGTTCTACTATGCCTTTATCTGCTTTTTGCATTGATATTTTTTTTGGTTTCCGACTATATTACAAGTTAGATATTTAGTTACAGTATAGCTCTATGTACTTGTCTTGCAAAGCCTTCAGAAACCATTTCTTAAATGTTTTCCGAAAAAATCTTTCCTTTAATTGCTTTATTCTTTTCTTCATTGCTTTTGTATTAGATTTGTTAATCCCTTCTTCAACCTTTATATAATTAGCGTGGGTTGACGCAAAGAAGAGCATTCTTTCTTCGTCAGTAGAACCTGTAAAATCTACTTCTTCACTAAAAATGACTTTTGCAAATGCTTCACTGAGGTCGTTATACAGCTCTTTAATTTTTTCTCTGTCCATTAAATCTGCTAAGTTTTTTATTTGTTCCGGCAGTTTGCGTTTTTGATTATAACAAAACTCTACACGAAGCATTTTTTTTGAAATAGCGATACTATCCACTACTTTAGATTGATAAGATTTATCATATACTTTTAGCGAATATTCACTTAAAAAGCACTTTCTACCATAATCAATTTGCTTATTTTTCATTTTATCAAACTTCCTTTCTTTATACTCTAAAAACAGGTCTATATATTCGTTTGCTGGTTGAGGTGTTTTTATATTAAATCCAAATTCCATTTTTTTTATCTCCCAGTACTCTGCCTCAATCTCGAACTTAATACATATTTCTGCTATGGCATTGACTAATTCTGAATAAGCGAAATCAGTGTAATTATTGCCCTTGTAAAATTTATGTAATGAGTTTGATAGTTCAATTTTATCGTAGTACAAAACCACTCTTAAATCCTTATACTCACTTTCAAAACCTTTCAAAATTCCCTTTTTAAATTTTGGAACGAAAATTAATTCCTGCCATTCAAATGGATGTATTGAGTTAAAAGAATATTGAGGTTCAATTGGAGCGACTATCCTAATAAAATCTATCATCGAAAAGCAGCTTTTAAAAGTTACTTTTTTAGAATAAGATTGGTTGTAACTTCACTGTCTCTTTCTTCATTTGTTTGGGAACGATTGCGTAGTAACCAGCGGTCTATTTCTTCTTTATTAAAATAAAGTTGCTTACCGTTAGGCCTGTAAAAAGGGATGTCTCCTTTACTGGTAAGTTTATAAAGATAGCTTTGAGATAATCCGGTATATTCAACCAGTTCTTCAAAATTTAGGACAGTTTTTTGAGAGATGAGTAGTTTCTCAATTCTTTCTAATTTTTGTTCAATTCTATTAGTTTCCATATTTGCAACTATTAAGTTTATAAGTGCAAATTTGTGAAACATAGGAAGGAGAAAGAATAGACTTTACTTTACCGAAGTAGTAAATAAAGGTAAAGTGTTAATTTGTGTCAAAAAAAGCATCAATTAAAATATGATTTTTTGGTTTAGAATTTTTGTTTTTTTTCTTACCATCTTTAGACTGCTTTACATTCTCAATAATTTTACCACTAATTAAAAAATTATTTTCAATAAAAGAGTTTTCAGAAAATTCCTTTGGAATATATTCTAATTCTTTAATTCTTTCAAATAGATAGATTAAAAGAGTTTTAGTTTTCAACCAATTTACTCTTTGCTTAAAGGTTGGGTCTGAAATAATAGTATGAAAATCTTTTTCTGTTTCAATGAATGAATTTGTATATAAATAATTTGAGAGCTTCATTAAATCGGCCTCATCTTTAATCCAGATAATTGATGTTTTTTTTATTCGCTGAATCGAGATGTCTTTTGTTAATTCATTTAATTCATTGATGTAAATTCTCGAATAAGTAATTAATTCTGCATCATTAATTTTTGGTAAGTTGCTGCCCCATTGGGTTATTTTCTTTTTATCAAAAAACCACTTAACGAAATCTTCAGTTCTAAATAATGCTCCAAAAGTTTTTTTTAGATAATCATCTAATCTTAATAATTGGCGTTGTAAATCAATCTCAATATTTTCGTAATCTTCTAATACAATTTTTCTCATTTCGTCTAAAGTATCATCTGAAAATCCGTTAAAACCTATTGATAAACCATCATTAGAATAAGTGCCAAGTTTTGAGTGTTTCTTTTTCATAGTATTTATTTAAAAATCTCATCAAATACATTTACAGCATCTCTTTTTTTCTGGTCAATTATCTTGGTATAAATTTGGGTAGTTTTTAATTCTCTATGACCAAGCATTTTTGAAACAGTGTATATATCTACTCCCTTGGTTAAAAGAAACGTTGCATAAGTGTGCCTTGCACAATGAAAAGTAATTTGCTTTGTAATTTTAGCTTTAAGAACCCATTGAGCTAAAGCAGTATTCATATAAGCACTATATCTTAATCCTATAAAAACCCTGTCTTCTGGATTTCTTCTTTCACCTATGTATTGCAGGGCATTAGCAGGAATATCTAAATATTCCATTCCTTTAGTTTTTTGTTGTTTAAACTGGATTCTATGGCCGCCCTCAAACTCTTGTATTTTGTTCCATGTAAGGGTATTAATATCTGACCATCGTAAACCAGTAAAGCAACTAAACAAAAAAGCTCTTTTTAATACATCATATCTACATTCGGTTTTTATAAGAGCTTGGAGTTCCTCTTGAGTCAAATATTCTCTTTCTGCTTCATCTGGCTTAATTCCTTTAATTCTCTTTGCTGGATTTTCATTGATAATTTTATCATCAAAGGCTTGGGTTAAAGCCGCTTTAAACTTGTTAAAGTAGGAAAGGGATGAATTTTTTGACAATGCTTTTCCGGTCTTCTTCTGTGCTTTCAATAGATAATCTTTGAAGCCATCACAAAACTCTGAAGTAACTTGTTTAAAGGTTACACTTTCTCCGGCATAATTTATAAGATGTTTCAATGCACTATCCCAGTTACCGTAGTTGCCCGAGCTTTCTAAGCGGTCATTAGTTAGCTTTCTAAAATATTGAATAAAATTGGCATTAAGTTTATGTACATTATTAAAGCCATAAGTACCATTTTGAACCTCTAAAATCTTTTGTGCTTTTACAGCTTCTGCTGATTTCAGATTTTCTTTATTATGCTGTTTCTCTACTGGATTTTTTGGTTTTTCATATAAGAAGTAATCTAAATACTCGTAATCCCTCAAATGCTTGATTTTTCCATTAGGCAACTTTTCATGCCCTTTATAAAATTCAAGATATAAAGTTACTTTACCGGTCTTTTTTGAAACCCTTTGCCTTAATGATATTTTCATACTTTTTACATCTTTTACACAAAAATAAGTAATTAATGTAAATAAGCGGTAAAAATGTAAAAATAAGTACTAACTAAAAGAAAATATAAATTCAAAAATAAATCTTAAAGCATTGATTTACTTTCGTTTTATTGTTTTTTATTTTCACTTCTTTTACCACTTTACTTTCCGATGCAGAAATTAGCAAAAATGTTACCAAGCAATTCGTCATTAGTTACCTGACCTGTGATTTCGCCAAAATAATATAATGCCTGACGAATGTCTATAGCCATAAGATCGGCCGGAAGATTAGCCCGCATGCCGTATTGTACTTTTTGTATTTCTTCAAGAGCTTTTATCAGGGCATCATAATGGCGGCTATTGGTTACTATAGTTTCGTTATTGTGTAAGGCACCTGTATTTACAAATGATAGCAGCTTCGTTTTCAGTTCATCTACGCCTTCATTGTTTTTAGCTGAAATAAGTAATATACCCGGTATGGCATTTTCAATTTCAACAATTTGGTCATTTGTATAAAGATCTTTTTTATTGGCTATTACTACCAATGCCTTTTGAGGATATTGGTTTTTAATCTTTTCTATTTCGGTTACTACATTGTTTAAGGCTTTACTGTCTGCCATAAAGGGAGCAAGGTATACCACCACCTGAGCTTGGGTAATTTTTTCAAAGGTTTTTTTAATACCTATGCTCTCTACAACATCTACCGTTTCACGTATGCCGGCAGTATCAATAAAACGGAAACCGATGCCTCCTATAACCATTTCATCTTCAATAGTGTCTCGTGTGGTACCTGCAATGTCCGATACTATGGCGCGTTCTTCATTTAGCAAGGCATTCAGCAGGGTGCTTTTGCCCACGTTTGGCTCACCCACAATAGCTACCGGAATACCATTTTTAATCACATTACCCACCGCAAACGAATCAATAAGTCGTTTTAAAACAAACTCTATACGGTTAAGCAATTCATTAAACTGGCTGCGGTCTGCAAACTCTACATCTTCTTCCGAAAAATCGAGTTCAAGTTCTATAAGAGAAGCAAAGTTTAATAATTCTTCTCTAAGTCGGGCTATTTCATTACTAAAACCACCTCGCATTTGCTGCATGGCTATTTGGTGGCTGGCTTCGTTGTCACTTGCTATAAGGTCGGCAACGGCTTCGGCTTGGCTAAGGTCGAGCTTTCCGTTTATAAATGCCCTTAGGGTAAATTCACCCGCCTGCGCCATACGACAGCCTTTGCGAAGCAGTAGCTGTAGTATTTGTTGTTGTATGTAAGATGATCCGTGGCATGATATTTCTACGGTGTTTTCACCGGTATAAGAATTAGCACCCTTAAAAATAGAGAGCAATACCTGGTCATATACTTTGGCTCCATCCTCTATGAAGCCTAAATGTAATGTGTGCGACTTCTGTTTTGTTATGTCTTTTCCTGAAACACTACGAAAAACAGAAGAAGCGATGGTTATTGCATTGGGGCCGCTTATACGAATAACCGCAATTGCACCCGATCCCGGGGCAGTAGCAAGCGCCGCTATGGTATCCTGAAAAATCATTTTATAAACTGAAATTTGAAGCAAAGATACGGCTTTTATCAGTGGGATGATAAAAGATGAAAATGGGGCAGCGACATTATTTTAGTGTTAATTATAAAGTGAAAACAGTAAGAAAATGAGTAAAAAAATTGTACCTTTATGTTACAATCTTAAGTAAGAAAGCCATGAAAAAAATACTTTTTCCAACCGATTTTTCTGAAGCCGCGAAAACAGCATTTATATATGCATTGAAGTTTGCAGATGCGCTGAATGCCGAGATAACCATACTGCACGTATATGATTTGCCTATAGTTGATATACCGCCGATGCCTGAAACAACTCAGGAAGTTTTTGAGGTGATAGAGATGAACCATTTTGAAAGCTTTAAAGAGGAGTTGCATGAACTTCATAGTATAGCTGAAAAGCGCAACTTTGGTCATATTAAGCTCAAAAATGTTTTAGAGTACGGCGATTTGGTGTACAACATTAATAAGGTATCGGGTAGTGAGGAAATTGAAATGATTGTAATGGGGACAAAAGGTTCTTCAGGTATCAAAGAAGTATTTTTAGGCAGTACTACAGGTAGTGTTATAGCTAATACAAAAGTCCCGGTGTTAGGCATACCTGAACATGCTGATTTTCATGGTATATCTACAATAGCCTTTACTACACAATATAAAGACCGTGACAATGACGCTCTTTTAAAGATAATAGGAATAAGTAAGCTAATAGGGGCGAAGGTAGAATGTTTGTATATTAGCAATGAAGAAGATCCCTCAGATATTGAAGAGCTTATTAATGAGTGGAAGATATATTACCGCGATGAGAAGATAGATTTTTATGTTATTCATGGTAAAGATGTAGAGCAGACCATTCTTGATTTTGTTGAGAATCAAAATATTGATATGCTTGTAATGCGTACACATAAACGAGGTTTTTTTGAGAGCCTTTTCCATACCAGCCTCACAAAAAAAATGGCCTATCATACAAAAATCCCTTTGCTCATTTTTAGGGATGATAAGTAATATTACAAAGAAAAACGCTTCATTTCGAAGCGTTTTTCTTTTGTATTCATTCTCTTACTATATTTTAACACTTACTTTTATTTAGAATAATTAAAAATAATTTGGTTTAAACCAATATCGTTTTTAGATTTGCGGTATTATTTAGAATTAGTCTAACTAAACCGAGATGTTTAAACCAATACACAAATCACTATATTTTTCTCTTGTGGTATCCTGGGGAGTATATGCCCAGCATCCTAAAGATACTATTACTTCGGCTAAACTCGATGAATTAGTAATCACCGGACAGTTTGAGCCGCAATCCCTAAAAAAATCAGTATATAATGTAAGGGTTATTACCCGAGCCGATATAGAAAACCGTGCAGCTAACAACCTTGCCGACGTACTTACCCAATACCTTAATATTACCGTAAGGCCTTCGGGTGCCGATGGGCGCTCGTCTGTATCCATGTTTGGGCTTGATGGTCAGTATTTCAAAATCCTTATTGATAATATTCCTGTGGTAAGCGAAAGCGGACTGGGGAACAATGTAGACCTTACACAGATAAACCTTGACAACGTAGAGCGCATCGAAATCATAGAAGGCTCTATGGGTGTTACACATGGTGCCAATGCCGTAAGCGGTATACTAAACATTATTACAAAAAAGGGAAGTGCCAAAAGGTGGGAAACCTCAGCATCAGTACAGGAAGAAACCGTGGGTAATGAATATGCCCTGTTTAACAAAGGCCGCCATATACAGGCGTTGCGGGTAGCAAATGCAATTAACGACCACTGGTACGTAGCCGTGGGTGCTAACCGTAACGACTTTGCCGGATTCTTTGATGAATATAAGGGCAAGGATTATGTAGATACCAGTAACGATAACCTGCGTGGCTACAGCTGGCTGCCGAAGGAGCAGCTTACTACAAATGCCCTTGTTAATTACAGCAAAGGGAATTTCAGGTTGTTTTATAAGTTTGAATATTTCCATGAAAATGTTGACTATTATAACCCTGTTGTAATACCAATTGATAATTACCCTTTCCCGGAAACATATTACAGCAAGGACAAGCGTTATATAACCAACCGTCAGTTGCACCACCTTAACGCCTTTGGTAAGCTGCTTAACCGTTATACGTATAACCTTTCGGCATCGTACCAAAACCAGAAACGCGACCAGGAAGATTTTAATTACTACATCCTTTCGCAACAGGAGCAGGCAAATACCCGCTACACCTATCAGTCAAGAGACGTACTGTATTCTACCGGTAACATAACCAACTTCTTTACCAACAAACGTTTTGATATGCAGTTAGGTTATGAGGTGGTACACGAAAAAGGTTTTGCTTCGGCAGCTTCGGGCATGTTCCGCGATGATAACCAGCAAACCGAAGATGTAAATAAGGTATTAGCAAATTATGATGTATATGCTTCCGCTGAAATAAAATGTACAGAGCGTTTCTCACTTAGGCCGGGTGTACGCTACTCATTCCAGTCTATCTTTGATAATCAGTACGCACTGTCACTGGGTAGCCGTTATTTGCTGAACCACGGTTTAGAAATAAGGGCGTCGGTGGGTAAATCATATCGTACTCCTAATTTTGATGAGCTTTATACCTACTTTGTAGACTCTAACCATAATGTTCAGGGAAATGCAGCTCTTACACCTGAGCAAAGTATTTCTTATGAAGCCAGTATTAAAAAAGATACCCGAAAAGAAAGCTTTAGGCTTCAAAATAACCTTACTGCGGCTTTTATAAACGTAGACGACCGTATCAGCCTGGTACTGGCATCAACCGACCCATTGTGGCAGTATCGTTACTTAAATATTGACAAATATAAAATTGTAAACATTTCATCTACTAACCAGCTTTCGTATAAGAATTTCGACCTCTCTGTAGGCGCATCTCTTATAGGTATTTCGCAGCAAATAAACACGGCTGCTCTGGGTACATCGTCACCGGACGACTACCTGTATTCGATAAATGTAAATTCGAGTGTAGCATACCGTGTCCCAAAATGGAATACCCAGTTTGCAGTATACTACAAATATACAGGCAAGTATCAGCAGTTTATGGAAAGTACCGATGCAGATAACAACGTAACATTCAGCAAAGGTATTGTATCTCCATACAGCCTGCTCGATGCTTCAATCATAAAGTCATTCATGTCTAAAAAGCTGGAGCTTACACTGGGGGCAAGGAACCTTTTAGATGTAAAGAACGTACAATCTACCGGCAGCAGTGGTACAGGCGTGCATGCCGCTTCGGGTGGCAGCCTGTTATTGGCTTACGGAACCTCATATTTTGTAAAACTTACCTACAACTTTAATTTCAATTAAATCAAAACCATGAAAAAATGTTTTATTTTTCTGTTTACCACTCTATTACTGGCACTAACTGCCTGTAATGAGGATAATAATACCACAAGCGCTCCTATAGGCGTATCGTTTGCAAATCCATCCCAAAATCTTAGCGACGATGCCACACAGGTACAGATACTTTTCTCTGAAGAGGCAAATACCGCAGGTACTGTTACCGTATCATTTACTGTTGCAAATGTAGCTTACGGTACAGACTTTACTACCACACCGGCTGCAACTAACAATGTGCTTAGTGTTCCGTTTGAAGCAGGAGCTACTTCGGCTACGTTTACTTTCAACAAGCTAATAGATGCAGTAGAAGGTGAAACTAAAAATGTAGTGTTTACTATTACAGAAGTATCAGTTAACGCTACCATAAGCGGAAACACTACAACCCAGCTTAACTTTAACGAAACTGCATCATTAGGTACTGCACTGGAGCCGGAAACAGGCGGTGCTACCCAGCCAAACCAGGTGTATGTAGATCTTAGCAGCGGTGGACTTACTACTGTACCTCGCGTATCGTGGGATCTTGGATTCTACGGAGGCGATGATTTCAGGATTGTACTGAACAGTTCTCTTAAAATGTCGGCAAAACAACTTGGAACCACAAACATAGACGAAATTGCAGTAACAGATAACAACATGCTTATAGGACAGGGCCAGGGTACACTTGCGTACATAGATGATCCGGTAGGTAACATAAGTGGTGCTACCATTGCTGCGGTAAGCGATAACGACGACGATAACAAAGTGTATCTTGTAAACCTGGGTAATGGTCCTTCGGCTACACAGCCTGCTACAGGATCTGAAGGTTCTGCCGGTGGTGCACACCGCGGCTGGAAAAAAATACGCATACTAAAAAGCGGCAGCGACTACAAACTGCAATATGCCGACATAGATGCTACCACGCACCAGGAAATTACTATAGCTAAAAACAGCGCGTATAACTTTACGTTCTTCAGCTTTACTGTAGGTGGAGCAGTTAGTGTAGAGCCTCAGAAAAACCAGTGGGACATTAACTTTACTACCTTCACTAACGTGGTGGGCGGTACTACGCCATACTACTATGCCGATTTTATTGTTACCAATACAAAAGGTGGTGCACGTTCTTATCAGGTCCTTACAAGTGAAATAAGCTACGAAAGCTTTACCCTTGCAAACGTTGACGAAACCCAGTTTACCGATGATCAACGTAACATAGGTTCTAACTGGAGGAGCACAAGCGTTAACGGCCCTGATGGAGTGCCTGTATCGGCATTTGTACTGAAAACAGACCGTTTCTTTATTGTAAAAGACCCTAACGGCAACATTTACAAACTGAAAATGACCGGTGGTGCCAGCGAGTCAGGCGAAAGGGGACACCCAACATTCCAATATGCTCTACTTCAATAATCGTTAAACCAAAATTTAATCATCATTACGTATGAAATCAATAAAAGTATTGCTGTTAACCCTGCTTACAGGTGCACTAATCAGCTCATGTAATAAAGCGGCCGAAAAGCCTGCTGAAGGCGTTACTGCCGAACCTGCTAAAACTGAGACTACCACCCTTAAAATAATTTCGCTAAACGGCGCCGTTACTGAGGTTATCAGTGCATTGGGGCACCAGAAAGAAATCGTCGCGGTAGATGTTACCAGCACCTTCCCTGAAGATATTAAAACTACGGCAAAAGACCTTGGCCACACCAGCCGCATTACGCCGGAGAGCATTATAGCGCTGAAGCCTACGCATGTACTGGGTACTGCCAAAGACATAAGCCCTGAGCTACAGGAAAAACTTAAGGCTGCCGGTATTAAAGTAGAAGCCTTTAACCAGGAGTTTACCATAGGAGGTGCCAAAAAGCTGATTGCTGAGGTAGGTACTGCAATAGGTGTAACCGATGTTACTGCACTTCAGGCCGCTATAGATACCGACCTGAAACAGGTAAAACCGGTAAGCCCTTCGCCTAAGGTACTGTTCATCTATGCCCGTGGCGCTAACATGATGATGGTATCGGGTACAGGTACTGCCGAAGACCAAGTAATAACCCTTGCAGGCGGTACAAATGCCGCTAAGGACTTTGCCGACTTTAAGCCGCTTACGCCTGAAGCCCTTATAAAAAACAACCCCGATGTAATATTGCTGTATGATACCGGCCTTGAAAGCCTTGGAGGTAAAGCAGGTGTACTAAAAATTCCGGGTGTAGATAAAACCACTGCCGGTAAAAAAGGAAACATCGTTACCCTTGATGGCGGTTTGGTACACAGCTTCGGGCCTCGCGTAGGTCAGGCTGTTACAGCGCTAAATGCGTTATTAATAAATCCGCAAACGGCTACAAGTGCAAAATAAACGCTTCATATTGCTTGCAGGCGGCGTTGTGGTATTGTTGGCACTGGCCATCGTATCGCTGTACAGCGGGGTGTTTGTTTTCGAAAAACATTCGCTTACCGAAGTTATAGCGGCACTGATTAGTAACGACAATACCATAGATGCATCCGAACGCTTTGTACTGCTTGAACTGAGGTTGCCCCGCATTGTTATGGGCATTCTTATAGGCAGTGCACTGTCGGTATCGGGTACCTGTTTGCAGGGTATGTTTCGTAATGCACTTGCCACGCCCGATTTGCTTGGTATTACTGCGGGGGCATCGCTCTTTGCAGCTATAGCCATAGTATTGGGCAAATATATAAAACCGTATGTCCCTGAGGCCATGCACTTTTCGTTCCTGAGCCTTATGGCATTTACAGGTGCACTCCTCAATATGATTTTAGTACACCGTATAGCCACACAAAACGGGCGTACAAATATTGTTGTAATGCTTCTTACCGGGGTAGCCATAACCGCGACCGGGTTTGCCTTTATGGGTTTGCTTATTTATTTCAGTAGTGAAGAAGAACTGCGCGACCTCACGTTCTGGAACCTGGGTAGCCTTGCAGGCGCATCGTGGATAAAGAATGCTATACTGGCAGTTGTTGTTTGTGTAAGCTACCTGATGCTAGTAAACAAAGGCAAAGCGCTTAATGCCATTATGCTGGGCGAAAAAGACGCCATGCACCTTGGTATTCCCATAGAAAAAGTAAAGAGGCAGATAGTGGTTTTTACGGCCATGCTGGTAGGTACTTCGGTAGCTTTTGCGGGTACCATAAGCTTTATAGGGCTTATAGTACCGTATATACTAAGGCTGGTTTTTAAATCAGACTACAACTACATACTTCCGCTTTCGGCAGTATGGGGAGGAATACTGTTACTGGGTGCCGATACAATAAGCCGTACCATAGCCCCGCCTACAGAACTGCCTATAGGCGTGCTTACGGCGTTTATGGGTGCACCCATATTCATGATTATTTTAATAAGGACTCGTAACCAAATGTAATTATGTTACAGGCAAACGAACTTACATACCGCTACAAAACGCACACCCTGTTACAGGACGTGGACGTAGCCCTGCATAGTGGCGAACTGCTGGTAATTGCAGGCCCTAACGGAGCCGGAAAAAGCACTCTTCTAAGCCTGTTGGCCCACGAAAGCGGTAAGCACAGCGAAGCCATAGTTTTTAAACAGAAAGCGTTTAAAAACTGGGATAACGAGGAACTGCCGCGCCATAAGGCCAAGTTTTCGCAGAGCTATAGTAGCGATATACCGCTTAGGGTACACGATGTGGTACTTATGGGGCGTTACCCTTATTTTAACACCAAGCCTTCGCAGGCAGATGAAGATGCCGTACTGAAGGCAATGGATGAGACTGATGTGCTTCCGTTAAAGGAGCGTGATTATAACTCGCTTTCGGGGGGAGAAAAACAGCGGGTACACTTGGCGCGTGTTTTGGCACAACTGGACAATGACATCCAGGACAGGCTACTGTTTTTAGACGAACCCCTTAATAACCTCGATGTGCTGCACCAGCACCGCATACTCCACCGCGTAAAGGATTTTACAGAGAAAGGGAATGCCGCCGTAATGGTGCTGCACGACCTGAACCTTGCCGCCTGCTTTGCCGACCGAGTTATGCTGCTGCAAAGGGGTAAGGTAGTGGCACACGATGCACCGGCCAAAGTATTTACCCGCGAAATCATCAGCAGGGTGTATAACTTTCCGTGCACGGTATGTGCTAACCCTGTAAACAACAATCCGTTAATAATTTTTGGAACATAAAAAATTAAACCATATTATGAATGCTGCGACCCACACACTAAAAGAACAATGGCAGGCTCTTAAAGCCGAAAACCCACACCTGCGCATACGCAATGCTGCTGAAAAGCTTGGCGTAAGCGAAGCCGAACTGCTGGCTACACAGATTGGAGAAAATGTTGTACGCCTTCGCCCTGAATTTGCCGCTATCCTTGGCGAAGTTGAGGCACTGGGCAAAGTAATGGCACTAACCCGCAACGACGAATGCGTGCACGAGCGTAAAGGTACTTACCTTAACCCTGACTTCAGTAACCCGCATGCAGGCCTTTTTGTAGGTGAGGATATCGACCTTAGGATATTCTTGGGTCACTGGGCTAAAGCCTATGCCGTAACCGAACAAAGTGAGCACGGAGAGCGCAAAAGCCTTCAGTTCTTTGGGAAAGACGGCCTTGCCATCCACAAAATATACCTTACAGCAGACAGCAACGCTGATGCTTTTGATGCCCTTGTTGCTAAATATATGGCCGAAGACCAGAGTGCTAGCGAAGATGTTACAGAAGTGCCTCTTGTTATCAATGAAAAACCCGATACTGAAATTGATGTTGAAGCATTCAAACAGGCATGGATCGATCTTAAGGATACACATGAATTCTTCGGTATGCTGCGCAAATTTGGTGTAACCCGTACCCAGGCGCTTCGCCTTGCACCTAATGAGCACTTTGCTAAGAAGGTAGATAAAGATGCAGTAGTAAAAATGCTTGAAGGCGCTGCCGAAACAAAGCTGCCTATTATGTGCTTTGTAGGTAATAGAGGTAACATACAAATACACACAGGTATAGTGCGTAAAACCATGTGGCATGGCCAATGGTTTAACGTGATGGATCCTGATTTTAACCTGCACCTGGACATGGATAAAATAGCCCAGACCTGGATAGTACGCAAGCCTACCGAAGATGGAGAGGTTACTGCTATAGAGGTATTTAATGAAATGGGTGAAATTATTGTACAGTTCTTCGGGAAACGTAAACCGGGTATCCCTGAGCTGCAGGAATGGAAAGAACTTGTTGTTTCGTTATAATAGTTTAAGTTATTTAGTTTAGTCCAAAAGCCGCTTCGGGATTTTCCGGGAGCGGCTTTTCATGGTTTTTAGTTGCCAGTTGTCAGTTGCTGGGAGCTTCATGCGGTGTGTTTACCCGTTCCGTCACCGCGAGCGGAGGTACGAAGCGCGGCGGCCTGTATTAATCATTGCTGATTCGAGCCTCCTGCTCGTATCTTTTAATTATATTTTGGGCACGAGCCTCTGACCATAAGTGTTCGAAATATGAAATTTATCTGATATTGAACCCCAGAGGGGTGACATATTTATAGCATAATATACACAGGAGTGAGCAGAGCTCCAGCGGAGCGGCATATTTATACGACTATATGCCGTTCCTCCGGAACTCCTCCGCATCTTAAATTATTGTTTTCTATAAATATGCCGCCCCTAACGGGGCTATTGAAATGTTTCGAACACTTATGGCCAGAGGCTTGCGCCAGGGATGGGAACTTAGCGGCTCTGCGTCTTTGCGAGAAAACTGTAAAAAATAACAATGGCTTAAACGGATTAATCAGCAGTTTCACTATTATAGCGGTTTTTTAAACATGAAGAAGATTACCACCACAATAGCGGCGCTGCTGTTTGCCACTACATTATATTCCCAAAAAAAAGATACACAGATTGCCTTCCTGGCCGATGTACATTTACAGGACCTGTATGGGCAGTTTACCGATGCGGATTATAAAGGCATAACCAACCCTGCCAATGGTAAACCCGTATTGATGCGTACTATGGATGCCCAGCTACACAGCACCCGTATATTCAACGAGAATTACTTTGCCTTTTTGGCAGCGCTGGATGATATTGCCAAAAGAGGTGTGAAACTCGTGGCCCTGCCCGGCGATTATACTGATGACGGCCAACCCATACACCTGCGTGGGTTGCAACGCATACTTAACGAGTATAGCAGCAAATACGGCATTCAGTTTTTTATAACCACAGGTAATCACGACCCGGTAGCCCCCTGGGATGCCCCCGCTGGGAAAGATGACTTTTTAGGAGAAGGCGGTAAAAACCAACCCATTTTCAGTAAGGAGCGACTCTATAAAAAAACGGATGCGAATGCCCATCCGGCGGTGATTACCAAAGATATTGCCACTATGGGGTACAGTGGTATTAGCAGTACGTTGAAGGATTTCGGGTTTTACCCGCAGCCAGGTTACCGGTTTTGGGCAACGCCATTCAGCATGTATAGTTATGATGATTATACTTTTAGCAATGCTTTAAGTAATGCTGCATATAGTATTCGTAAATACGAAGTAAGTCCTGGATATGAAGTGCCCGATGCGAGCTATTTGGTGGAGCCTGTAGATGGGCTTTGGCTCTTAGCCCTTGATGGCAATGTATACATCCCGAAAAAGAATGCCGACGGCAATGCCGCAAATCCGGCTAATTATTCAGGGGCGTCCATTGGCTATAATAATGTGATGCGCCACAAAAAGCATTTGATAGAATGGGTAAAAACTATTGCTGCCGAAGCCGAAAAACGCGGAAAGACTCTAATAGCCTTCAGCCATTACCCTATGGTGGAATATAACGATGGGGCATCTGGGCAGATAGAACAGCTTTTAGGCGAGGGCAAATGGCAGATGGAGCGCGTACCACACGAAGATGTTGCGCAGGCCTTTGCCGATGCTGGCATAAAAATACACTTTGCGGGCCACATGCACATTAACGATACAGGCATCCGCAAAACAGCAGAGGGTAATACCTTGTTTAATATTCAGTCGCCTTCGTTGGCGGCTTATATACCGGCATATAAGCTGCTTACCCTGCACGATAAAAACCGCATGGAAGTGGAAACGGTGGTTATAAAAGATGTGCCAAGGTTTAATGAGCTGTTCGAACTGTATAAGATGGAGTATACCCATTTGCAAAGTACTGGCTCAAAAGATATTTGGAATAAGGCGATACTTGAAACCAAAAGCTATAAGGAGTTTACTCAATTCCACCTGAGAGAGCTGGTGCGCCTGAGGTTCATCCCGCAGGAATGGCCTAAGGAGTTTGTAGAAAGTTTTATTGTTAAAACGGGGTATGAGTTGCTTGTAACGGCCGTAGGCAACGGTAATATTAAAGCACTGCTGAAAAAGGAAAAACTAAGCAGAAAGGAATTGGAAAGCTGGACGGGCGCCGACTGGGTTTACGACCTGTACCGCTTGCAAAGCGCCGATTGCCTTGCCCTGGAAGACATCGGGAAACAGCGCCTGAAGCAGTATAACCTTATCATTAAGCAACAAAATAAGCTTAAACTAACAGATAAAGTAATAGCTTCTTATACTTTGTTTTATAATATTTTTGATGTGCTTCAAAAAGGTGACCCTGCAGGTAATTTTACCATTGACCTGCAAAAGTGGACCATAGCGCCAAAGTAATAATGGCAAGGTATCCCTATGCACTTATACGTAGTATAATAGCGGGGCATTTAGTATCTTAGCGGTCATTGAAAAATAACCAAACAAACATCAGTATGAAAAACATAAAGCAGTCGGCAGCGTGGTTGCTGTTTGCTCTTTCCGGTACGGGTACACCCTTACTGGCTCAACAGCTTATTACCGTTAATACAAAAAGCAATGCCCTGGTGCTTGAAGTGAATAAGGATAAAGAACTGGGAACAATATATTTTGGTGAAAAGCTTGAAAAAGAAGCCGACTATAGCCGGGTGTCTGCCCAATACCACCAGGGTAATGAGTATACCGGTATTTACAATTCGGCCTATACGCCTGCGGGCTCCAAGAACCTGTTTGAACCTGCCATAGCAGTAACCCACGCCGATGGCAATATTTCGCTGAGCCTGCATTATGTGTCGCATACAACCAAGGCGGTTTCAAAAGACGTTTCGCAAACGGAGATTGTTTTAAAAGACCCGGTATATGCTTTTGAAGTACACCTTTTTATAAAAACCTTTTATGCCAATGACATTATGGAACAATGGGCTACGATAAAGCATACCGAAAAGGGAAATGTAACGCTTACCAAATATGCTTCGGCCAATCTGTACCTTAAAGGGAATAACGATTTTTACCTTAATCAGTACCATGGCGACTGGGCTAGGGAAATGAATCCTGAACAATCACATCTTACTCATGGTATTAAAGTATTGGACTCTAAATTGGGTACGCGTGCCGACCTTTTTCAGCCACCGGTATTTATGGTGTCGCTGGAGAAACCGGCAGGCGAGGACGAAGGCAAGGTGCTTATGGGCGGCCTGGAATGGGCCGGTAACTTCCGTAACGAGTTTGAAGTAGACCCGTTAAACAACCTACGCATCATTTCGGGGATTAATAATGCTTCGGCCAACTATGTGCTTAAAAAAGGGGAGAACTTTACTACGCCTAAATTTTGGTACACGCTTTCTACGCATGGCAAAGGCCAAGCCAGTCGTAACATTCACAACTGGGCACGCGATTATAAAATTCTGGACGGTAAGGGTGACCGAATGACGCTGCTGAACAACTGGGAGGCGACTTATTTTGATTTCGACGAAACCAAGCTGAAAGAACTTATTGCCGACAGTAAAAAACTGGGGGTAGATTTGTTTTTACTCGATGACGGTTGGTTTGGCAATACGCATCCGAGAAATGGAGATACGGCTGGATTAGGAGACTGGCAGGAAAATAAAAAGAAACTGCCGAATGGTATTGGTACATTGGTACAATCGGCTAAGGACAATAAGGTAAAATTTGGTATATGGATAGAGCCTGAAATGGTAAACCCGAAAAGCGACCTTTACAAGCAGCACCCGGACTGGGTGGTGAAGCAGGAGGGAAGGCCCGAGCATTATTTCAGGAACCAGCTGGTACTTGATTTAACCAATCCTAAAGTGCAGGACTTTGTTTATGGGGTAGTAGATAACCTTTTTACCAAGAACCCGGAACTGGCCTATATTAAGTGGGATTGTAACGCTGTTATTTATAACGCAAATTCAAAATACCTAAAAGAGAACCAGGGCAACTTTTATACGGATTATGTAAAAGGCCTGTATTCGGTACTGCAACGTATCAGGACGAAATACCCTAAGGTACCCATGATGCTGTGCTCGGGCGGTGGTGGCCGTGTAGATTATGGCACACTGGAATATTTTACGGAGTTTTGGCCAAGCGATAATACCGACCCTATGGAGCGTATATACATGCAGTGGGAATACTCGTACTTTTACCCGGCACTTGCCACGGCAGCACACGTTACCGACTGGGGCAAGCAGCCGATAAAATTTCGTACTGATGTAGCCATGATGGGCAGGCTGGGTTTTGATATTGTTGTAAAGCACCTTAACGACACTGACCTGCAATATTGCCAAGAGGCAATACAAAACTATAATGCCCTGCGGAATACTATATGGCACGGCGACCAGTACCGCCTGCAAAGCCCGTATGAGGCCGATGCTGCTTCGGTAGCTTATGTAAGTAAGGACAGTAATGAGGCGGTTGTGTTTACCTACCTTGTAAAGAACAGGTACGAGGCCGGAACCCATACTCCTATAAAATTAAAAGGGCTTAAAGCTGATGCTCAGTATAAAGTAGAAGAAATAAATGTATATCCCGGTAAGAAACCCGCTGTAGAAACTGCTATATATAGTGGTGATTTTTTAATGAAAGTTGGAATAAACCCTAACGTAAATACATATAATACGAGCGTCGTTTTAAAACTAACGCAGGTATAGTTAAAAATTAAATGTTAACGTTTGATAAAGTGATATTTTTATTTTTGATTCAGGTTAACTATAAGAGCCCTTTCAAACATAGTTTATTTAAAATGTAGGTTGATGAATAAATTATGATGAAGATGATACTTATTGGAGTAGGTTATTATAAGGTAATGATGTAAAAAAAAACGGCTGCCTTGTGGGGCAGCCGTCTTACCTAACCAAACTTCTAATGTAATGAAGGAAATGTAACTGAAGAATCAGTCTTAATTTTCAAAACTCCGTTTTGTAATATAATAGGGACAATGGCCGTTTTTCTGGGGGAAACTTCGGTGTCCGAAAAGTGAGTATGGAATACATAAAACATGTTTCCTTTCTTATCATAGAAAACATCACCGTGGCCGGTACCGGGATAACCAAGCCCTTTTGTAGCTATAAATGGACTATTGTTTTCCTTATCCCAAGGGCCATAAGGGTTTTTAGATGTTGCATAACCTACAGCATAATCCTTATTCCTGAAATCATTAGCCGAATAAATCAGGTAATAAAGCCCGTTTTTCTTTAAAACGGTAGGCCCTTCTGTTACTGTCCATTCCACTTTTTCTGTGTCTTCCCAAGGCTTGGTGGCGTGTATACATTCTTTTAATGTAGCGGGTTTAATGGCGCTTAAGTCGCTTTCCATTTCTGCCACGAAAATGCGGTTACCCTTATCCAGCCTTACGTGGTACAGGTAAATTTTTCCGTTATCAAAAAACACAAACGGGTCTATCTGCCGCACATCAGATTTCAGGCATTTACCATCATTTTTAAACGGCCCCAGCGGGCTGTCGCTTGTGGCTATGGCTATCTGTTCGTTAGCCGTATAGGCCATATAAAATTTGCCGTTGTATTCAAATACCTGCGGTGCCCAGAAACCAGTGTCGCCATAACCATCTCCTTTTTTAAAAGCATAACCATCGTGCTTTCCGGCTGGGCCGCTCCAGGTTTTAAGGTCGGTTGAGGTGTACACTAAAAAGCCTTCGCCGGGTATGGCATTACTGCCTTTGGTACCGTATAAATAGTAGGTTCCTTTGTGATAAAAAACAGTAGGATCAGCCAGCAGGGGATTGCCCGTTTGGGCAATCCCTGTAAGGCTTAAAAACAAAATGTATGCTAATATATAAAACCTCATAATTGTATTATTTTTTTATGCTGAAGCGGTATTCCGAAACCGTATGGTATTTTGCTCCCGGTTCCAGTAATATAGGCGCAAATGCAGACTGGTTCACTGCATCAGGAAAATGTTGGGTTTCCATACAAAATGCTGTCCGGAAATCATCTTTTCCTCCTGATTTAAAGGTGTTTTTTCCCTGCATAAAGTTACCACTGTAAAACTGTAGTCCCGGTTCTTCAGTATAAATGTCCATAACAACACCTGATTTATCTCCGGTTACGGTAGCAGCGTGGCGCATAGTATCAGTACCGGCAGCGTTAAGAGCATAGTTATGGTCGTAACCTTTTCCATTTTTCAACTGTTCGTTGTCGGCAGCTATGCGTTCGCCTATTGTATGCGGCGCGGTAAAGTCAAATGGTGTTCCCGCCACTTTTTCAACTTTGCCAAAAGGTATTAGCCCTGCATCTACAGGAGTGTAACCATCTGCATTAATAACAACCTCATGATTCAGTATAGTACCGCTGCCTTCACCGTTAAGGTTAAAGAAGGCGTGATTGGTAAGGTTTACCGGTGTCTTTTTATCGGTAGTTGCTTCATATTCCATTTTCAGGGTACCGTTATCAGTCACACTATAAGTAACTTTTACGTCAAGTTTACCCGGATATCCTTCTTCACCATCGGGTGAACTATAAGTAAAAACAAGAGTCTCCTTATTTGGTTGGGTTACATTCCACACCACATCCTGAAAGCCTTTTATACCACCGTGCAGGCTGTTTTCGCCATTGTTTAGTGGTACATGGTATTCTTTACCTTCAACTTTAAATGTACCCTTGGCTATGCGGTTTCCTACACGGCCTATAGTGCCACCAAAATAATGTTCGGTAGCGTTCTGGTACGCCGTAGTGCTGTTTAGCCCCACCACCACATCGGTCATTTTTCCATCTTTACAGGGAACCCAAAGTCCCACAACGCGTGCACCGTAGTTAGTAAAGGCAGCTTTTATTCCTTTGGCTTCTATAAAATAAAGCCCGGTTTCCTTACCGTTTACTTTAGCTGCGAAATCCTCTTTTTTTAGGTAGGTTTCATAACCGGCAGTAGCAGGTGGATTACTCTCAGCAGTGTCTTCTTTTTTCGTTTCCTTACAGGCTGAAAGCAGGGTAAGGCAGAGCAATGAAGCCGCTATTTTTTTATTCAGTTCCATACTATGCTACTTATTTTACTCCGTTAAGCTTCTTAATCATGTTTACTTCATCCTGGCGGTAAGGTGTACCGTCTTTACGGAAAATATCATGGAACCAGATGTCTGGCTCAGCACCCGAAGAAATTGGAGTATCCCAGGCATAAATGGTGTTGGTTTTGCCGCTTACAAGTCCCCAGTTTATAGCTCCTATATTCTCTTTTTTCATAAGAGACATGTGGTTGTAAAAACTGTTATTTTTAGTACGTGCCATATATTCGGTGCATATAATAGGCAGGTTATGTGTTTTAAGCAGGTTAATAACGCGTTGGTGACCCTCAAGATCTTCGTAGAAGTGGTAGGTGATAATGTCTGAGTTTTGTGCCTGAAAAGTATTCAGCTCCTGAAAGCTCCAGTTCCATAATCCTGCCGATATCGGTTGGCTTGGGTTGGCCTCACGAGCCCATTTAAATACATCTTTAAGCAGACCTAGGCTTTTAGTTCCTTTATTGCTGTTTCCCGGTTCATTGTAAAGATCCCAAAGCAATATCCTTTTATCATTACCAAAGGTTTTTAGTATGTCTTTTACGTATGTTTCAAGATTTTTATCTCCGGCGTGGTCGGTATCAGGGTAGCCAGGATCCTGCATCCATCCCGAGTTGTGTATGCCTGTTTTCGGTTCAGGCTGCTTACCCGCAACAGGGTTAGGATTCCAGCAATCGTCAAAAAACACAAACATGGTTTGTATGCCGTGTTTATCGGCTATAGCCAGGTATTGATCCATACGCTTTTTAAAACCTTTTGGGTCGGCCTTGTAGGCAACACTGTGCAGAAATACACGCATGGCGTTAAAACCCGCACTTTGTGCATAGCCCAGCTCTCGGTCTATGGTTGTAGGGTCAAAGGTGCTTTCCTGCCACATTTCCAGCTGGTTGATCGCAGAGCTTGGGATAAAGTTAGCACCCGATATCCATTTATGTTCGGCGTACCATTTATCGGCTTTTTCCTTTGTCCATTTTTGTGCAAATACCGTTACACTTGTTATACAGGCCAGTAGTACAATAATTTTCTTCATAATGGTTTTTTAGAATTTATTCAGATGGAATTTGTAAAGTTTCTTTGTTTGATACAGGGATGCCCAGGTTTGGTGTCCCGTCGGCATTCCAGGTTATTTTTTGCATGCGGGGCGAGCGTTTTGTGCCACAACCTTCGCCGGGATTGTCATTGGCATGAAACAGTATCCAGTCTTCCTTGCCGTCTGCAGATTTGAAGAATGAATTGTGTCCTGGAGCATATACGCTGTTTGTTTCGCTTTTTGCAAATACAGGCTGTTCACTTTTGTGCCAGTTTTGCGGTACCATTGGGTCGGTTCCGGTAAGTCGCAGCATACCCAGTGCATAAAAATCAGTCCAGCATCCACTGGCAGAGTAAATGATAAACAGGTCCGTACCATGTTGCAGGAATTGAGGGCCTTCGTTTACATTAACATGTGGTGGGTTTACGGCATCATTCAGGTCACCTTGCTTTTCCCATGCATATGTAGGCTGAGATAATAAAACGCGGTTACCTTCTATTGTCCATGGGTTAGACATTTTAGCGATATAAATGTTTTGTTGCACATTAGTATCGCCTTCCCAGCCGCTCCATATCATATACAGTTGGTTATTGTATGTAAATACATCACCGTCTATGGCCCAGCGGTCTATAGAGGCAGCTATTTTACCTTTAAACTCCCACGTACCTTTAAACGGATCCTGTGAGCTATTTTCCAGTACATACATACGGTGATGATTATTATCACCATCATCGGCTGCAAAATAGGCATACCATTTATTGTTGATAAAATGGAACTCAGGCGCCCATATTTCCTTAGAGTAAGCAGTACCGGTAGGGGGAGTCCATATCAGCTTGCTCTCGGCATTTTTAAGGTCGGCCAGGTTTTTGGTTTTCCACAGCATCAGTTTGTTTCCCAGTGTGTGGGTGTAGTAATAATACCCATTATGGTAGGTGCTGTAAGGGTCTGCACCCGACGGAAGCAGTGGATTGTTAAATGTCTTTTTTTGTGCAAACATGCCTGCACATATAAACAGTGCCGACAGCAATAGTCTTCTTTTCATTATATTATTTTTCAATTCCAAATTTCTTCACTAATGCATCATACTCTTCAGACGATATGGTTATCATACATCCGTGCCTTACGTGCGCAGGAAGACTGTATTTGTCCCAGTCGCTGTAAAAAGTATAGCCCGATGCCTGGTACCATGGACCGTTAAGGTTATCTGCAATAGACAGTCCGTACGATACTCCCGGGTACTGCTCGTAGTACATATACCACGCTTTGCCGTTTGGCGAAGGCACAAGGGTAGGAGCTTCCCTGAAGTTAGGACTTATGGAATTACCCGGTAACGAATAAGGCCCTGTAAGCGCAGGTGCCTTGGCTATACGGATTGTTTTACCGGTAGTCCAGTATAGGGTAGGGTAGCTTTCGTCTTTCAGTATGGCGTAATAACTGTCGCCAATTTTTCGAATACTTACATCTATAGTACCAAAGTTCCAGTCGAACAGTTTTTGTGGCGGCCCATCAAAAGTTTTCAGGTCGCTGCTCAGTACGTAAAGCGTACGCTGACTTGCCCAGTAGCGTTCGCCGTCTTCCTTAGTGCCGTCCAGGTGCGGCGTGTGCCATGTCATTATAAATTTGCCCGAAGGCGCATCATAATACAGTTTTGGCGCTCCTATGCGTTGCATGGCTTCGCTGTAACCCGGCGTAGCCTTAAGGTTCGGGGTATAGGTGCTGTGTTTTTTCCAGGTTATTAAATCTGCCGATACCCATATGTTTATGTCCGGCGATGCATCGCTGGCATTACCGGCTATGTAGTATTTGCCGTCCGGCCCTTTGGCAATGTCCGGATGTCCGTGATATTCCTCAAAAACACGCTTTCCGGCATTCAGTTTGTGCCAATGTAACCCGTCGGTACTTACCGAGTAGTACAGGCTGCCGTAGTCTTCATGCGTCATGTGCGCGAAAAGATAGGCCTGGTTTACTGGTTTTTCGCCCTTTTTTACCTGTCCGGCAGGATTAGGTTGCTGCGCTAAAGCAATACCACAGAAAAACAGCGTAGTAACTTTCAGCAAATTGTGTAACATAGGTTTTGTCTTTTTACTAAAAATATCCTGAAGCGGTACTAACTCAAAACCGCTTCAGGAAATATCAAATTAATTAGTAGCCTGTATTTTGTGTAAGGTTAGGGTTGTTTTGTACCTCACTTAGCGGTAACGGCATGCGTATGCTTTTACCTACCACAAAGTTGTTAAAGTCGGCATCGCGGGTAGCAATCTCATCTACCTTAGCCTGAGTTTCAAGGTCACCCCAACGTTTTAGGTCCAGCCAGCGTACGCTTTCGCCACACAGTTCCAGTACACGCTCTTTTTTAAGGCGGGCCAGGAACAGGTCGTGACTGTTGCCTATTTCAGGGTGTGCGGTAGCAAGAGGAGCCATATTTGCCCTGGCACGAACCATATCTACATACTGGTAAGCTTCTGAAGTTTGTCCCAGTTCGTTAAGTGCTTCGGCATACATAAGCAGTATGTCGGCATAACGTATCAGCCTGTAGTTTACCTGGCTGTAGTAGTCCTCATTAGTGCGGTAATAATCCCTTTGTCCTTTACGGAAGAAAGCTTCATCAGCATCCCATTGCCAATGTCTGTTGTAAATAAGGTCGCCAAAGTCTGCCTCAAGTTCTGCATAAAACAGGGTATGACGCAGTCGCTCGTCTATACCACCGTTTAGGTTAGGTTCCTCTTTAAAAAGGTCTACTACCCAGTGGCGTGCCTGTCCGTCTGACCATCCAATGCCACGTGGAGCAAAAAACTGTGCCCTGTTGCTGGATACAGCTGCCGTAGCATCTTCACCGGTACCACCCAAGCGTTGGTTACCAAACTGTATTTCGTATACCGACTCAGAGTTGTTTTCATTAGCATCAGTAAAGTTGTCTTTATAATTACTAACAAGGCTGTAAGAAACGCCCTGCCCGCTTATAAGGTAGTCCATGGCTGTTTTTGCATCGCTCCAGCGGTGTTGCTGCATGTACAGTTTTGCAAGCAAGCCTTTTACGGCACCTTTTGTGGGTCTACCCACGTTATTAGCATCCCATGAAGTAGGGAGTGCATTAAATGCTTCGTTAAGGTCGGTTTCTACCTGAGTGAAAACTTCTTCCTTTGTAGCCTGCATTGGCAGGTCTGTAGGTAATGAAGGTGTTAGCACCATAGGGATGTTTTCCCAAAGCTCAGCAGCATAGAAATAGTGCAGTGCTCTTAAGAATTTGGCTTCTGCTAATATCGACTCTTTGCGAGTTGCATCAGTAAATTCTATGTTCGGTACATTGGCCAGTACCTGGTTACAGCGGAAAATAGCTTTGTAGGTATCCCTGTAGGTAACTACGTTGCCCTCCCAAAAATTAAAGTTTACATATTTAAAGCGTGTCCAGTCAGCAAGCTCTATCCAAGGACTTTTACTAAAACCTTCATCCGATGTAAGGTCAAGCCTGAAATATATCCACCTGGCCCAAAGCCCATCTTTATAAGCCATGGCATAAATAGAGTTTACACCTGCTTCGGCATCACTTGGCGAAAGCCAAAATTGTGATGTGGTAAGTGCGTTAGGGTTTTCCTGCTCAAGTTCGTTCTCGCATGAGCCCAAAAACAGCATGGCCCCCAATAGTGTGCTGTATAATAATATTTTTTTCATTGTTGCAATTGTTTTTTCTGATTAGAAACCAAATTCAAGCCCTACTGAATAGGTACGCACGTTAGGAAATGATCCAAAGTCTACGCCTCTTTCAAATATGTTACCGTTTGTAAATTCCGGGTCAAGGCCTGAATATTTAGTTATGGTAATGATGTTTTGTGCTGAAACGCTGAAACGTGCACGGTCAAAACCTATTTTAGATACCCATTCTTTAGGGAATGTATAACCAAACCCTATGTACTTAAGCCTTGCAAAGCTTCCGTCTTCAAGGAAACGATCAGAATCGCCACGATTAGTTAGCGTTGTACCCCTGTTTGCCCTTGGCGTGGTTGTGCTTGGGTTTTCAGGTGTCCATGGCTGTGTGCCGGCCAAGTAGTTGTGCTGGCCGTCCACCACTTCAAGTATACTTCTTTGTGCACTGTAAACCGTTGCCCCAAATGAGCCTATCCAGTTCATAGAAAAATCGAAGCCTTTGTAATCAAAACCGGCATTAAAGCCCATTTCAAATTTTGGCCACGGGCTGCCGTCTACAATTTTATCGGCATTTGTTATCTGGCCGTCATCATTTATATCTTTATAGCGTATATCGCCCGGTACTGCATCTGGCTGTATTACTTGTCCATCAGAGTTTACGTGGTTGTTTATTTCTTCCTGGCTCTGGAAAATTCCATCTGTTTGCAGTACATACCACATACCTACAGGTTCACCGTCGCGGGTTACGGTATTACCGCTAAAGCTTTGGTTTTGTCCGTTACCCAGTGATACAAGTTTGTTTTGAAGTTTTGTAAAGTTAATGTTGGCGTTCCAGTTAAAATCTTTGCCTATTTTATCATTGTAGCCAATGTTAAATTCAAAACCTTTGTTTTGTACTGTAGCGGCATTAGATATTGGGTTACCACCATCGTTACCTGTACTGTTTAGTATCGGGAAGCCGAAAAGTACATCTTCTGTACGTGCTATAAAGTAATCGGCTGTTACATTAAGCCTGTTGTTGTACATACCCAGGTCAAAACCAAAGTTTGTTTGTTTAAGTGTCTCCCACTTTAGGTTAGGGTTAGCAAGCTGTACCTGTATAGACGATTGTTGCAGCGCTTGTCCGGTACCAAATACTACTGCACCCTGTGTGTTTATGGTAGGTATGTAAGCATAATCGGCTATGTTACCACTACCCAGTTCACCGTAGCTTACACGTAGCTTAAGTTCATTAATATTTTTTACTTTAAAGAACGATTCGTTATTAATTCTCCATCCTGCAGAAACCGAAGGGAAGTTATTCCACCTGTTAGCTTCACTGAATTTAGAAGAACCATCACGGCGTATTACTGCGTTTAGCAGGTAGCGGTTATCGTAGTTATACTCAAACCTTGCAAGATAAGAAAGTAGTAAAGATTCTGTTCTGTAGCCACCTACAGTAGGGGTATTCCCCAAGTCTAGTACATCATAGTATTCGCCTGTTACCGGGTTTAGCACAAGATTGCGTTTACCACCATTTATTTGCTGGTATAGTGCTTTTTGATACGTGGTACCGGCTACCGCAGTTACAGAGTGCTTACCAAATTCTTTACTGAAGCTAAGTGTGTGTTCCAGTAGGGTATTGTCATAGCGAGCCCTGTTTTGGTTCATAAGCGCAGGGTCATACGCCTGGTTAAGTGTCCAGTTACCTTCTTTGCGCAAGAATTTATAGTAATCAAAGCTGCCTTCATATGCTGCGTTAAAACGGTATTTAAGCCATTCCCAAGGTTTTAGTTCAGCCCAAACGTTACCTCTTACACGGAAGTTTTCAACATTTTGTGTAATAAGGTCTGCAAATGCTACAGGGTTTGTACCAAAGGTTTCAGAACCGCCTTGTTGACCATATCCATAGCCGCCAGGATTAGCATCATCATACACAGGTATGGTAGGCATCATCCTGATTACATCAAAAAACGGGTTACCACTTGGCCATCCACCGGCAGTTTCATTAGCCTTTGAGTTGCTCAGGGCAAGGTTTTCACCTATACTGAAAATGCCTTTTTTGCCGCTACTGTTTACTCGGAACGATACCCTGTTAAAGTCGGTATCTATAACAGTTCCTTTGTTACCAAAATAGTTGGCAGACATAAAGAAATTAGAGTTTTCACCACCGCCCGAGAAGTTTACGTTCTGGTCTTGTATCATACCCGTACGGAACGTTTCTTTCTGCCAGTCGGTATTTACATCCGGTAAGTAATTTGGCCTTGTGTTGCCGGCATTGTCATAAGCCATGTTGTTTAAGGTTATAAACTCGTCCCTTCCTGCAAGGTCAAACGTTGGCACTGTTGTAATGCTTAACTTAGAGGAAGCCTCTATTTTAAGTGGGCCGCTTTTACCCCTTTTTGTAGTGATGATAATAACCCCATTTGCCGCACGCGAACCGTAGATTGCCGCCGCAGCTGCATCTTTAAGTATTTGTATCGACTCAATGTCGTTAGGGTTAAAATCACGGTTAGCTGTAGTAATGTTACCATCTATTACATAAAGCGGGTTAGCATTTTGCAGGTTCTTAAGACCACGGATTTCAATTTTGGCTTCCTGGCCCGGCTGGCCACCACCGCGTACGCTTACACCTGTAGCAAGTCCTTGCAGGCTTTCTGCTACTGTCGTAGATTGCCTTTTTTGTATTTGGCTTGCTTCTACAACAGATATGGCACTGGTAAGATCCTTCTTCTTTTGTGTACCGTAACCTACCACTACTACTTCAGAGAGTGTGGTCACATCTTCTTCCAGTTGTACATTAATTGTAGTTTGCATGTTTACGGGTACTTCCTGTGCTTTGTAGCCCACATAACTTACTACTAAAACAGCATTTTGTGCTGCTTCTATGGTATACTTACCATCCATGTCTGTAGATACGCCCGTGGCAGTACCTTTTACGACAACGTTTGCGAAAGCGGCAGGACTTCCGTCTTTAAGTGTTACTGTACCCGATACCTGCCCGCCTTGTGCAAAAACATGCTGCACGAGGAGTAAGGCAAAAAACAGCAAGTACCTGGTGTTTAAAATTTGCTTTGTAATGTTTCTCATAGGGTTTGATTTAAGAAATCATGTTTAATTAAGGTTTGGTACAATTTGGTGAAACAGTTTGGTGTCTTATTCAGTTGTTTTTATCAATATATAATAAGTCACCTTTTTTTGCATTTTGCCGATTGAGCAAATTTGGGTAAACCTTTTTATGAATATCAAAATTAAGTAACTAAAAAATTGCCAACTGTTTCGTTTTCCAAAGTAGAATATTTTAGACGGAAGAATGTTGGCTAATCTATTTCATTTTTTGTTCAAAACGTGTCAATGTTAAAATAATCTAAAGTCAAAAATGCATTGTGAACAGAATTGTGGAGAAATGACACGTATTGTATAGCTTCGAAAACGTTATAATGAATTATTTTTGTGGTGTATGAAGAACGGATTTAAGTACATAGCGGTTTGGCTTGTTTTTGCAATTACATATGCACAAAACATTTCATTTAAACATTTACAGGTTGAAGATGGTCTTTCTCACAATTCTGTAATTTGTATGCTCCAGGATAGTAAGGGCTTTATGTGGTTTGGAACCAAGGATGGCCTTAACCGCTACGATGGCTATACATTTAAGACATTTCAGCATGTACCGGGAGACACTTCAGGTATAGGTAGTAATTTTATCAGGTGCCTGTACGAGTTTAAGGACTATTTGTGGGTGGGTACTGATACAGGGCTTTTCCGCTACGATGAAAAAACGGAGTCCTTTAATCTAATAGAAGCTACCCGTAATATGCCTATACTGGATGTAGAAAGCAATACAGACGGTAATTTGTGGTTTATTGCGGCCGGCAGCCTTTTCAAATTGCCCGGAGGAAATGCCAAAATCCGTCCCGAAAAGTACGACCAGTTTTTTTCCACCTTTATAGCACACAATGCCAAGGGAGATGTATTTGTATCTTCTGCAGAAACAATATATAAATATGTACCCGACAACAATTCATTTCAAGAAGTAGCTCTCAATGATAATAAATTTACCATTACTGCACTGGCTACAGATGGAAATGATGGAATATTAATAGGTACTAAGGACAACGGAGCATTTCGTTACAATCTCAAAAAGCGTAGTGTTACATCATTATTATCTTCGTCGGAAAATCCACTTTTTGTGCGTGATTTTCTTCCTGTAGGAAATAACAGGTTATGGATTGGTACCGAATCAGGTGTTTTTGTATATAATACTAAGAAAAACACATACACACATTTCAAAAAGAATTATGCCGATCCATATTCCCTTTCAGACAACGCTGTATACTGTTTGGTTTTAGATAAAGAGGGAGGTGTATGGGCAGGCACTTATTTTGGTGGGGTCAATTATTATCCCAAACCGTTTACACCAATTGAGAGATATTTCCCTATGGTAGGTGAAAACTCTATTAGCGGAAATGCAGTACGTGAAATAGAAAAAGATAATTATGGCAACCTTTGGATAGGTACGGAAGATGCCGGACTTAATAAACTGAACCTGAAAACGGGGATGTTTACCAATTATACTCCCGGCGTGGCTAAAGGCAATCTTTCGCATTATAACATACATGGGCTTTTGGCACGTGGTAATGAACTTTGGATAGGTACCTTTGAGCACGGACTCGATGTTATGGACATACCTACAGGTAGGGTAATTCGTCATTATGGTATGGGCGAGGGCAAGGGTGGTCTGCGTAGCGATTTTATTTTTTATATCTATCAAACAAAGGCTAAAGATATATATGTGCTTACTTCACGGGGCATTCATAAGTATATACCGCAAACTGATTCATTTACAGTAGTGCAGGGTTTTCCGGAAAACTATCACTATACTTATTTCCTTGAAGACCACAACGGCACACTTTGGGCGGGTACCTACTGGGATGGCTTGTATTATTACAATCCCAAAACGCGTAAAAAAGGCTTTTACCGCTATGAGCGAAACAATAAAAAAAGCCTGAGTTGTAATGAGATAAACGGAATCTTTGAAGACAGTAAAAACCGATTGTGGGTTACAACAGAAAACGGACTTAATCTTCTGGATAGCAAAAAGAATACATTTAGGCATTTTACACGGCAAAATAGCCTGCCTGCCAATGTTATTTACTCCATATTAGAAGACCGTCATCATATGTTGTGGATAAGTAGTTCTAACGGCTTGCTGAAATTTGATCCCGAGAAAGAAGACCTTAAGGTATTTACCAAATCAAACGGGCTGCTAAGCGACCAGTTCAATTACTGTTCGGCATTCCAGGATAGTGACGGGCAAATGTATTTTGGCAGTGTTAAGGGGCTTATCAGTTTTAACCCAGGCACGTTTACCAAGAATATGTACAGCCCGCCGTTGTACATCACCGATATTTTTATCAATAATAAAGAGGTCTCGGTAGGCGGGGAAGATTCGCCGCTGAGCAAGTCGGTTATTTTTTCGGATGCCATAACGCTGACCAACAACCAATCGTCGTTCAGGCTGGAGTTTGCCTCGCTGGGCTTTACCTCTACAGGCATGACGCAGTACTGGTACAAAATGGAGGGGCTAAACGATAACTGGATAGCCCTGGGCAAAAACCACGAAGTCAACTTTACTGAGCTGCCCGCAGGAGACTATGTATTTAAGGTAAAAGCGCTGAACAGTTTCGGGGTATGGAGCGAGGAGTACCGCACACTTAATATTACCGTGATGCCACCGTTCTATGCCAGTAAAATAGCGTATTTTTTATATTTTGTAATGCTGGTGGCAATGGGGTATTTTGCCCTGAGGTACTACCACCGTTACACCCACGATAAAAACAACCAGCGCATACAGCAGCTTGAAAATGAAAAAGAAAAAGAAATTTACCAAGCCAAGATAGAATTCTTTACTAACATAGCCCACGAAATACGCACACCGCTTACGCTGATAAAAAGCCCGCTTGAAAAGCTGTTAAAGGAAAAGTACAAATCCCCGGAGATACCAAGAAACCTTGGTATTATGGAGAAGAATACCTCTAGATTACTGAACCTGATTAACGAGTTGCTCGATTTCCGTAAGGCAGAAATGAAGCACATTAAACTGAGTTTCGTGCAAGTAAATGTTGCCGAGTTACTCGATGAAATGTATTTACGATTCAGTCAGCTGATACAGGACAAAGGTTTACGCTTTGAAATGATAAAGGACTCGGAAGACGTATTTGCATTTGTAGATGAAGAAGCATTCCGTAAAGTGCTGAGTAACCTGTTCAGCAATGCGGTAAAATATTCACAAAAAGAAATAAAAATAACCCTGCGCGACGGCGACAATGCCTTTGTTGTTGAAATAAAGAACGACGGTCCGGTGATTCCGGCCGAACTGCACAAGAAAATATTTGAGCCGTTTTTCAGGTTACCCGGCGATTCTAAAAGTAACGGTACCGGTATAGGGCTTTCATTGGCACATTCGTTGGTAGAGTTGCATAATGGTACTCTTGCCATAGATGAAACCGTAACCGATATGAATGCTTTTGTACTGACCCTGCCACTGCATCAAAGCGAGGAATTTACCACCATAAAAGTAACTCGTACCGGTAAGGACGATACTGTTACCGAAAAATTCGGTAAGAAAGCGCCTGTAATACTCGTAGCAGAAGACAATAAAGAACTTGCCGATTTCCTGTTTTCGGAATTGGCTGAAACTTATAATGTAATCCTTACGGGTAACGGTGAGGAAGCACTGAAAATGATTGCCAAGCACGATGTACATCTGGTAATTAGCGATGTAATGATGCCGATTAAGAATGGCATTGAGCTGTGCCGAGAAATTAAGAAAACCGAGAAAACAAGCCACATTCCGGTAATACTACTTACTGCTAAAAGCGCGCTGAATGCCCGTATTGAAGGACTGGAATCTGGGGCAGATGCTTACATAACCAAGCCGTTTTCTATGGATCATGTGCTGGTGCAGATATCTAACCTTATTGCAAACCGCAGGAATATTTTCGGGCATGTATCAAGTTCGCCATTGGCGCACTTAAAGTCGCTTGCCGAATCGGTACCTGATAAGGGCTTCCTGGAAAAACTCGATAAAGTAATTGAGGAGAACATGAAAGACCAGGAACTGAATGTAGATAAACTGGCAGACTATATGAATATGAGCCGTTCTACGCTGTACCGAAATATCAGGGAAATTTCAAGGTTGTCACCAAACGAGCTTATTAATCAAAGCAGGCTTAAAAAAGCAGCCCAACTCATAAAAACCGCCAACCTAAAAATATATGAGGTAGCCGAAACCGTGGGTTATAAATCGCAGACCAGTTTCGGCCGAAACTTCCAGAAGCATTTTGGAATGACGCCTTCAGAATTTGAGCGAGGCCATAAAAAAGAGGCTAAGAAAACAGAAGGTGAGGAGTAAGGCTATAGTGCCCTGTCCAGGTGTACGTAACCACCATCTACGTGTATCAGTTGTCCTGTTGTATGCGACGACCTTTCCGATAACAAGAAGACAACCATATTGGCAATTTCTTCAGTACGGGTCATTCGTTTTTCAAGAGGTATATTGGCCGTAATGGCATCCAGTTTTTCCTGAGGGTTGTCAAACGTACTAATCCAGCTTTCATACAGCGGGGTCCATGCTTCGGCAACAATCACAGCATTTACACGTATGCTATAGGTGAGCAATTCCACAGCCCATTCACGGGTAAGGGCATTACGTGCGCCATTAGCAGCAGCATACCCGGATGTGCCTCCCTGCCCGGTTTCACCGGTTTTACTACCTATGTTTACAATGGCACCCTTGCTTAATTTTAGAGCCGGTAGTGCGTAATGCGCAAGTAAATAATAGTGTACGGCGTTTTTGTGATATGATGCTATAAAGCCTTCATAGCTCCCGTTTTCCAAGCCCACGCTGTCATTAACCCCGGCATTGTTCACCAGTCCGTCTATCCTCCCGAATTGTTCCAAAACCTGTTCAACAGCTTTTTTACAGTTTTCGGGTTCGGTAAGCTCTGCGGTTACATAAAATGCTCTACCACCAACGGTAGTAATTTCTTCTACACAAAGTTTATTGTGGTTTTCGTCACGGCCTATGATAACAGGTATGGCACCTTCAGCCGCCAGGGTTTTGGTAATGGCGGCACCAATACCCCTGGCGCCACCACTTACTATAATTATTTTATCCTTTAGATATAAATCCATTTATTCGTAGGCTTTTACGTTTTGCTTACTGCTTCCCAGGCCATCTATACCCAGTTCTACCACATCACCCGGCTTCAGGTACCAAGGCTCAGGTTTCTGGCCAAGTCCCACGCCGGCAGGAGTACCGGTAGTAATAACATCGCCCGGAAGCAACGTCATAAACTGGCTGATGTAACTTACTATAAAAGGCACATCAAAAATAAGGTTAGATGTATTGCCATCCTGCATTATTTGTCCGTTTACGGTAAGCCACAGGCGCAGGTTGTGCACATCTTCAATTTCGTCAGGTGTTGCAATCCACGGACCTATCGGGGCAAATGTATCGCAGCTTTTTCCCTTAACCCACTGCCCGTTGCGTTCTATCTGGAAAGCCCTTTCGCTGTAGTCGTTGTGCAGCACGTAGCCCGCCACGTGGTTTAGGGCATCGGCCTGCTCTACATAACTGGCCTTTTTACCTATAACAATGGCAAGCTCCACTTCCCAGTCGGTTTTGGTACTGTTTTTCGGGATAACCAAATCATCGTTCGGCCCCACAATAGCAGATGTAGCCTTAAAGAAAAGTATCGGCTCGGCAGGGATAGGCGCGTTTGTTTCGGCGGCGTGGTCTTTATAGTTAAGCCCTACGCAAATAATTTTTGATGGACGTGCCAGTGCTGCCCCAAGCCTTACATCGGCAGGTACTTCCGTCAGGCCGCCTTTTTCCACTTCCTGTTTCAGGGTTTCAATGGCATCGCCTGCAAAAAAAGCTTCGTTATAATCTGCTACAAGGTGCGATACATCGTAGCGTTTATCGTTTACAATTACTCCAGGGCGTTCGGCACCCGGTTCGCCAAATCGTATTAATTTCATAATGGTGTGTTTAGTTGTTTAATGTAATAAATCCGCCATCTATAGGGTAATCTACACCCGTAATAAACGAAGCCTCGTCGCTGCAAAGATACAGCGCAAGAGCGGCAATTTCATCAGGTTTTGCCATACGGCCTATAGGTTGCGTTTTTGATAGCTTATCAAACATCTCCGGTATATTATCAGGGTAGTTCTTTTGCAGGAAGCCATCTACAAACGGCGTGTGTACCCTTGCGGGAGAAATAGAATTACAACGGATGTTTTCACCTATATAATCCTTTGCTACGCTCAGGGTCATGGCTTTTACGGCGCCTTTGGCAGTGCTGTAGGCAAAACGGTCAGGCAACCCCACGTGCGCCGCAATAGATGCCATGTTGATTATAACACCGCCATTTGCCTTAAGCAGTTGCGGTATAGCGGCATACAGGCAGTTGTACACACCTTTTACGTTGACACGCATAATACGGTCGAAATCTTCTTCAGGCGTAGTATCTGCCTTACCAATGTGCGCTATACCGGCATTGTTTACCAGTATGTCCAGTGCACCCACAGCTTCAAAAGCATTTATTACCGCTTCCTGGCTTGCTACATCACAAACTTTTACAGCAGCTTTGCCACCGTTTTCGGTTATTTCTGCCAAAGTATCCGCCGCATTCTCTTCGCTTATTTCAAAGATAAACACTTCGGCACCCTGTTTGGCAAGCAGTACCGCAATAGCACGGCCTATACCGCTGCCACCGCCGGTTACCACCGCCTTTTTATTATTCAATTTAAACATTTTATGTTAATTTGTTTATTCGTTAATTCGGTATGAAGGCAACCAAATAATTTAAAATTCAAAATTTAAAATAATCAATTAAAGGCTCACTCCGCGCTTCCATGGGATAAAATCATCCTGGTTCAGCTGCACCGCCTTAGGTATTTCAATGCCGCTGGCTACCTTAATGCAATATTCCAGTATGTCTTCGCCCATTTCGGGTATGGTTTTTTCCCCGCTGATTACAGGGCCAGTATCAATATCTATAATATCAGCCATACGTTGTGCCAAAGCACTGTTTGTTGCCACCTTAATAGTAGGGCATACCGGGTTGCCCGTAGGCGTACCCAGCCCGGTGGTAAACAATATCAGCGTAGCACCCGCAGCGGCTTTACCGGTTGTAGCTTCTACGTCGTTACCGGGAGTACATACCAGGCTAAGCCCTGGTTTGGTTACAGGCTCGGTATAATCAAGCACGTCTACCACAGGTGCCGAACCGGCTTTTTTAGCAGCCCCGGCCGATTTAATGGCATCGGTAATAAGGCCGTCCTTAATATTACCCGGCGAAGGGTTCATAAAGAAACCCGAACCCACTTTGTGTGCCAATGCATCGTAAGTACTCATCAGGTGGATGAATTTTTCTGCGGTAGGGCGGTCTACTGAGCGGTCTATCATTTCTTGCTCTACGCCGCATAGTTCAGGGAATTCTGCCAATAGTACCTTTGCACCCAAACCTACAAGCAGGTCGGCGCAATGCCCCACCGCAGGGTTTGCCGAAATACCGCTAAAACCATCGCTGCCGCCACATTTCACGCCAACGGTTAGTTTGCTTAAAGGTGCTTCAGCACGTTCAAATTTATTAATTTTTATCAGTCCTTTAAAGGTATCTCTAATAGCATTTTGTACCAGTTGTTCCTCACTAACCGATTTTTGTTGTTCAAAAAACAACAATGGTTTATCGAAGTCCGGATTTAGTTTATGTAGGTCGCGTTTAAAATCAGCTAACTGCAAGTGTTGGCAACCCAAGCTCAGTACCGTAACACCGGCCACATTCGGGTGGTTTGCATAAGCAGCTAATAGCTTACTAAGTATTTCAGAGTCCTGTCTTGTGCCGCCACAGCCTCCCTGGTGGTTCAGGAATTTAATACCGTCTACGTTTTTAAACAGACGATTGGCCTTTGGTGCAGGTGAAACGTCAAACCCTGCCTTGTCAATATCCTCACCTTTATTAAAAGCCTCTACCAGTTTATGCGTGTACGATTTGTATTTATCATCTACCGCATACCCCAGTTCGGTGTACAGCGATTCTTTAATAATATCGAGGTTACGGTTTTCACAGAAAACGGTCGGGATAAACAGCCAGTAGTTGGCCGTACCCACATCACCGTTGCTGCGGTGGTAACCGTTAAAGGTGCGGTTAGCAAATTTGCTTACATCAGGCGCGTGCCACTCGTAATTGGTTTCACGATACGCATAGGGTTCGGCGGCGTGCTTGGTATTGTCGGTACTCATACGTGCACCGGCAGGCACATCATACTGCACTTTGCCCACAAGTACGCCATACATGGTTATTTCATCACCGGTTTTCATGTCGTGCATAAAAAACTTGTGCTTTGCAGGGATTTCTTCGATGGTGGTGTATGCCTGCCCTTCATACTGCACGGTAGTCCCGGCAGGAATATCCTGAAGGGCTACGAGCACGTTATCGGCGGCATTGATTTTTAAAACAACATTCTTCATAGTGGGGTAATAGTCTAATTTTTAGTCTCAGGTTTAAGTTTATCAGTATTTGGCATCCAGAATTTCCAGCTATATATAAATACCACAGTAAAGCACAGCAGCGGCACCAGATAGCCGTATTGTATATTTCCGGTAAGGTCTGATATATACCCCAGGCCAAGCGGTAAAAATGCACCGCCTACGATACTCATTACTATAAGCGATGAGCCGAGCTTGGTATCGTGGCCAAGGCCGCTGATGCCCAGTGAAAATATGGTAGGGAACATAACCGACATAAAAAATGCGATGCCAATAAGCGCGTATACGGTAACCATACCGCTGCCGAATATGGCTACAAGCGACAGCCCCATACTGATAAGCCCATACAGCATAAGCAGGCGGTTTGGTGCTACAAACTGCATGAAAAACGTGCCTGCGAAACGCCCCAGCATAAAGGCCAGCCCTGCAAAGCCTGCATACCACGTAGCCTCAGACTCGCTAATGCCTGCCGACATGGTGGCAAAGCGGATAAAGAAGCTCAGTACGCATACCTGTGCACCTACGTAGAAAAACTGTGCTACTATGGCCCAGCGCAGGTGGCTGTGTGTAAGGGCTTTTTTTATGGTTGATGGCTGCTCTTCGGTTTCTTCGTGTTTAATATCGGGTAGTTTTGTAGCCATAAACAGTATGGCTATAATGCAGATTAGGATGCCCAGTACCATATACGGGCCTTTTACTGTAGAGGCTTCCTGTACCAATAGAGCATGTTTTTCGGCAACGGGCATTGCAGCCAATTGTGCTTCGGTATAGGTGGCTTCAGATAAGATGAACTTCCCGCCGATAACCGGTGCAAGGAACGCCGCAAGCCCGTTAAACGACTGCGAAAAGTTAAGCCTTTGTGTAGCGGTTTCGGCTGCGCCCAATACTGTAACGTATGGATTGGCAGCGGTTTCCAGAAAAGCCAACCCACAGGCTATGACAAACAGTGCCCCAAGGAAAAATATGTATTGTTGTGTATTTGCCGCCGGGATAAACAGGAACGAGCCTGCTGCAAACAGCCCCAAGCCAAGGATGATACCGTTCTTATAGCCGTATTTCCGCATGAAATAACCCGCAGGTAATGCCATAACGAAGTAGGCTATAAATACCGAAAAATCGACAAAGGCGGTTTCAAGGTCGTTCAGCGTAAAAACTTTTTTCAGGTGGGGGATAAGGATGGGATCCAGGTTGTGGATAAACCCCCAGAAAAAGAACAGGCTGGTAACCAGTATGAGGGGGAACAAATATTTTTTGCTGTTGCCCTGCGTTTCCGTCAGGGTTACTTTAGATGTTTGCTGCATCAGCTGCTGTAGTTTTATAGTTTAGGTGCCCGCTGTAACGCACTAAATCGTTTGCAGGGAAATACAAATTAAAAGAAAACACCAAGGTTAAAATTAAGCCTTATTGTCTAAATAGTAAACTAAATTATCGTATTATTGTGGCTATGGCTTATTATGAGCATAAATAGTTCACTTTTATGAAACCCCATTACCTTAGCATAACCCGTGGCGGTACCGAATCGTTCAGCGCACGCCTGGATATCAAACCCGATGTAAACAACCACTGGCATTACCATGACGAGTTGGAGCTTATTTACATTAAAAAGGGAAGCGGTACCCGGTTTATTGGCGACAGCATAAGCACTTTTACCGATGGCGATATGGCGCTGATAGGCAGTAACCTGCCGCATTACTGGCAGTTTGACGACAGTTTTTTTGATGGCGATGCCGCCGGGGTAGAGGTATATGTGGTGCATTTCAAAAAAGACTTTTTGGGCAGGGATTTTTTCGGGCTTCCGGAAAATTCTGAGCTATCAAGACTTATAGAGTTATCTGAAAGAGGGGTTTCATTGGAAAGTCCCAATAAGAAGATTGCCGATAGTGTAGTGGAAGTTGTAAAAGCCAGTGGTACAAAACGTATATTGTTTTTGCTTGAGGCTTTGCTGGAAATTGCCCAGTGTAAGAATAAACAACAGCTTGTTTCTATTGGTTTTAAAGCTGATTTTGCTGTTACTGAAAAAGACCGCCTGCAAAGTATATACAACTTTACCATAAAGCATTACCGTCGTAAAATAGAGCTCAAGGAAGCTGCAGCATTAATACAGCTTACCGAAAGTGCATTTTGTAAATTCTTTAAATCACGTACAGGAAAAACCTACACTGAATTTGTAAACGAAATACGTGTAGGACATGCCTGCCGATTGTTAATAGAAAACAGGATGAACGTAAAAGAGATATGTTTTTTATGCGGTTTCCAGAATACGGCCAGCTTCCATAAATGCTTTAAGGATGTTATGGATACTACGCCCTTAAAATATCAAAAGCAATACGTTTAATTCTTACTTGTTAACATAAAATGCAAAGGGTTGCCTTTTTATGAGGCAACCCTTTTGCGTATTGGGAAATTATGGAGAGGGTTATTTTAGGCTGATAGTATAAGTGTAGCTATACTTGTCTGCCATAAGCCTGTATTGGTCATGCGGGAGTGCACCCCAACTGTTGTCACCTCCAACACCACGCTGTGCAAGGTCTATCTGGAAGTATACCTTGTCTTCAGGGTGAACATCATTGGTGTGTTTTTGATTCTTTTTCTCACCCGGGTCTATGCTCTCTGTGCTTACATTTAATGCACTGAAACTTAATGGTTGATTACCGGTTACTATAATACCTTTACCGCTATTATCCGTAAGTGATATCCAGCGCGCATCGGTTTTATAACCGCTTTCCTGCGGACGTATGTACGTCCAGGTAAATTGGTTTGCAACTTTATCGTTATACTCGCCTATGAAAGCTGCGGTATTACGGTCGCTATAGTTTTCTATAGGTCCACGGCCATAATAGTCAAGATTTTCAAAGCTACCCGGAAGTTCTGCACGCATACCAAAGCGCGGCAGTTCAGGTAATTGAAGTCCTGTTTTATCCAGGCTTGCAGTAACCTTAATACTACCATCTGTTTTAATCAGGTAGTTTACTGTGTACGGAGCTTTTGCATCGTTAAGCACGTACTTAACTTCTATGGGTTGGCCTGCATCCGTCTTTTTGCCTATAGTAACACTTTGTACAGTAGGGTTTTTGTGTGCAAAGCGCCATACAGACAGTTTCTTTTGTTCCTGGCTACCAAAGTCATTATCGGTAGGGGCGCGCCAAAAATAAGGGGTAGGGAAGGCACTAATTACTTCTGCAGTATCTTCCTTGTGTTTGTAGCTGGTAAAGTTACCTTTCTTTACATCAAAACTTCCGGTAATACCATTGGCTTCAAACGTAAGTATATCTTTTTTCTGTTTTACAGTAAGCTTTCCTTTTGGTTCTGCTTTTATGGTAATAAAATAATCACCACTTAGTTTAAACTGCTCACGTGCCTGTTCGTGCCCCTGAGGTACAAGGTCTGTAGCCTTATTTGTATATGCATATACGCTTAGGTAATATTCGCCTGAGCTATCAGTAGTGTAATTTAGTGGCACAGTAGCAGCCATACCCGCAGCTGTATTTAGCCCAAAGACACCTTCTGTTACTTTTTTACCGTCCTTAAGTAGTTCCCACTTAAAGTTAAAGCCCGAAAGATCTATAAACTTGTACATGTTTTTAACGGTAAGTGCTTTACCGCTAAGGCTAAAAGCAATGTCCTGGTATACTTTTTTTACTTCTATAAGCCCCGGATGCGGAATACGGTTAGCGTTCACTAATCCGTTTGCACAGAAGTTTTCATCATTATGAAGGTCTTTACTGCCCAGGTCTCCACCGTAGGCAAGATATTCCACTCCTTTATCATCATGCGTGGTAATACCCTGGTCTACCCAGTCCCATATACAGCCGCCCTGCATTTTAGGGCTTGTAGCCATAATATCATAATATTCCTGGAAGTTACCGTTACTGTTACCCATGGCATGGCTGTATTCGCACATAATAAACGGACGGGTTTTGTTGCTTGCAGCATATTCCTTCATGTATTGTATAGAAGGATACATAGGTGCTACAATATCGGTATTGGCATTTTCTCCTGCCTGCTCAAACATAATCGGGCGACTGTTATCGCGCTCCTTTAGCCATTTGTACGCATCAACAAAGTTTTGACCATTACCACATTCATTACCCATACTCCACACAATAATGCTTGGGTGGTTTTTGTCTGTTTCCACCATACGTTCTATACGGTCGTGGTGCGCTTTGCCCCATTCGGGCAGGTAGGCTGGGTGCTTGCTCTTATCAAAAGGGTTTTGCAGCTCGGCGCCCATAGCGTGTGTTTCTATGTTTGCTTCATCTACAACATAAAATCCATATTCATCGCACAAGTCGTAAAAGTACGGGTCGTGCGGGTAGTGGCACATGCGTATGGTATTAATGTTGTTTTGTTTCATTAATGCCAAATCCTTCATCATCAGTTCACGATTGGGGGCATGGCCATTTATAGGGTCGTGCTCATGTATGTTTACACCATTTACCAGAACAGGTTTGCCGTTTACCATAAGCTGGGCATCTTTAATTTCCACCTTACGGAAACCGGTACGGCCACTTATAACATCGGTTTCACCTTTTTCTCCATCCCAGGTTATTGTATAGCGGTATAGGGTAGGTGTTTCATCACTCCACTTTTGTACATCTTTAATGGTTGTATTAAAGTTTACCGAACGTTCGTCCGGCGCCACTTTTTTAGTTTCGGTGTACACCTGTTTTCCTGCAGTATCAGTAAGAGTAAAGGTAACCTTGAAGGCAGATGGTATTTTTTTGAACTTTTCCAGTTCTACTTTAGCAGTAAGTAAACCATCTTTATAAGCTGTATCAAGGCCTGCGTTTACCTGGTAATCCCAAACCGTGTTTGTAGGTAATGCTGTAAGATATACATCGCGCTCTATACCACTTAAACGCCAAAAATCCTGGTCTTCAAGATAGCTGCCGTCGTGCCAGCGGAATACCTGGACAGCAAGTATATTGTCTCCTTTTTTTAGTAAATGCATCAGGCTGAATTCTGCGGCGGTTTTACTGGCTTTGGTCATACCTACTTCTTTTCCATTAAGAAATATACGTGCATATCCTGTAATAGAGCCAAAGTGTAGTACTACATTTCTGTTATCCCAGTTGTCTGGTACGTTGAAATGAGTTCGATAAGTACCCACTGGGTTATATTTACTGTCTATATAGGGTGGGTTTTTAGGAAAAGGATATACTATATTAGTATAAATAGGAATATCAAATCCCTGGAGTTCCCAGTTTGAAGGAACTTTAATATCATTCCATGCACTGTCATTGAAGTTTGTAGTATAAAAATCTTTCGGGCGCTGGTCAGGAGTTTTTACTATGTTAAACTTCCAGGTGCCGTTAAGGCTCTTATACCACGGCGATAGTTCAGGCTTATTTGCCTGAGCGTCTTTTTCGTTTTTATAAATGATAAACTGCGGATGGGCCTCAAGCTTGTTGCGGTCTATAAGCTGTGGATTTTCCCATTCGTTTTGCTGGGCAAACAAAAATTGAGTTACTGCCAGCAGTGTAAACGGAAGTATTTTTTTCATGTAAAATGATTTGGTTCTAAAAGAAGATTATGCACATAGCATTGTATGCAAATGTATGCGTTACATCGATATAGCGAGCAATGGTAAAATGGAAAAATAGGGTAGGTTAAATTGTATACTAAACGGGGTGTTTTTGATTTTTTTTAATTTAAAAAACTGTTAATCAGTTTTTTAGTTGTTTTTAGTTGAGTTATATGTTTTAGTAAACGTTTTAGTAATTTTTATATCAAAAAATAAGCTTTAAAAATTAATGATACATATTTTTATTGGTGTTTTTTTGTGTTTTCTTTAAATTAGTGTTAATTTGCCATGGACTAAACTCTCTACGTACAATCTTTTCCCGGCCGATTAGGCTAACCCTGAAATAAAATGAAGGTATTGCGCTTATTTTTTATTTTTTTAATGCTTCATTGGGTACCAATGTTGCGTGCACAGGTATATCCTGTAACCTTCTATGATATTGCCCAGGGCCTCTCTAATAATTCGGTACTTACACTGCATCAGGATACCAATGGTTTTATGTGGATAGGCACCTATGATGGCCTTAACCGTTATGATGGTTATGAGTTTAAGGTTTATCGTAACCGTTTAGGTGATGAATCTTCATTGATAAGTAATAATGTTTACAGCCTTTCTGGAGATAACCAGAACAATATATGGATAGGGACTTCTAAAGGCGGATGTGTGCTGAATCAGGCTACCGAAATTTTTACCCCACTGCAGTTTGTTTCAGGAGGTAAAAAGAAGCAATTGGACGGAGATGTTCACCAGATAAAGAACTTTGGAAAATATGGAATGCTTGCCGGAACTCAGCAATATGGACTAATCTATTTTAATGAAAACTCGCCCTTAGGAACTCCTGTTGCATTACAAAAAAACGGTAAGTCTGTTTATAACTACGATGTGGTGGCACTTCAGCCGGTATCTGATAAAGGTTTTAGTTGGGTTTTTGTACGTAATACAGGCTTGTGTCGGTTTGATATAAAAAAGAAACAACTTACCCCGGAATTATTTACTAATGTAAGAGCAAATTGTATGCTCTCTGATAAAAATGGCCTGTTGTGGATAGGTACCGATGAGGGGCTGTTTAGTTATAATGCAGTAAATAAAAAGCTTTCTGGTAATTATTTACCCAAAACCAGTGTTACAAATCTTTTACAGGATAATCGTTTATTAATGATTGCTACAGATGGAGGTGGTCTTTTTGCGTTAGAGCAGGGGGCTACAGAAGCTGTATCTTACAATACAATAAATTCGCAAACGGTTATAAAAAGTAACGTAGTATATGGCCTTTATAAAGACAGATCAGGCAATAAATGGATAGGTTCTCTGCGTGGAGGAATCAGCGTTATAGGGGCTAATCCTACCAGTTTTTCTACCATTACCTATAAAGGGAATGATACTAATACGCTGGCAGAGAATTTTATACTTTCATTTTGTGAAGATGAAAAGAAAAATCTTTGGATAGGAACAGATGGAGCCGGTTTACGCTATTGGAATCGAAATACTAATACATATACCAATTATAACAAAACATTAGGCTCTAAATACAAGCTTACCAGTAATTTTATTACGGGGTTAATGCATGATGAGGCCAATCGTATTTGGATATCGACCTGGAAAGGAGGGGTAAATCGTATTAATCCTTCAACAGGTACAATAGAATATTTTAACTGCTATAATCCGGTTACAAAGCAAAACGAAAGAAATATTTGGCTTGTTTTTGAAGATTCGCGTAAACATGTTTGGGCCAGCGCTACTAATGAAGGCTGCCTGTATCGTTTTAATACCGGCAGTAATGCTTTCGAAATTTTCGATCCAAAAATCAAGAATCTTCAATGCCTTGCAGAAACCGCAGATGGTAAGCTATGGGGAGGTAATTATACCTCATTATATTGTATAGATGTTACTACCCGAAAGCATAAAGCATACGAAATAGGTTATCCTGTACGAAGTGTATTGGAAGACAGTAAACACCGCCTTTGGGTAGGTACACAAGAGGGGGGCTTGCTTTTATTTGATAGAAATACAGGAAAATATAAGAGATTTTCTACTAATGAAGGACTACCGGGTAATACCATACTCCGTTTACTTGAGGACAAAGACGGCGATCTATGGATGAGCACTTATAATGGCCTTAGTCGTTATGACGCTGATGCCGGTTTATTCATGAATTTTTCTGTTAACGACGGGCTGCAAAGTAACCAGTTTAGTTTTAATGCTGCACTTAAATTATCTTCAGGAGAATTTTTATTTGGTGGTATTAGGGGATTTAACAGTTTTAGGCCTGAACGAATTAAAGAAAGTAAACCTGAAAATAATATACTGCTTGCCGGATTATCTATAAATAATAAGGCAATAGAAAAAAGCCTTGATTTTGTAGAAGGTACAAAGCAAGGACAAATACGTGAAATAAAAATACCGTTTGACCAAACGACTCTTTCTATTGATTTTGTTGAGCCGGACTTTAACAACAGCGATAAAGTAAGTTACGCCTATTTTCTTGAAGGTTGGGACGAACATTGGAATTACGTTGGAAACAGTCGTCGTGCCAATTATACACGCCTGATTGAAGGTGATTATGTATTTAAGGTAAAAACTAAAAATATAAACGGCACATGGAATACACCCGCCTCATTATTATATATAACAGTATTGCCACCGTGGTACCGTAGTTGGTGGGCATATATATTGTATGCTGCTATGGCTATGGGAATTATATATGCTTATATCCGTTACAATAAAAACAAAGAGCAAATGCGATATAAGGTGAAGCTTGCTCAACTGGAAAGCCGTAAAGAAAAAGAAATGGCTGAGAAACAAATGGAAATGTTCACTTATATTTCACATGAATTCCGTACGCCATTATCTCTTATTATAAATCCGCTGCGCAGGGCAGTAAAGAAACCTCTCGATGAGAATCCTGACTTAAGTAATGACCTTGCGGTTGCTCATAGAAATTCACGAAGGTTGCTAAGCCTTGTAGATCAGCTGCTATTATTCCGCAAGGCGGAAAGTGATGCCGATATGCTGAAAATTTCGGCCATAAACCTCAATCATTTATGTAACGAAGTATATCAGTGTTTTGTAAACCAGGCTCGCGAACAAGGGATTGATTTTGTACTGGATATACCCAAAAAGAAGACCGAGATTTTTGGTGATTACGAAAAAATAGAAATTGCATTGTTTAACCTGACGTCAAATGCATTTAAACATACCACTAACGGAGGTACCATTACTTTTAAGCTTGTAGCCCATAACAGCCATGCCGAAGTAAGCATTAGTGATACAGGTTGTGGTATTAATGAAGCCGACCTGCCGCATATCTTTGAAAAATTCCGTAGGGTAAACAGCAAGCCGGTGGCGGGCAGTGGTTTTGGTATCGGGCTTTTTGTGGTAAAACATTTTACCGAAAAACATCACGGAAATGTAAGTTGTCATAGTGTACAGGGGCAGGGGAGTATATTCACCCTGAGTTTCCTTAAAGGGTATGAACATTTTGCAGATATGCCAATTAGTGCCATAAGCCCTAAAATGTCTGAACTTGTTGAAGAATTGTTGGGTGATGCAATAGCAGCATCAGACGAAATCCCTGTAAAAGATACAGTTCCATTACCCGAAAAGGAAATTGTTACTGATAAGAAATCGGTGCTGATAGTAGATGATAATGTAGAAATACGTAGCTATTTAAGCAATTTATTTTCTGCATCCTATATTGTTTTTACTGCTGAAAACGGTGTAAGTGGTTATGAAACAGCCAAAAACAAACGCCCGGATATTATTATAAGTGATATATCTATGGATGAAATGGATGGACTGGAGCTGTGTCGTAAAATAAAGGAAACACCTGAGTTAAATCACCTTCCTGTTATATTGCTTACTGCTACATCGAGCCCGGAGATACATCTTAAAGGTATCTCTGAAGGAGCCGACGATTATATTACCAAACCATTTGACAGCGATATTCTTCTTGCAAGGGTAGAAACTCTTCTTAAAAGCAGGAACAACCTTAAGTCGTACTTCCTGGATGGTATTACCTCCAGAGATGATAATAAGGTTCCGGCAGAATACCGTGATTTTATAAAAAAATGCATAGACATAATAGAGGTAAACCTGGATAATGCAGATTTTAATATTAAAACCTTTGCGCAGCAAATGGGTATGAGCCACCGCAGCCTTTATGATAAAATAAAGCTAATTACAGGGCAAACATTAAATGCTTTCATACGTTCGGTAAGGCTTCGTCGTGCAGCGCTATTAATGCTTACTGAAAACATGAATATAGCCCAGGCGGCAATTCAGGTAGGCTTTGAGGATCAGCAATATTTCCGACAGCAGTTTGTAAAACTGTTCGGCATGACACCTTCTGAATATATTAAGCGTTATAAAGATTCATTTAATCGCGATCATAATATTGTAAAATAATTGTTTTGTTATATCAGCCACGTTTTCGTTGTGATTACTTTTTCGAGAAAGAAAAATGTATTAAGCAACGAAAACGTTTTCTGTTTTTATGTGTTTTTTGAACACTAATTTACCTGTTAAATAATGTTTAAAGTGTAATATGTTGATTTTTAGTGTTTAAAAAATATTTAATTGCGAATTTACCCCCCGTTATTTTCAATTTTACCTACTTAAAATGTCTTTTTACCCCCCTTACTTTGCTAATGAATCAGGTTACTATAACGTTTAAGTTTATTAAAAGCTATTGTAATCCTGATTAAGTTCATTGAAACATCTACATATAGAATAAGACAGGAATATCCTGTTTGAAAGATAAAGTTTGGAGTTAATATTTGGTTTTTTACACCTGCCTGCAGTGTTAGTGAGTTTGCTGCAGGCAGGTTTTATTTAAGATGAAAAACCTCGATTTTGTATTTGCACTAACATTTAAACCAAAATATAAAGCTCATGACTAAAGTAAAACACGATTATTATTTGATAAATTAAATTAACCTTTAAAACTAAACCTCAAATTCCCTTAAACAAAAAGCGGGGGATCTCCTTAAACAAATAGTATTTATGAAAAACACTACGCTTTTAAAATCTAAAAACAGTGTACGGGGGCAGATGCTGCTGCTCATGTGCATGAGTTTAACAGCCGGAACCCTTAAAGCTGCTACACCGCTATCTGGTGCGTACAGCAAATCTTGGTTACAGGCTACCGTAAAAGGTAAAGTAACATCGGCAGACGGTCTTCCTGTACCGGGTGCTACCGTTATGGTAAAAGGAACAACTGTAGTTGTAAGCACAGACCTTGACGGTAATTTTGAAATACCGGCAGCGTCTTCGGATGCAGTGCTTGTAATAAGCAGTGTGGGATTTAAAACCCAGGAAATAGCCGTAAACGGTCAAAGTAACATAAATGTTACTCTTGCAGAAGATAACCAGGAGCTTGACGAAGTAGTAGTTGTAGGTTATGGCGTTAAGAAAAAAGCTACCGTTACCGGATCTATTTCTGAAATTGATGGTAAGCAACTTACAAAAAGCCCTGCGGTAAACGTATCAAACGGTTTTGCGGGGCGTGTATCGGGGGTTATAGCCAGTAACCGTGCCGGTGAGCCGGGTTATGATGATTCAAGTATCACCATTCGTGGTATTAACTCAATGAATGGTAGTGATGTACTGGTTGTTGTAGATGGTGTACCAGGCCAGGTAGGTGGACTTAACAGGCTTAACCCACAAGAGATAGAAAGTATTACCGTGCTTAAAGATGCTTCGGCGGCTATTTACGGTAGCCGTGCGGCAAACGGTGTAATCCTTGTTACTACTAAGAAAGGTAAGAAAGGAAGCAGAATGCAGGTTAGTTATAACTTTGACCAAGGTATTTCTTCGCCTACAAGGCTGCCTAAAATGGCCGATGCTGCTACCTATGCACAGATACTTAACGAAATTGATTATTATAATAACCACTCTTACGGATTAAACCACGCATATACAGAAGAAGATATACAGCAATTCCGTGACGGATCAGATCCTGTAGGCCACCCAAATACTGACTGGGCTAAAGAAACCTTGAAGAAACACTCACTTCAGAGCCAACATAATCTTAACGTACAGGGAGGTAGCGAAAATACCAGTTATTTTTTCTCATTAGGTAAACTTTCTCAGGAAGGTATATACCGTAATGGTGCTACTCACTATGACCAGTATAACGTAAGGACCAATATTGATACTAACGTAAGTGACCGATTTAAAGTTGGTGTTTCACTTTCGGGACGTAAAGAGGACAGGGTATATCCTGTAGCAAGTGCCGGTAATATTTTCCGTAGTATTTACAGGGCATATCCTACCGTGGCAGCATATAACCCTGATGGTTCGCCTACTTCGGGTATAGAGTACAATAACCCTGTACTTATGGCTACAGGTATAGGTGGTCTCACCGAGAACCCAACTTATGTATTTAATGGTATACTTAGGGCAAGCTACGATTTTGGCTTCCTTAAAGGCTTATCAGTAGATGGATTTATGTCGTCAGACGTGAGCCAAAGCTATTCTAAAACGTTCTCTAAACCTTATAACGTTTACGATTATAATCAGGATACAGGTGTTTATACTGCTACTATTGTAGGAGGTAGTGATGAACAAGCAACACTATCAGAGCAACAGTATAACCAAAACATGGAGGTTTATAACATTAAACTAAACTTTAAGCGCCAGTTTGGTAATCACAATGTTGATTCTTTTGTTGGTTATGAGCAAAGTGAAACTAACACTCATACTTTTGGAGCATCAAGAAGGCATTTCCCTACAGTAGAAACACCTGAGCTAAGCCAGGGTGGCGCAGCTGCTACAGACTATGGTAACTGGGGTAGCAGTTACAACTTTACAAGGCAAAGTATTATAAGCCGTTTAGCCTATAACTTTTCTGAAAAGTACCTGTTAGATTTGCAAATGAGGGTTGATGGTTCATCAAACTTCCCAAGTGGTAGCCGTTACGGTTTCTTCCCATCGGTATCTGCGGGTTACCGTATTTCTAAAGAAAACTGGTTTGCAGACAACGTAAAATTCTTTGACGACCTTAAAATCCGTGGTTCATGGGGACAACTGGGTAATGATAATACGGGGGCATTCCAATTCTATGATAACTACAGTTTTAACAACCGTTATGTAGTAGGAGGTGTACTAACTTCGGGTGTAGACCTTACTAAACTTGCTAACCCAGGTATTACATGGGAGAGGGCAACAAAAGTTGACTTAGGTATTAATGCCCGTTTTCTTAAAAACTGGTCAACTGAGGTTACCTATTTTACACAGGACAGGACTAAGATACTTTGGGCAAGGAGCGCTTCAATTCCGGGTTCTACAGGTATAGTTAACCCATATGGGTCAGATCCTCTTGTACCTTCTGAAAACATCGGTGAAATGAAAAGTTCAGGTATTGAAGCCACTTTAGGCTACAGCAAGCAAGGTGATTTCAGTTGGGGTGTATCGGGTAACTTTACGTATGCAAAAAATAAAGTAGTTTATATTGACGAAGCATCGGGTGTACTTGATTACCAAAAGCAGACAGGAAATCCTTATGGAACTTACCTGTTATATGATGCCATAGGCATCTTCCAAACAGATGACCAGGTGGCTAACACGCCTCACGTTACTGGAGCTCAACCAGGAGACCTTATTTACAGGGATGTAAATGGTGACGGTCAAATCACAGCTGACGACATGACTCGCTCTAAATATGGTAACATACCTCAAATGACTTTTGGCCTTGTTGCCGATGCAAGCTACAAAAACTTCGACTTATCAGTAGTTTTCTATGGACAGACTCAGGTGAGCCAGTATGTGCTTCCTGAAAGTGGTACTGTAGGTAACTTCTACAGCAGCTGGGCAGATAACCGCTGGAGCCCTACTAATACAAACGGAACATATCCTCGTGTAAGTGACCGTGCTTCATCTGCAGTAAGCGGTGGTCAGTACCGTAACAACTTCTGGCTAAATGATGCTTCATTTGTAAGGCTTAAAAACGTACAGCTTGGTTATACATTACCATCAGACATCCTTGGTAAATATGGTATTTCAAGCTTTAGGGTATACGCAAGTGGGTTTAACTTGTTTACCATTAGCAAGGTTAAAGATTACGATCCGGAAGGAAACAGCGAAAGCGGTCAGTTCTATCCGCAACAGAAAATCATAAACCTTGGTTTCAACGTTCAATTCTAATAAAAAAACTATGAAAAAAGTAAATATAATGAAGTCAGTAGTGGGTTTTATGGTTTTAGGAGCCATACTTACCGGCTGTGAAAAAGACTTTCTTGATGTAGAGCCTACAAGCGTATTATCTGATGCGGCTGTGTTTTCTGACTCTACTCTTTTTGAAAACTACGTTATAAACCGTTATGTGGGTGTGCGTCTTGGTAATAAAGAAGGCGACTCTAACCAGCCTGGCTTTGGCCGTGGTTTTGAGTACGGTATGTGGAGTTCTATTACAGACGAGTCTATTTATAACAACGACGATAACACCTGGATTATTCAACAAGGTGGTCTTTCGCCCGAAAACCTTGGTATAGCAGGTACACTTTGGGCAAGGAGTTACCGAAGCATCCGTGAAATAAATTATGCTCTTGAAAGGATAAATGAAGTGGGTATGAGTGATACCCGTACAAACAGGCTAATTGCCGAGCTTAAATTTATCAGGGCATTCCGTTATCTTGATTTGATAAGGAACTATGGTAAGGTAGTATTGATTGGAGACCGTGTGTCGCAGCTGAATGATAACCTTCAGGATCCGTTTTTCTTTGATCGCCGCCCTATACAAGAAGGTGTAGACTATACTGTAGCCCAACTTGATGAAGCTATAGCCGGTTTACCGTCATCTAACAGTAACGAGTATGGTGAAGGGCGTGCTACAAAAGGTGCTGCTATGGCTCTCAAAGCAAGGCTACTGTTATATGCAGCAAGCCCACTGTATAACGATGGCGCCAGCAATACTCAGAAATGGGCCGAAGCTGCAGCTGCTAACAAGGCGGTTATGGATTTAGGTACCTATAGCTTATATCAAGGTGGCTATGACAAACTGTTTACTACAGAAGGGAGTAACTCAGAGTATATTTTTGCAAGATTTTATAACCTTACTGCACTTCACCTTGCGCTTGAAATTGCTAACGGTCCTAATGGCTATGGCGGTTGGGGTGGAAATGTACCATTGCAAAACCTTGTTGACGATTATGAAATGGCTGATGGTTCTACCTTTAGTTGGGATAACCCAACACAAGCGGCTGCTCCATACGATAACCGTGATCCACGTTTTTACCAGACAATTTTGTTTAACGGAGCTGCTTACAGGGAACGCAATGTAGAAACGTTCCGCCCGGGAGGTCTTGATAGTCAGGACGGACCAAGTAACTGGAACACTACAAAGAGTGGCTATTACCTAAGGAAATTCCTTCGTGATGATCTTCCTATTATTAACCCGTGGGGTATAGCAGGTGTTCAAAACTGGATTTACATCCGTTACGGTGAAGTACTGCTAAACTATGCAGAAGCACAAAACGAAGCAGTAGGTCCTGACGCGTCAGTTTATGCGGCTATTAATGCAATCAGGGAGCGTGCAGGTATGCCGGATCTTCCTACAGGATTATCTCAGAGCGATATGCGTGATAAAATTCGTCATGAGCGTCGTATAGAACTTGCTTTTGAAGAGCACCGTTTTTACGATGTTAGGCGTTGGATGATTGCCGATGAAATAGAAAACACTCCTGCTTACGGTATGGATGTTACTAAAAATTCAGATGGTTCACTTACCTATACCCGTAAAACTGCGCTTACTGGTAAGAGTTTCCAAACCAAGCATTACTGGCTACCGATACCTAGGACTGAAATCCAGGCATCTAACAACCAGCTGGAACAAAATCCAGGCTATTAATTTTTTATAGGGTTTTTAGCCGGAGGTATAGCTACTATACCTCCGGCTTTTATACCATTATAGGCTACTACTAAAAATACTATGACAAATAATAAAATATACAGCCGCTTATTTGCCAGCTTGCTCTCCGTGTGTTATGCAGCCTGCAGCAATGATGGCGGAAAAGATACCGGCACATCACAACCCGAACAAGGTATAACCTTAACCATAGATGATGCCACGACGTACCAAACAATGGAACACTTCGGTGCATCCGACGCGTGGTCTTGTCAGTTTGTGGGCAATTGGCCAGATTCAAAGAAAAACGCAATTGCCGACCTGCTGTTCAGTACACAAAACGATGCTTCAGGAAATCCACTGGGTATAGGGCTTTCTATATGGAGGTTTAATGTAGGCGCAGGTAGTGCCGAACAGGGTGCAGCAAGTGGAATAGGTGATGAATGGCGCAGGGCAGAATCCTTTCTTAATTCCGATGGCACTTATAATTGGGACAAACAACAGGGACAAGTATGGTTTGCCCAGGCGGCAAAATCACGTGGGGTAGACAAGTTGCTTATTTTTCCTAATAGCCCACCGGTTTCAATAACAAGAAACGGTAAGGCGTTTGCCAGTTCAGGAACCATTATTTCAAATCTTGCTTCAGATAAATATAGCGCTTATGCCGATTATCTTGTAGCTGTAGCACAAGGACTGCAAACGAAAGGGCTGATGCCAAATTATATAAGCCCTATGAACGAACCGCAATGGGACTGGAACGATGGCGGACAGGAAGGGACACCGTTTTATAACAACGAAATAGCCAGTATTACTACACTGCTTAACCAGAAAATAGAAGACAGTAACCTTAATGCTACCATTAGTCTTGGTGAAGCCGGACAAATAAATTATTTATACGAAGTAGGTAACAGGCCCGGCCGTGCCGACCAGATAAAAGATTTCTTTACTGCGGGTTCGGCTAATTATGTAGGTAACCTTTCTAAAGTAGAACCAAAAATTGCAGGGCACAGTTATTTTACCACTTCGCCTTTTGCTACTATGGTGAGCCAGAGGCAGCAGCTTGCATCGGCTGTGAGTCAGGTAAGCGGACTTAAATACTGGATGTCAGAATATTGTATACTTGGTGATAACGCTGGGGAAATCAATGGAAATGGTCGTGATTTAGGAATAAATCCCGCATTATACCTTGCCAAGGTAATACATGCCGACTTATCAGTAGCAAATGCTACAGCCTGGCACTGGTGGCTTGCAATTTCACCATATGATTATAAAGACGGTCTTATTTATATTGATAAAGAAAAGACGGATGGTAATTACTATAAAAGTAAAATGCTATGGGCACTGGGTAACTACAGCCGATTTATAAGGCCGGGTTACCAAAGGGTGAAAATAAGCAGCTCTAAAGGCGATAGTTCAAATGAAAACTTCCTGTATTCAGCGTATAAAGACCCGGCTACAGGTAAGTTGGTTACAGTCGTAATAAATTCATCGGCACAACCGGTAAGCTTTACATTAAAAAAAGGAACTAGAAGCCTTACAGGCTTAAAAGGATATATAACATCATCTGACAAGGAATTGCAAATGCAAAACCTTACTGATGGCGAAGCAATAACATTGCCTGCACGCAGTATTATTACCATTACAACCGGAGGGTTGTAAAACACAATAATGAGGAAAAAGGAATTAACAACAGCACAATCAAAAATGCCAATAAGAGTGAATACTACAACAAAATTTTTACTTGCCGCATTAAACGCAACCTGGATGGCTGCAGTAGGGCAGGTTTCATTTGGCCAACCACAAAAAATAAACGATAACTGGAAATTTGCACTGGAAGACAAGCAGGAAGCTAAGGAAGTTTCTTATGCTGATACCGACTGGCAAACGCTTAATCTTCCGCATGACTGGAGCATAAAAGGACAGCTAAGCCCCACGCTGGCAAGCTGTACCGGTTACCTGCCTGGAGGAATAGGGTGGTACCGTAAAAGCCTTAATGTACCGGCTGCTAAAAAAGGCGAAAAGGTATACCTGTATTTTGAAGGTGTATACAACCGTAGCGAAGTGTTTATTAACGGGCATTCACTGGGAAAACGCCCTAACGGTTATGTTTCATTTAGCTATGATGCTACCCCGTATATAAACTTTGGTGGAGATAACACCATTGCTGTGCGTGTAGACCATAGCCAAAGTGCCGACTCACGCTGGTATACAGGTTCGGGCATATATCGCGATGTATTTGTAGTATACGCAAACCCCGTACACATTAACCAATGGGGTGTATATACCTATCCTGAGGTTAAAGGAAAGTCTGGACTACTGAATGTTGAAGTTGAAGTAGAGAACGGCCTTGATAAAAAATCGGGTGTTACCGTAGTAAATGAGCTTGTAGATAAAAACGGTAAAGTAGTAGCAAAAAACTCGCAAAAGCTGAGCGTTGCTGCCAATGCAAAAGATAAGGTAGCTACCCAGCTTAAAGTGAGCAACCCGCTGCTTTGGGATTTGAATAACCCTAACCTGTATACCTTAAAAACTACTGTACTTAAAGACGGTAAGCAGATAGACGCCACGGCTACCCAAACGGGTTTCCGTACGTTTACATTCGACCCTGATAAAGGTTTTGCGCTAAACGGCGAGTGGATGAAAATGAAAGGTGTATGCCTTCACCATGATGCAGGTGTACTTGGATCTGCTGTGCCGGATGAAGTTTGGAAAACCAGGCTGCAAACCCTTAAAAATATAGGGGTAAACGCTATACGTACCAGCCATAATCCACAGGCTCCTATATTCTATGAACTGTGCGATGAGTTAGGTATATTAGTACTAAACGAAGCCTACGACGAATGGGAATATCCTAAGCGTAAGTGGTTAACCGGCTGGAACGTTGGCACGCCGGGCTTCCAGGGGTCTTATGATATTTTTGCCGACTGGGCAGAGAAAGACCTTGAAGATATGGTGCGCCGCGACCGTAACCACCTTTCGGTTTGGGGATGGAGTATCGGTAACGAGGTAGATTATCCTAATGATCCTTATTCGCACCCTGTACTTGATGGTGGCAAAGACGGCTTTGGCCAACCTGCTTACGGTGGCTACAAAAAAGACGCCCCCGATGCCATGCGACTTGGTGGAATTGCTAAAAAACTCGTTGCGGTAGTTAAGAAATTTGATAAATCACGTGTTACCACAGCAGGCCTTGCCGGTGTAGCCATGAGTAACGAAACCGAATATCCTTTTGTTATTGATGTAACAGGCTACAACTATACTGAAAGTAAGTATATATCAGACCATAAAAAATTCCCTAAGCGCGTTATTTACGGTAGTGAAACCGTACACGACCTGGAGCCTTGGCTGGCTGTTAAAAACAACGAGCACATCTTTGGCCAGTTCATCTGGACGGGTATAGACTATCTTGGTGAATCTGGGGCATGGCCATCGCGCGGGTTCTACTCCGGCCTGGTAGATTTTGCCGGACAAATAAAGCCCCGTGGGTATTTCCGCCAATCGCTTTGGTCGGATAAGCCAATGTCCTATATTGGTACTTACCCAACGCCAAACCATGAAAGACAGCCATCTAAAGATGCATGGGATGTATGGAACTATGAAGATGGGCAAAATATACGTGTAGTAGCCTATACTAACGCTGCCAAAGCCCGCCTGGAGCTTAACGGTAAGCAGGTAGGTGATGTAAAAGCGTACGACGAAAAAACAGGAATTATCGTTTGGGATGTACCTTTTAAAGCCGGTAAACTTGAGGTTATCGGCCTTGATAACAACGGAAAAGAGGTAAGCCGTTATGCTATCAACTCGTCTAAGCAACCTGCTGCTTTGCTAGTTAAGCAAAAAGGTATTATCGTTAGTAAAGATAAAGGCGTGGCGCAGGTATTGCTGCAGGTGGTTGACGAAGATGGTATTCCTGTAATGCTGTCTGATAATGAAGTAACCTGTACCGTTAGTGGATCCGGTAAATTACTGGGGCTTGAAGCCGGTAACAATACTGATATGACTGATTATACTGACAATGTACAGCGTGTACTGCACGGTCATATATTGGCATACATTCAGTCAACGGGTGAGGCAGGTACGATAAACGTCAAATTTACAAGTCCTTGGCTGAAACCAGTAGAAACTACTATTACCGTAAAGTAATTTATGAAGAAAATAATTTTTAGCCTACTTTCACTAGTAACCTTATCTATGCCTGCTGCTGCACAAACAGATAGCAGGCCTAAGGACGAGGTGGCCTATTTGTTTACTTATTTTACAGGAAATACTGTAGAAGAAGAAGCCATACGCTTCGGGGTAAGCCTTGATGGTTACCATTTTTATGCATTGAACAATAACAACCCGGTCATTGATTCCAAAAAAATCAGCTCTACCGGTGGTGTGCGCGACCCACACATTATGCGTGGCCCAGATGGTGTTTTCCGTATGGTGGTTACCGATATGACCTCTAATAAAGGCTGGGACAGCAACCGTGCTATGGTTTTGCTAAAGTCTGCCGACCTTATTAACTGGACGTCTTCTGTTGTAAACATCCAGAAAACCTATCCCGGTAACGACGACCTGAAACGCGTGTGGGCACCACAGACCATCTTTGATAAGGCAGCCAATAAATACATGGTATATTTTTCCATGCAGCACGGCAATGGCCCGGATATTATTTACTACGCCTATGCCAATGCTGATTTTACAGCCTTAGAGAGTGCACCAAAAGTACTTTTTAAACCAAAATCGGGCAGGGCTTGCATTGATGGTGATATTATAGAAAAAGACGGTATGTACCATTTGTTTTATAAAACCGAAGGTGGTACTAACGGTATTAAGGTAGCTACAACAACAAACCTTACATCAGGTATTTGGGCAGAGAAAGACGAGTACCTGCAACAAACTACAGAAAGTGTAGAAGGAGCAGGGGTGTTTAAACTGAATAATTCTGACACCTATATACTGATGTATGATGTGTACATGAAAGGTAAATACCAGTTTACCAAAAGTACCGACCTGGAGCATTTTTCTTTGATTGACAACGAAATCAGTATGGACTTTAATCCGCGTCACGGTACGGTAATGCCGATTACCCGAACAGAGCTAAAAAGATTGCTGGCTAAATGGGGTACTCCTGCTAAACTACCACACCTAAACAACAACCCGGTGCTGGAGGGGTACTATGCCGACCCTGAGATTTTGTATTCTAATAAGACAAAAAAATACTACCTGTACCCAACCAGCGATGGTTTCGACGGGTGGTCGGGCAAGTATTTCAAGACGTTTTCATCTACAAATCTTGTAGACTGGAAAGACGAAGGTAAAATCATTACACTGGGTAAAGATGTAACCTGGGCCGACCGCAATGCGTGGGCGCCATGTATTATTGAGAAGGAAGTAAAAAAAGGCCAGTACAAATATTACTACTACTTTACTGCGGCACAGAAAATAGGTGTTGCTGTGTCTGACAATCCTACGGGGCCGTTTAAAGACAGTGGTAAACCTATTGTAGCTACACGTCCGGAAGGGCAAAAAGGCGGCCAGGAGATAGACCCTGACGTGTTTCACGACCCGGTAAGCGGTAAGTTTTACCTGTATTGGGGTAACGGTTACTGTGCTGTAGCCGAACTTAACAATGACATGGTTACCATTAAGCCCGAAACAGTTAAGGTTATTACGCCTACAAAAAGTTACAACGAGGGTACGTATGTATTTTACCGTAAGGGTACGTATTACCTTACTTGGTCTGAAAACGACACCCGCAGCCCTGATTACCAAGTGCATTATGCAACTTCTAAATCACCGCTGGGTCCATGGACATTGCCAACTGAAAACCTGGTGCTGAGTAAAGATGCCTATGCTGGTATTTATGGTACAGGCCACCATTCGGTTCTGCAATTGCCGGGTAAGGATGAATGGTATATTGTGTACCACAGGTTCCCATACCCTAAGGGCATTACCATGGGCGATGCAGCCGGCTTCCACCGTGAGGTATGTATCGACAAGCTGGAGTTTAATGCCGATGGTAGCATCAAACCTACTGTACCTACACACCAGGGTATTGAGCCTGTTAAATAAGAGTCTCGTTTAAATTACCTTATAGATTGTTAATCCCGTTTCGCGAAAGTGGAACGGGATTTTTAATACCAGGATGACTGTGTTCCATTTCGAGCGAAACCTAGTGGGGCCGAGAAATCTCATGTATCAAGTTGATTCGTTAACAGATGTCACAACTCCGCTGCGCTGCGTTCGACATGGAAGAGAGGTACCTAAGATTCCGCCTGTCGTTTCGCTACTTTTTCACCAATAACCTGCGCTATGGGTTTGTTGTATATATTACTTTCCAACCACGAAATAAGATCCAGGTAGAGGAATGCACGGCGCTCAAACGGGTCTTTTTCAAACTTCTTCAGGGTTTCAAGCAGCTCTATAAAACGGCGTTTTATAAGCAGCGGCGAAACATTGGACAATCCTTTCAGGAAATCGATAACTGCCCGTTGTACACCGTGCAGGTCGTTCATTTTAATCAGGAAGTTGTACGTGGTGCGTATTAGTGCTTCCAGCCTGTAATCAAGACCGGCCTGGTAGTGTGCGGCAAGGTTCAGCATATGGGCAAAGCACATCAGGTCTTCGCGTATCTGGGTCGTTTTACTGTTGATGATTTTCTTCAGGTAAAAAATACACTTGGTATATTCCTGCGTACCAAAATGATAGCACGCTATTTTATAGTATAGCACCATAACATGGTGGTCGTCTATTTTGTCCTTGTAACGGTCGAGTTTTTTGTGGATGGTTTCCAGCAGTTCCTCACCGCCGCTAAACTGCGCCCGCATAAAACGCAGGTTCAGCTTGTTGGCATATACATACAAGAATGACAATACAATTATGTTGTCGTCTTCGGGTATGGGTTCACTGCCCAGTATTTCTTCAAAACGATCCAGTGCCTTTTCAAACTGCTCCACACGGTTCAGGTAGTATAATGATTCCAGCACGTAGTGATTGCCTTTAATGTAAAAAACCGGGTGTACAGTAATCAGGTGCGGGTTCTTTTCAAATAAACCTACCCAGCGTGTGGCGTAGCGGTAACAGGCAATGAAATCCTGCGTAATGAAACTGAACCAAAGGTACGACTGGTACAGCCATAGCTTTTCGCGAAAGCCCAGTTTTTCGGCATCATATTCGGGCAGGTGCTTAAAAAAGTGGCGCGATACAGCCTGTGCTTCCTCATCGGTACGGGCATAGCCATTTTTCAGGAAAATGTTGTACATATCCAGTGCCAGGCTGCTCAGCTGGCTCGCTATGTTGTTCAGGTAAGTAAGCTCATTCGTCTGGTCGATAAGTATATCGGCACGATTGCTGCGGCTTCGTGTAATGTATTGCGATTCTATAATTTTTTCCAGATCTAGGATTTCGTAGCCAAGGTTTTTTTCCTCGTACATTAGCGCCTGGCTTTTTAGTTTATCCAACAGCTTCAAACATTGCTGGTACAAGCCCTTACGGTATAGTATCATGGCAAAGTCGAACTGCTCGCGGAGTTGTAAGGGTATGTTACGTTTACTGGGGTTAAGGCGCAGGCTGGTCAGTATCTGGTGGTAAAGGTGCGCCTTAACGTTGCTTAGTTGCTCCTTACTGATTTTTGTAGCTTTCAGCAGCGCAGCCTCATCGTATTCTTTTTGGGCTGACAGTACTTTAAAAAGATTTAGGAACTTACTGTCATTATTGGCTTGTAAGCGGTTTACAAATAACGAAAACTGCCGCTTTTCTGAGGCGGAAAGCGACTTAATCAATATAAAAAGGTTATCTGTAAGCTGGTTACGATTTTTCATTTGTCATCACATCAATCTCCATCAAATATAACCAAAAAACGATAATGTCTGTTAATTATTATGAATGCATATTAATTTTGGATAACATAAAAATATAGTATTTAAAACATTGAAAATCAAAAATATAAAGTTTTAAATACTGCATTGGATGTCGTAAATAGGTTTTTAATATAAAAGCGCTTGTACTTAGGTTGGTTACTTTAGCAATAGTTAAACCACGAAAGACTATGAATACTGAGCATATTGACATTTTCGACACCACGCTGCGCGACGGCGAGCAGGTCCCTGGATGTAAATTGAATACGGCACAAAAACTAAAAATAGCCGATGCATTGGATAACCTCGGGGTAGATATTATTGAAGCAGGTTTCCCGGTTTCAAGTCCGGGCGACTTTCAGTCGGTTGAAGAAATTGCCAAGCTCGTAAAAAATGCTGCGGTTTGCGGACTTAGCCGGGCGGTAAAAAATGATATTGAGGTTGCTGCCCAGGCATTAAAACATGCCAAACGTCCGCGTATACATACCGGAATAGGCACGTCTGATTCGCACATAAAGCATAAGTTTAATTCAACACGTGAAAGGATTATAGAACAGGCAGTTGAAGCGGTTAAATTTGCGCGTAACTTTACATCAGATGTGGAGTTTTATGCAGAAGATGCTGGGCGTACAGACAATGCTTTTTTGGCTGAAGTTTGTACTGCCGTAGTTAAGGCAGGGGCTACCGTACTGAATATTCCTGATACTACCGGTTACTGCCTTCCGGATGAATACGGAGCCAAAATAAAATACCTTACAGAGCATGTTGTGGGTATAGAAAAAGTAAAGCTTTCGTGCCACTGCCATAACGACCTTGGTTTGGCTACAGCCAATGCCATTGCAGGTGTTATTAACGGTGCAAGGCAAATAGAATGTACTATTAACGGAATAGGCGAGCGTGCCGGAAATACAGCCCTTGAAGAAGTAGTGATGATACTTAGACAACACCCGGCACTGCACCTTTCCACAAACATAAAAACACAGCAACTTACTGCTATGAGCCGCATGGTAGCTCAGGAAATGGGAATGTCTGTACAGGCGAATAAAGCCATAGTAGGGGAGAATGCCTTCGCGCACAGTTCGGGTATCCACCAGGATGGTGTGATTAAAAACCGTGAAACCTACGAGATTATAGACCCTGCCGATGTAGGCGTTACCGAATCGTCTATAGTGCTTACGGCACGCAGTGGTCGTTCGGCATTGGCATATACCGCCAAGAAAATTGGTTACGAACTTACCAAGAACGACCTTGATATTATTTACCTTGAATTCCTGAAATTTGCCGATAACTGCAAGCAGGTACAGGATAACGACCTGCACCAGATTATAGCGCTGTCTAAAAGCAGGCTGCAAATAAACTATTAAGCGATGAAGAAGACCCTTTTTGATAAGGTTTGGGATGCACACGTGGTAGAAACAATACCTAATGGCCCACAAATATTATATATTGACAAGCATTTAATACACGAGGTTACCAGCCCACAGGCTTTTTCTGAACTGGAAAGTCGTGGAATAAGCCTTTTTCGTCCGCAGCAGATTGTAGCTACGGCCGACCATAATACGCCTACAAAAGACCAGCATCTGCCTATTAAGGACGAAATGTCGCGTAAGCAGATAGAGGAACTTACCTTAAACTGTAACAAGCACAACATTACGTTTTACGGGCTGGGGCATAAGTATAATGGTATAGTACACGTAATCTCGCCAGAGTTGGGTATTACCCAGCCGGGAATGACCATAGTATGCGGCGACAGCCATACTTCTACACATGGTGCATTTGGAGCCATTGCTTTTGGTATAGGCACCAGCCAGGTGGCACAGGTTTTTGCAAGCCAGTGTTTGCTTTTGGAAAAACCGAAGTCACTACGTGTTAACGTAAACGGTACGCTTAAAAAAGGCGTTACGCCTAAGGATGTTATTTTGTACATCATTGCCAAGCTGGGTACTAACAGTGGTACAGGCTATTTTTGTGAGTATGCCGGTAACGTTTTTGAGGAAATGTCTATGGAAGGCCGTATGACCGTATGCAACATGAGTATAGAAATGGGTGCCCGCGGCGGATTGATTGCCCCGGACGATACCACTTATGCTTATGTAGAAGGTCGTGAATTTGCCCCGAAAGGCGAGGAGTTTGAAAAGAAAAAAGCCTACTGGAACAGCCTGCGGACCGATGAGGGCGCTGAGTTTGACCAGGAATATTTTATAGCAGCCGAAGAAATAGGCCCAATGATTACCTACGGTACCAATCCGGGTATGGGCATACGTATTACCGATGCTATTCCGCAGAGTATAGATGCTTCGTCTGATAAGGCTCTGGCGTATATGGGCTTTACAGGCAAGGAAACCCTTATAGGGCAACCGATAAACTACGTGTTTATAGGCAGTTGTACTAATTCGCGTATTGAAGATTTCCGTGCTGTGGCAGGCTACATTAAAGGTAAGACCAAAGCAGATAACATTACGGCGCTTATAGTACCGGGGTCTCAGCAGGTGGTAAAGCAAATAGAAGACGAAGGCCTTACGCAGATTTTTACGGATGCAGGCTTTGAAATACGCGAACCGGGCTGTTCGGCATGCCTTGCCATGAATGAGGATAAGATACCTGCCGGAGAGTATTGCGTAAGCACCAGCAACCGTAACTTTGAAGGTCGTCAGGGACCGGGTGCGCGCACCATCTTGGCCAGTCCGCTTACGGCTGCTGCCATAGCTATAGAAGGTAAAATTATTGATTATACCCAAAACCTTAATTAATGGAAAAGTTTGTTAGTTACACCGATACAATAGTACCGCTGGACATTGCCGATATAGATACCGACCAGATTATTCCGGCACGTTTCCTGAAATCGACCGATAAGGCCGGTTTTGGCGATAACCTGTTTCGTGACTGGCGTTATGATAAAGACAATAACCCGAACCCTGGTTTTAACCTGAACAACCCACTTTATAAAGGAACCATACTGGTTGCCGGAAATAACTTTGGGTGTGGCAGTAGCCGCGAGCACGCCGCATGGGCGCTTTCGGGCTACGGCTTTAAGGTAATAGTATCGAGCTATTTTGCTGATATATTTAAAGGCAACAGTCTTAACAACGGCTTGCTGCCGGTACAGGTAAGTCCGGAATTTTTAAAGGCGGTTTTTGCTGCCGTAGCTGAAGATGCGGCTACACCCGTAACAGTGAACCTTGAGCAGCAAACCATTAGCTTTGGTGGTTACAGCGAGCATTTTGATATAGACCCGTATAAAAAATTATGCCTGCTAAATGGCTATGATGATATAGATTTTTTGGTAAGCAGGCTTGATGCTATAAGTGAATTTGAAAAGAAAAACGCCTAATTATGATACTTAAAATTGCCGTATTGCCCGGAGATGGCATAGGCCCAGAAGTGACCAAGGAAGCTATAAAGGCGTTAAATGCCGTGGCTAAAAAGTATGAGCATACCTTTGAGTATGAGGAAGCGCCTGTGGGTGCAGTGGCTATAGACGAGTTTAATGACCCATTGCCGCCTCAAACCCTTACGCTCTGTAAAACTACCGATGCACTGCTTTTTGGGGCGATAGGGCATCCTAAGTATGATAATGATCCTACGGCTCCGGTAAGGCCGGAACAGGGTCTGCTGAAGCTGCGTAAAGAGCTTGGGCTGTTTGCAAATATTCGCCCTACAACCATTTACCCTAAACTGATAGATCAGTCGCCATTGAGGCCTGAGCGCATTGCAGGGGTAGACCTTACCATATACCGAGAACTGACGGGAGGTATTTATTTTGGCGAAAAACAACTGAGTGACGATAAAACCCAGGCAAGTGACCTGTGCAGCTACAGCCAGGAAGAGGTGGAGCGTATAGCCCACATGGCATTTAGGGCAGCACAAAAACGCCGAAAAAAACTTACGCTTGTAGATAAGGCAAACGTACTTGAAACATCACGCTTGTGGAGGAGGGTTGTAACCGAGATAGGAAAAACTACATATCCGGATGTGGCGCTTGATTTTCTGTTTGTAGATAATGCAGCGATGCAGTTGATATTAAACCCTGCACAGTTTGATGTAATGCTTACCGAAAATATGTTTGGCGATATACTTTCAGACGAAGCGAGTGTGCTGGGTGGTAGTATTGGCCTTGCGGCATCGGCATCGGTAGGTGCAGTGCATTCTATGTTTGAGCCCATACACGGGTCTTACCCTCAGGCAGCCGGTAAGGGCATAGCTAATCCTATCGCGTCAATACTATCGGCAGCAATGTTGCTGGAGCATTTTAATATGTACCACGAAGCAGGGCTTATTAAAGAAGCCGTAGCATACAGTATAGAAAAAGGTGTAAGTACTCCTGATATTGTGGTAAATAGCATTTATACCACACAAGATGTAGGAAACTTTGTAGAAAGTTATATCCTTAAAAAAGAATTACCAGCCCCGGTTTTGGATAATAAAACCATAGGGAAGTCGACCATTATTTAAGCAATCAAGGGGTTCAGAAATGAACCCCTTTTTTTATTCTTCATCATCGGTGTCTTCATCTTCCTCAAAATCATCAAGGAGAAAATCAATAACCAGTTCCACTGTTTCACCATTTTCGTTAAGGCCCCAGTACGCGGGATAGTAACCATCGCCCCAACCTGCCGAAAACATAATGATATTATTATCGCTATCTGCCTCAATATGGTGATCATTCCAGTCGCCTAAATCCCGTGAGAAATTATTTTTACCGGAATAGGCACTAAATTCTTCTGCCAGCACCGCATCGTAGTAGTCGTATTCAGGATCATTTTCATGAAGATTTTCTAATTTATCAGCAAAAGAGTCCCGTGTCTCTTCGTCCATAAAGCTGGCAAGGCCACTCTCTACATTAAAGCCATAAAATTCATCCTCGCCTAAATCTTCAAGTTCTTCATCGGTAACATCTTCGGTAAGTGCCAATATCCACCGTGAAGCAGTTTCAGGCCTGAACTTTATTTTTGCGTAACCTATACGGTGGTGTAGTTTATCTATTTCAGAAAGGTATAAATACACAGGATATTTATCCGGCTCTACCGTTTTTGCAAAGGCAGCCTGTTCTACAGAGAGAAAAGGATCGGCAAGTACAATGCGTCCGGTAGGCAGGTTAACATCACCGGCATGTACTTTTATAAGTTCCTGATCTTCCATTTCGGCAGCCAGATCGAATGGCAGTTCAAATTCGTTTACATTTCCCATAATTGTGGAATTTTTGTTTGTTTTGTCTAAAGTACGCTTTTTTTTGGGTAAAGAGACTGATGTTTAAGTTACTTTAACCAATAAAAAATCCTCTTACTGTTAAGCAAGAGGATCTATAATTATTTATTACGAGGCAATTACAGTTTATCCATATTAACCGCAAGGGTTTCAATAAATTTTGTAATCGGCCCTTTTATCATCATAGCCATCATGGCATTGAACTCGCCTTCAAACTTAAGCTGAACAGCACTACTGTTTTCGTCAATAATATCAATAAAACCAGTTAATGTAAACGGAAGTTTATCGCTGGCAGCACCAAGTACTACTTTGTTTGGACTAACTTTATCTTTTAGTTTCAGTTTTATTTCCGGCATACCTTTTAATGCAAAAATGAATGCTTCATCACCAATTACTTCAAATTTAGCAATGTTTTCTGGCATTAGCTTTTCGAAGTTCTTTACATCGGTAAGTGCATCAAAAATATATTGAGCCGGTTTCTGTACTGTTACTTTCGGGCTTTCTAAGTTCATTTAATTTTATTATTTTTTCTTTCCAAATAACTTATCTACTTGTTTTTTAGCAATGAAGTTACTTATTACTACTTCTGAATTAGCTTCTGATCGGATGCAGGAAAATACTAATACTTTTGCTCCCACAAAACGTGTAAATTTAAGATACACTGTCCTGTTAGCAAACGTAACAGGTATGTCATCTTTTGGCATTTCCTCAAAACCCTTTTCAATCATTGCGTAAAGCGTATCGAGATTGCCGTTTTCATCTTTAAACTCAAAATCTACATAATAGTCAACGGTCTTAAAACTGATGTCTCTGAAACTAATTTTGTAGACATTGTCTTTTTTTGTTAATTGAGCTTCAACAGGCGCGCCAAACTGCTGTGCACGTCCTATCTCAAAGCCTTCTTTATCCAAGGTTTGAGAATAAATCGAAATAGTACACAAGAACACGAATAGTGTAAAGATTTTTTTCATGGTTGATTAATTTAAAGTATTTTTATGATTTTCAACAAAAATACAGAAAAAAATCAATCACACAAGAAAAAAATCAATTACTCCACGTATCTGGTGAAATACGCCATTCTTTAAGCGTTTCCTGCTCTGCCTCGGTAATGTATTGTTTATTTACTGCCAGCTCCAGAAGGTTCTCATAATTGCCAAGTGTATGCAGGCTTACATTAGCATTTTTAAAGTTTTCTTCGGCAACATTAAAACCATAGCTAAATATGGCTACCATGCCTTTTACGTGTGCACCTGCTTCACGCAATGCTTCTACAGCCTGAAGGCTGCTTTTTCCGGTACTTATAAGGTCTTCTACAACCACAACATTCTGTCCGCTTTGCAAAAAGCCTTCTACCTGGTTTTGGCGTCCGTGTTTTTTTGGCTCGGGGCGTACATAAACAAACGGAAGCCCCATATATTCTGCCACAAGCATACCTATGCCTATGGCACCTGTGGCCACACCGGCTATAACATCGGGCTTGCCGTATTCTTTTTCAATAAACTTAGCAAACTCTTCACGAATATAGTTCCTTATAGGAGGAAATGATAATGTGATACGGTTATCGCAATAAATAGGAGATTTCCATCCTGAAGCCCATGTAAAAGGATTTTTAGGATTTAATTTTATTGCGTTTATTTGCAACAGCAACTCGGCTGTTTTTTTAGCTGTGTCTGTGTTTATAATCATACCGCAAATGTATAAAGTTTTTGTAAACGATAAGCCGCTTTTTTTAACCTCTACAGTAGAGAAGGAAACCGATTTTCAGTTATTTTTGCTTGAAAGTATTGATATTGAACAGCTTATATCAAAGATATTTAATAATCGCATTGAGAAGGCTTTTTTATACCATCCTGATGAAAAGGCTGCACTTAAGCTTTTAAAAGAACGTATACAAGTGGCTAAAGCCGGGGGCGGTCTTGTATATAATAAGTGGGGAGAGGTTCTTTTTATACTTAGAAATGGTAAATGGGATTTGCCAAAAGGCGGTATAGAAAAAAATGAAGATATAGAAGATACTGCTATGCGTGAAGTAGAGGAAGAAACGGGTGTAAGTGGACTTAAAATTACACGTAAGCTTCAAAAAACGTATCATGTATTTAAAAGAAATGGCACCTATCGCCTTAAAATTACTCATTGGTACGAAATGAAGACCAATTATGATGGCACGTTGATAGGACAGGCAGAGGAAGGCATTGAGAAAGTTGCCTGGTTAAAACCGGCTCAAATAAAAGATGCATTGAAAAATTCTTACGAAAATATTAAACTGCTTTTTGAAGAAGAAGGTAGTGTAAAACAAATATAATTGTCTTTTTAAGAACACTTTAACTATTAGTTGTTAGTTTTTAACAATATGGCGTTGTAATTTTATAGTATAGAAAAAACATTAGTTTACTTACATTACTGTTTTAGCTATAATTACCAGACTTTTAGAAAGTTAAAGATAATTTGTGTTTGTTTTATTGGTTAATGGCCCCGGCTCTGTTTTTTATAAAACAAGTCGGGGTTTTTTGTTTTATTTATTATAAATTTCTTGTATTTTGTGTAATTGTTTTGCATAAAATGTAACTCTAAAGATAACTACTGCCAATTTTTCTAATAAATTTGCAACTGTATAAATTTTACCTATGAATTTAGAAATTATTTACCAGGGTGTTAAAGAAAGTTCCCTTTATGGGCGATATATAACTAATGAAAATATTGAACCCTTACTTGAGAAATTTAAGTCTCATTTTAAAGTAGGAATTGAAGGTTATTCCACCGAAGGGTTGCCTGTGTACAATATTATAGCCGGTAACGGTAATACCAGGGTTTTTATCTGGTCTCAAATGCACGGAAATGAGTCCACAACTACCAAGGCAGTTTTTGATTTCTTGAATTTCCTTATTTCTGATGATAGTGTTGCTAAAGCATTTCTAGACCGTTTTACGTTCTATATACTCCCCATAGTAAATCCTGATGGTGCACGGCTGTATACACGCGAAAATGCAAATAAAGTAGATCTTAACAGGGATTCGCTTAATCTTACCCAGATAGAAAGTAAAAACCTGAGAGCTGCTTTTGAAAAATTTCAGCCAGATTATTGCTATAATATGCATGATCAGCGAACAATTTTTGGCGTAGGTGAGGGATTGCCGAAACCCGCTACAGTGTCTTTTCTTGCGCCATCTTATAATGAAGAAAGGGAGATTAATAATGTTAGGCAAAAAGCTATAGATATTATTACTGTAATGAATGATACGCTTCAGCAGTACATTCCAGGTCAGGTAGGCAGGTTTGACGATTCCTTTAATATTAATTGTATTGGCGATATGTTTCAGCATCTTGGAGTGCCAACGATTTTATTTGAGGCAGGACATTACCCAGGCGATTATGAACGCGAGATTACACGTAAATTTATATTTTTTGCATTATTTTCAGGATTTCACTCAATTAACGAAAACGTTGTAGCTATTAGCACAAACGATAAATATTTTGATATTCCTCAAAATAAGATTGTATTTTATGATATGATGTATAAAAAAGTTAAAATAAATTATGAAAATAAAGAAAAAATCACGAATTTTGCAGTACAGTATAAGGAAGTTTTAATTGACAAATCTGTAATTTTTCGAGCGTTTATAAGAGAAATAGGCAATTTGGAAGGTTACTTTGGTCACGCAGAATTTGACTGTAATGAAGAGATTTTCTTTAGCGAAGAATGCAACAACACCCCTGAAATTGACAAAAAAGCTGATTTTTTTATAGGAGAAAGCAGAAAATTTGTCAACGGACAGGAAATTTTAAGTTAATTTTTTCGTTTTACTGTAGATTATTGAATAGTACGACCTAATACCAGATACAATAAACCTTAAAAACACACATTTATGAGCAAGTTTCGTTTAGATGAAGTTGACCATCAGATTCTTGATATGCTGATTGACAACACCAGGGTGCCGTTTACTGATATTGCTAAAAAACTACTTATTTCGGCAGGTACTGTCCATGTAAGGGTTAAAAAGATGGAAGATGCCGGTATCATAATGGGTTCATCACTTACGTTAGATTATGAAAAACTAGGTTATTCTTTTATTGCTTATGTGGGTGTGTTTCTTCACAACACGTCGCAAACTAAGTTTGTGCTTGAAAGGATAAATGAAATACCTTATGTAACCGTGGCTCATGTAACTACGGGAAAATTTAATATTTTCTGTAAAATAAGGGCAAAAGACACTAAGCACGCGAAAGAGGTAATCTTTATGATTGACGATATTGAAGGTGTATACAGGACTGAAACCATGATTTCACTTGAAGAAAGCATTAACGACAAGAAAAGGCTGATGCACACCATCTTTAAAGATCTGTAAGATTTTTTATAAAAAGATTAAGACCCCTATGTTTTTTACATGGGGGTTTTTTATTAATTTCATCAAAAAAATATAAAGCATGTATCCTGCTACCCGCATTGAGCGTTTTGATGAAAACGTTAGGCTCAAATATCAACTGTTTAACAGTATATTTATTACCCTGCCTTTTACTGATATAGATAATACTGGTGTATTACTTCCGCTTTTTTCTGAAATCTGTGAAGACGGATTTAAAAAGCAGAAAAGTCCTGAGGAAATATTTAATTATTTTAGCGATAAATATCTTACCGAGGCAACTGAACAAGATAAGATAAGTCTTATGTTCAGGTTTATACAGTATGTAGAGCGCCAGGTGGTTTTGTTTGACGCCATAGAGGATGCAGCCTTTACAACTCTTAATAATCTTGAAGGAAGCGGTACGCTGAGAGAAGCGCGCGAAAAAGCTGAGAACTTAGGACAGATGGAAGATCTCCGTAATTTTTTGGAAGATTTTACCGTGCGTCCTGTACTTACTGCACACCCCACCCAGTTTTATCCCGGTTCGGTATTAGGCATTATTACTGATCTTACTGAGGCTATTAAAAACAATGATTTAGGTGAAGTGAAAACTTTACTGGCTCAGTTGGGCAAAACTCCATTTATTAAAAAAGAAAAACCTACTCCGTTTGATGAAGCGGTAAGTTTGTTGTGGTACTTGCAAAATGTTTTTTATAAAGCCGCCGGGGACATAAGCAGCTATGTTCAGGATGCCATATATAAAGGCCGGCTATTGCCTGCGCCTGTTATATCATTCGGCTTCTGGCCGGGTGGTGACCGCGACGGTAACCCGTTTGTAACGACCGAGATTACCCTTAACGTGGCTGAAAGGCTGCGCAACACCATATTAAAGTGCTACTACCTTGATGTAAGGAAACTCAAGAGGCATCTTACATTTAACGGTATTCAGGATAAAATTACAGACCTTGAGTATAAACTTTACCGTTCTGTATATTATTCAGAGGGTGAAAAGATATTCATAACTTTAAATGAGCTTAAAGACACCATAAGTCAAATCAGAGAAATTGTAATTACCCATCATCAATCATTGTATTTAGATGAAATTGATGACCTTATTAATAAAATTAATCTTTTTGGTTTCCATTTTGCATCGCTTGATATAAGACAGAACAGTCATATACACAATTCTGTTTTTTCGGATGTTATAAAACATTTGGAAGAAAATCACGAGTTTACAAAAGATTACAGCAGCCTCAGCGAAGAAGATAAGATAAAAGCATTAAATGGAATTAATGCTAAGATTTCGCCTGAGCAGTTTGAAGGCGAAAATACCCGTAAAACCCTTGAATCTATACTCGCTATAAAAACCATACAGGAGCGTAATGGCGAACTGGGAAGTAACAGATACATAATCAGTAATAACGAAAGCGCGCTGAATGTTATGGAGCTGCTAAAAATGTTTGGGTTGCTTGGGTGGGATAAACCTACCGTAGATATTGTACCTCTTTTTGAAACCGTAGACGACCTTGAAGAGGCGGGGCATGCTATGAAGTTGTTATATGAAAATGAAATGTATGCTGCCCACCTTAAACGCCGTGGTAGTACACAAACCATAATGCTTGGCTTTAGTGATGGGACCAAAGATGGCGGCTACCTAATGGCTAACTGGGGTATTTTTAAAGCTAAAGAAAACCTTACCCAAATGGCCAGGGAATATGGTATTAAAGTTATATTCTTTGATGGTCGTGGCGGGCCTCCGGCACGTGGAGGTGGAAAAACGCATAAGTTTTACGCTTCACTAGGTTCTACAATAGATAATAATGAAATTCAGGTTACTGTACAGGGACAAACTATTAGTTCTAACTTTGGTACGCTTGAAAGCTGTCGATTTAATCTTGAAAACTTGTTGAGTGCAGGTATTACAAATGGAGTCTTTAAAAAAGAAGACAAACAGTTTACGCCTGAACAGAAAGAGCTTATGGAAGCTATGGCGCATTTAGGATATGAAAAATATATGGCGTTTAAGGCACACCCTAAGTTTTTACCTTATCTGGAGCGTATGAGTACGCTAAACTATTATTCTAAGGCAAATATAGGCAGTCGTCCTAGCAAGCGTAATACCGGCGAGCTTAATTTTAGTGATTTGCGCGCCATACCATTCGTGGGTAGTTGGGCACAGTTAAAACAAAACGTGCCAGGTTTCTTTGGTGTTGGATATGCACTGGGGCATTATGAAAAAGAAGGCCGCTGGGAAGAGGTCGCCAGCCTGTACCGGGAGTCACTGTTCTTCCGTACACTGCTTGAAAACAGTATGATGTCTTTAAGTAAATCGTTCTTCCCGCTTACGGCGTATATGAAGAACGACCCTGAGTTTGGTGATTTCTGGCAAATCATCTATGATGAGTATTTAGAAACACGTAGGCTATTGCTTAAAATTTCAGGTTATAGCGAACTTATGGAAAACTATCCCGATGGTTGGGCATCTATAAAAATGCGAGAAAGCATAGTACTGCCACTGCTTACCATACAGCAGTATGCCTTGATAAAAATCCGCCAGATTAAATCCGGTAAAGGTGATGAAGCACTGCTGGAAACCTACGAAAAAATAGTAACCCGTTCGCTGTTTGGTAACATTAATGCCAGTCGCAACTCAGCTTAAAAAATGAAAATAACAGATATACAATCGGGCGAATATGCCCCGTACCAGGAAGCTTACATAAAACTGGTAAGCAACGAGTGGAGCCTTGCTGAGGAACTGGAGGTAAGCCTGCATAATTTTATTCATTTTGTGCGCGATATTCCTATGGATAAATATGATTACCGCTATGCAGAGGGTAAATGGACCATAAAAGATATTATACAGCACATTATAGATGCCGAACGTATTTTTGCCTATCGAGCGCTACGCATAGCCCGTGGTGATAAAACTGCTTTACCGGGCTTTGAGGAAAACGACTATGCTAACGCCGCGCAGGCCGACAGGCGCCATCTGCAGGAATTGCTTACTGAATTATCTATGGTGCGCCAGTCTACCATTTTTATGTTTAAATCGTTTAAGGAAGAGGATTTGCTGAATATGGGAACCGCCAGTGGTTACAATATCTCAGCACGAGCATTTGGTTTCCTAATTATAGGACATCAAATACACCACATGAATGTATTTAAAGAAAGATATTTGTAAATAAAAAAAACATGACATCCACTGCTGCTACACCACAGGAATATCTTGAATCGCTTCCGGAAGAACGTAAGGCTGCCATGCTAAGGCTTTACGAAATTATAGAAGCTAATTTACCAAAAGGCTTTCAAGCCGGTATGGGCTATGGCATGCTCGGTTGGTCTGTGCCACACAGTACATATCCTAACGGCTACCATTGCGACCCAAAGCAGCCGTTGCCATTTCTTGGTGTTGCTTCGCAAAAGAATTTCATTGCGCTGTACCATATGGGTATATATTCGGATGCTACACTACACGATTGGTTTGTAGGTGAATACCCTAAGCACAGTAAAACCAAACTGGATATGGGCAAAAGCTGTATACGTTTTAAAAAACCAGAAAATATACCGTTTGAGCTTGTAGCAGAACTGGTTAGTAAAATGACACCGCAACGGTGGATAGCCAAGTACGAGGAAATGCTGAGTAAAAGCAAATCTAAATAGACGTATAGGAATTAATTAATGTATAGAAACGGCTTTATGCCGTTTTTTTTCGCTAATTTCGTATAGTATTTTATTTGATATTATGAAAATCGCAATAGTATGTTATCCTACCTTTGGCGGAAGTGGCGTTGTAGCTACAGAACTTGGCCTTGAACTAGCTCGCCGGGGACATGAGATACACTTTATAACCTACCGTCAGCCGGTACGCCTGGCACTTATGAATCCTAACCTTCATTACCATGAAGTTCACGTTCCGGAATATCCGTTGTTTCATTACCAGCCGTATGAGTTGGCCCTGAGCAGTAAGCTCGTAGATATGGTAAAACTGCATGGTATAGAATTGTTACACGTACATTATGCTATACCACACGCTTATGCCGGATATATGGCAAAAAAAATGCTTAAAGAGCAGGGTATACGTATTCCCATGGTTACCACACTTCACGGTACCGATATTACTCTTGTAGGTAACCATCCATTTTATAAGCCTGCCGTTAGCTTCAGTATAAATCATAGCGATGTTGTTACCTCTGTTTCCCAAAGCCTTAAGGATGATACTTATAGACTATTTGACATTAATAGGGAGATATATGTAATTCCTAACTTTATTGAGGTTAAAGAAGAACGTAAGGATGGGCTTCCCTGCAAACGAAATGCTATTGCAGGCGATGGTCAGCGCATTGTTACCCATATAAGTAACTTTAGGGAAGTGAAACGCATACCCGATGTTGTAAAGATATTTAACGAGATACAGAAAAAAATACCGGCCAGATTAATGATGGTGGGGGATGGCCCAGAGCGCGAACCTGCCGAAAAATTAGTAGAAGAGCTGGGTATTAGCGATAAGGTAGTTTTCTTTGGTAACAGTAATGAAATCAATGAAATACTGTGCTTTACCGATTTATTTTTACTTCCGTCGCAAACCGAAAGCTTCGGGCTTGCAGCACTTGAAGCTATGGCACTAGGTGTACCTGTAATTTCTACAAATGCTGGAGGATTGCCTGAAGTAAACCGCGAAGGCATATCTGGTTATTTAGGTGATGTAGGCGATGTGGAGTACATGGCCGAAAAAGCGGTATATATTTTGTCTGATGATAACAGGCTGGATACCTTTAAGCGTAATGCACTGGAGAATGCCCGTGAATTTGACATTCAGAACATTATGCCTATGTATGAGAACATCTATCGCAGGGCACTAAAACAGCAATTTGTATGAAAAGACTAATTTTAATAGTATCTTTTGTATTACTCATCATGGGGTGTTCTGCTCAAAAAGGAGAGAAGGGACACGTAGATTTTACTGTAGTAAAACAGGAAACGTACGGCGGCCTCGAAACTGAAACGGGAATACTTGTTAATTCAGTCGAAGAACTTAAAGTGCTATATAGAGAGCTTAACCTTGAAGATGTTCCGAAAGTGGATTTTGAGAAACACAGTGTAGTAGCTGTATTTTTAGGGCAAAAACGTACCGGCGGTTATAGTATTGCTGTAACTGAAGTGAATATTAAAAATGATGTAGCTACCGTAATTACCAGTAAAACGTCGCCTTCGGGTGGTATAGCTACCATGGCGCTTTCATCACCGTATTGTATTATTGAAATACCTAAGGCTACCAGCCTTGTAGTAAAATGACTAGTCCTAAAATAGTCAACCTATTTTAGGACTAGTCAAGATAAATCGGGTTTTATTTTACCCTAACCCAGGTTTGGGTACGGCCTAATAATGAAAGCCCTAAATAACCTCTAACATCAAGTTTGTCTTTGCCATCCAGTTTTATGGTGCAGCTGTATAGCTTTCCTTTGTTAGGGTCCAGTATATCGCCGTCGGTATATTCGTCACCGTCTTTGCTAAGCCCCTTTATAATTACAAGGCCCAGTATGGGCTTGTCTTTATCTGCCCCTTTACAGTTTTGGCATTTTTTGTCTTTTTTGGCAGGGTTCAGTATCTCAATAACCTTACCGTAAATCTTTCCGTTCTCTTCATAGATCTGCACGATGCTTTTTGCTTCGCCGGTTTCATCATCAAAGGTTTTCCACTTTCCGGTTACCTGCGCAGAAACTGATAATATGCCCATAAAGGCAATCATTAGGAATGTTAAAAATGATTTGTTCATAATTATAGCTGTTAATTAATGCTAAATATACAAATTTTTTCGTTTCAGCTTCTGTATAAGGGCGTTTAATTCGAAGCCCAGCAGCAAAATAAAACAGTTAATGTATATGTACAGCATTAATACAAGCAGTGTGCCAATAGACCCATACAGCTCGTTGTATTTGCTAAATCGCTCTACGTAAATACCAAAACCATACGAAGTAAGGCCGAAAAGCAGCGTACTGAATACCGAACCGTAACTGAAAAACGATCCGTGACGGCGGCTTTCGGTTGTGGCAAACTTAAACAGTATGCTGGTGGTAAGCAGTATCATAAGCACCAGGAAGGCATAGCGGCCTATTTGTAACAACTGCACTTCGGCGGGAATGTAATATTTAGTACTCAGCTGCCTGATGATAACCTCAAAAACGATTATGGACGATACCGTAATAATAAGCAGTACGGTAAGCAGCAACGACAATGCTATGGAAATAGCGTATTTATGGAAATAACTACGCCGCACCGTTATGTGCATACTGCTCTGGAAACCGCTGAGTATGGCATTTACCCCATTACTCATAAACAGTATAGACAGTAAGATACCCGTACTAAGCAGGCTTTTGTGGCTGTTTAGCAGTATGTCGGTTAGTATATTGGCTATGGCATCGTAGGTGTTTGGCGGCACATTATCGGCTACAAACTGCATAAAGTCTTCCTGGAAGTTTTCCAGCGGTATGTAGGGGATAAGGTTTAGTATAAACAGCGCAAACGGGAACAGCGACATAAAGAACGTAAACGCAATGGCACCGGCACGGTAAGCCACATCGCCGTTTATAATACCGGTAATGTACAGCTCCAGCAGGTGGTACAGCGTAAGCCCGTCTGAATAGGGCAGGCGAATGCTTTTTCCCAGCCGCACCAGGTGTTTTACCACAGGTATGCGTTCCAGTTTATGTTCCAGTTCTACAGACATTCTTTTTTAAAAAGCTTTCAGGCTTAGGTCCATATTGTATACCGAGTGGGTAAGTGCCCCGCTCGAAATGTAGTTTACCCCACATTCGGCATAGTGGCGCATGGTATTTTCGTTAATACCGCCACTGCTCTCGGTTTGGCAGTAATCGCCTATAAGGGCTACCGCCTTACGGGTAGTTTCGTAGTCAAAATTGTCCAGCAGTATGCGGTGTATGCCGGGGTTGGCTATAATTTCGGTTACTTCATCAAGGTCGCGTGCCTCTACAATAATCTTCAGGTCCAGGTTGTTTTCCTTCAGGTACTGTTGCGTTTTTTGTATGGCCTGGGTTATGCCACCTGCAAAGTCGATGTGGTTGTCTTTCAGCATTACCATATCATACAGGGCAAAACGGTGGTTTTCGCCGCCACCTATTTTCACCGCCCATTTTTCAAGTGCGCGTATACCGGGAGTGGTTTTTCGGGTATCAAGCACCCCTGTTCCCGTACCGGCCAGCAGGTCTACGTATTTCTTGGTTTTTGTAGCTATGGCGCTCATACGCTGCATGGCATTCAGCACCAGGCGCTCGGCTTTAAGGATGCTCTGGCTCGAACCCTGCACATGGAAGGCTACATCGCCATATTGTACGGGGGTACCATCCTGTATAAAAACTTCTATAGTAAGCTTAGGGTCTACGTATGCAAAAACCTTTAGGGCAAAATCCACACCTGCCAGTATGCCGTTGTCTTTAACCAGTAGTTTGGCGCGGCCTGTGGCTTCGGCGGGTATGCAGGCAAGTGATGAGTAATCGCCGGGGCCTACGTCTTCACGAATGGCATTGGCTATAATAAGGTTCAGTTCAGTTTCAAATTGTTGCTGAGAAATCATTGGTTTATATATTGTAGGGCTAAGGTAGGGAATTTTTTCGGGAGGGAGGGTGATTGTAATTTCAATATAATTGGTAAATTTAGAAGAAAATGGTAATCTTATCGTCAAAAATTAGTGGTGTTAAAATTCATCTTAATGGGCAATTTACAGAAGAATATAGGATTGCTTTAGAAGATTTTACAATGTTTTATGATTTTATTGATATTACCTATGATCCTAATAATAAGAGCTCTCTGAAGTCTAAAAATGACAGGGTATGTAGGTTTTGTCAAAAATCTTCCCCAGATGTTAGTTTCAAAAAAAGTGCCCATTTAATCCCAGAATTTATGGGTAACAGGAATCTTTTAAGCGATTTTGAATGTGATACCTGTAATATGAAAATGAGTAGATATGAAGACAGTTTTGCTAAATTTTTTGGAGCAGATAGAACATTTTCGCAGATGAAAGGTAAAAAAGGTTCTAAGACCTTCAAGAACTCAAAAATTGAAGTAAGAGAAATCAAAGAAGATGGAAAAGCTAAAATTAGGATTACCCCTAAATTACTAAATGGAGAAAAATGCTATAACATTGATGAAGATAACAAGTCAATAATAATTGAAAATACAAAGCATTCTTATATTCCGTTGGACATTTTTAAAGTGCTGTGCAAAATAGCTTTTTCATTGATTCCTGAATCTGAGTTAGAAAAATTTGAAAAACTGAGAACTTTAATTTTACAAAATACGTTTGACGATAAAATTTTAAAAGGAAACGATTTTTTTAGAGCCTATACATTCAAACTTAACTGGAATGAATATAAAAGGCCAATAGTAATGATGTTCAAAAAACGTCTTTCTTATAAAGATCAAAATATACCGTCTTGGACTTTTGTACTATGTTTTAATAAATTTGTATATCAATTTTTTTTACCATTTTGCGAAGAAGATAATTGGTTGTATAATAAAAGTAAAGAAGTAACTTTTAAAATTCTACCTCCTTTAATTTCAGAAGAATTGATACTAAATTTTGGTAATCCTACAATGGAAATTTTTGATTTTTCAAGTTATGAGTTATTGAAATGCGAAAAAGAAAAAATAATATTGTATTATGAGACTAAGGCAAAAGTTGAGTGAAACTTCCAAATAAACAAATCCACAAATCCACAAATCCACAAATCCACAAATCAACACATCCACATCCTACTAAGACATTTCCTAAAATTATTATAACATTTTACAGCTTACATTAACGTTTGGAATAATAATCGTACATTCGGTGAACAATTTGGCATTTCCTGTATTCTTAAAACCATTATGTCATATACAAAACCGGTTAACTTAATCCCGAACAACGACCGTGAGCGCGTAGAGAAACTGCACGATTACCAGATACTGGACACGCACTCTGAAGATACGTTTGATAAAATAGCCCTTATGGCCTCGCAGCTATTTAATGCGCCTATAGCGCTATTAAGCTTTGTAGACGAAAACAGGGTGTTTTTTAAATCGAACCTTGGGCCATATTCGGTTAATGAAATTCCGCGGCAGGACAGCCTGTGTGCCATATCTATACTGGACGATAACGTAACGGTATATACTGATACCCACCTGCATCCGGAAATTTTTCATATCCCTCATATAAAAGGTGGAGCCGAAGAACTGCGTTTTTATGTAGGGGCATCCTTAAAAACCCCCGAAGGTTATAATGTGGGTTCGCTTTGTGTAGGCGATTATACACCGCGTTTGTCTGTAGATCCTACTCATGTAGAAATGCTGCGCACACTGGCCAGTATAGTTATAGATAAGCTGGAAAACCGCCTCAGGTACCGCAAATCGGTAGAATCGCAGATTAACCTGATGAACATTGCGCTCCATGAGATTAAGAACCCATTGGCAAGTATTAAGTTGGCTAATGAGATTATTACAAAAAATCCTGCCAGTACTGAGAGGATGACTACCAACATTAAGTCGGCGGTAGAAAACATACAAAAAAGGCTGGGCGACTACCTGGCACACAGCGAACTGGAAGAGCGCGACGAACTGCTTACCATAGATGAGGTAGACCTGCGCGATATGTTTAAGCGCCTTGTAAATAGTTTTGAGCTGCTTGCGGGCCGTAAAAAACAGGTTATCGAGCTTTTTGTAGAAGATACGCTGCCACCCATTGAGGCCGACCGCAATAAAATATCGGATGTGCTGCACAACCTGCTGAGCAATGCTATAAAATACAGTTACCACAATACGGTTATAAAAGTATCGGCCCGAGAGGCGGGTAACTATGTACATATAGAGGTAAAAGACCAGGGACAGGGGCTAAACCTGCAGGATTTGCAGAAGCTGTTTACCAAATTTGCCAAGTTGAGCAGTAAACCCACAGGCAGGGAAACCAGTAACGGCCTGGGGCTGAGTATTACCAAATCGTTTGTAGAGCTGCACAGGGGTAATATTTATGCCATGAGCCCCGGTAAAGAAAAGGGGACTACCTTTATAGTATCGCTTCCGTTCAGGCACAGGCCACCCGAAGAAGACGGGGGTGGGGCAGATGCTTAAGATTGTATAAATTAACACGTTTATACGTTTTATATACGGTAGTTTTTTGTAAATTACATCGTTTTAGTTTTACGTGTTATGAACAACCGAAAAGCCCTGCTGAATAAGCCCGCACTTACCGGCGAACGCTCGCTGAAAACCCTTGTAGAGAACCGTACCGTGTATTCGCTGGATAACTGCGAACTCAACCTTTTTGAAACATATCAGGAAAGTATACTGGTGCCGCTTAAGTTTAACGACCTGGTGGTAACAAGCATGCTGCGCGGTAAAAAGGTTATGCACCTTTTTGACGATCCGGAGTTTGAATACCTGCCCGGCGAAACGGTAATTGTACCTGGTAATGTGGAAATGAAAATTGATTTCCCGGAGGCTTCTACTAATAACCCTACACAGTGCCTGGCGCTTGCCATAGACCATGGCAAGATTCATGAAACGCTTAATTTCCTTAACGAACGTTACCCTAAGGAAGAGGCTAACGGCTGGCACCTGAACCACGAAAACTACTTTTTTTATAACAATACCGAACTCGCTGCCACGCTAAACAAGCTGATACGTGAGTGCATGAGCATCAGTGTGACCAAAGATGCACTGGTAGACCTTGCCTTACAGGAACTTTTGGTGCGCATAGTACAAACACAAACCGTGCAGCGAATAGATACCGGCAAAGCGATTGATGCCAATAGCCCTATAGTAGCGATAGCTGAGTACATTCGTGCGAATATAACCAACCCGATTAACCTTAAGGACATGAGCGAAAAGGCGTGTATGAGCACTACCAGCTTTTACCGTTACTTTAAGCGCGAACTGGGTATGAGCCCTATAGAGTTTATTTTAAATGAAAAGATAAAACATGCCAAAAGCCTGCTGAAAAATCCGGGTATACAGGTTAACGAGGTGTGCTTTATGGCAGGTTTTGACGACTGTAATTACTTTATCCGCATCTTTAAAAAGTATGAGGGTATTACCCCTAAGCAATACCAACTGCTTAATGTAGGGTGATTCTTAATTGTTTTAAATCCTGAATTATAAATTTTGAATTAAAACCACAACCAGCCCAAAACCGTCGGGGTCTTTGTAACATACCCCGTTTACATTCCAGTAGGGGTTTTTTGCGGGTATACGTGGGGTTGTGGTATCTAAATAGCGCAGTGCTTCCCTGTATGGCGTTTCTTCTTCATAATAAAATACCAGCAGGTCATCATCATCGGGAGAGTGTTGTGCCGGTTCGGTGCTTTGGGTAAACTCCAAATGCCAGCTTTCACCAGGCTTTCCTATAAAAATACCGTCATAACCATCATGCCCTTCAAAACTGCCAAGTACAGCCATTTCGGGCAATCCGCTGTAAAATGCAGCTATTTTCTTAAGGTTATCTGTATGGCGTGCTATGCGGAATTTCATTTTTTTAATGCTAATAAAAATTCCCTGCCTTTTGGTTCCAGCCCGTCTATCATTTCAAAGTCAGGATTGCCGTTAGCATTCAGGAAACCTATACGGATGCGTTCTGTGCCCTGAGCGGTAACAGATTCTAATTTATGTAACGGAATACGGTAACGACTTCCAAACTCGGATGAAAAATAATCATATAGTTTGTAGCCAATGGCCAGTGCTGCTACAACAATGCCAATGCTTACCTTTTTATTGTCTATGGTTTGGGCAAAATAAATCACAATCCCTCCAAAGACAATAAATACAAACGACTTCATATAGTTAATCCGTCTTTCGTTTACAGCTTCATTAGCTCTGCTTTTCTCTTCCGTTTCACGTGCCTCCTGCCATTTGCCACTATTGGTCATGTACAGGTTTTCGTCGTCTATGTTTATATAACCGTATTTGTATTTAAAGTATTCTTTCATGGCTGGTTTTTATATATAGCAAGTTTACGAAAAAGAAAAGACCCGCAAAAGTGCGGGCCTTGTTTTGTGTATATTGGCAAGGTTATACCACTAAGGTACGTCCGCTACCCGATAGTTTTCCGTTTTCAAAGGTAAGGTCTATACGCCCCACGTTTACGCCGTAGCAGCCCACTTGGTTTATCATTACTTCCTTGTCGTCCAGGTTTTTTTGTATGTAGGGTTTTTTCAGGAAGGTATGGGTATGCCCACCTATAATAAGGTCAATGTTCTTAGTAGTGCGTGCCAAAACCAGGTCGCTTATTTTTTTCGGCTCGTTATCGTAAATAAACCCAAGGTGGCTCAGGCAGATAACAAGGTCGCACTTGTGGTCTACCTTTAGTATACGGCTCATGTCCTGCGAAATTTCGATAGGGTTGAGGTACTTGGTTTCTTTAGATAGTTTTTTGTCTACCAATCCCTGTAACTCCACACCCAAACCAAAGATGCCTATTTTCAGCCCGTCTTTCTCGAATATCTTATACGGTTTTACAATACCGTCTAATATGGTGTTCTTAAAATCGTAATTGGCCGACACAAAATCGAATTTGGCATGTGGCAACTGCTTATAAAACCCATCAATACCATTGTCAAAATCGTGGTTACCCATAGTGCCCAAGTCATACTTCAGCATACTCATCAGCTTCATTTCCAGTTCGCCGCCGTAATAGTTAAAGTAAGGCGTTCCCTGAAAAATATCACCTGCATCTAATAATAGTACGTTCTTTTCTTCGGCGCGTACCTGCTCTATAAGGGTAGCCCTGCGTGCCACGCCGCCCTTATCAGGGAATTTAGGGTCATCTACCGGAAACGGGTCTATATGGCTGTGCACATCGTTAGTGTGCAGTATGGTAAGCTTCTTTATTTCCGGCTCTGCAGCAAAACTGCTCAGTGAAAGGCCGCCCAGTACAAGGGCGCTTCCCGCTGCCGATTTCTGTATAAAATCCCTTCTTTTCATTACTTGTCCTGTATTATACGTTCGGTCCTGATGATGGGCAGGGTGTCTACTTCCTTAAAATAATCAATAAACAGGTTACGCAGCTTGTAGTCAAGGTCGTACTTCTGCGTGCCTGCTGCAAAAAACGTCATGCTGTCGCCGCCATTGCTCAGGTAGTCGTTGGTGGCTACCAGGTAGGTTTTGGTGGCAATAACGCCTTTGCCCTGTACGGTTACACTTTTCATAGAGCCATCGGCACCTATGTGTATTTCCATGCCGCTAAGCGGGTGCGGTTTCTTTTCCTTTAATATGTACTGCGCCATCTCAAAGATTTGGGTACCCTTAAGCGCTATTACTACCAGTGAGTTTTCAAACGGCATTATTTCATACGCATTACGGGCTGTAATATTACCCTTAGGTAATATAGAGCGAATACCGCCATGGTTTAGTAATGCTACATCAAGGTGCTGGCTATAGCGCTGCATCATCAGTTTATCGGCTTTGTCAAATACTACATCGGCCTCAAAGTTGCCTATAGTGGTTTGCCATCCGTTTATGGTTTTAAACTTATCCATGGTCTCCGGGCAGTAAGCCAGTACGCTGTCTAAGTCTTTGTCGATGTGTTCTCTAAAGGGTTTTATGTAGTCTTCAATTTCTGTTACCGCAACATATTCAGATGAAACAGGTAGCTGTTTTCCTTCAATTCTGCTAATATGCTGTTTCGGAGCGCAACTAAAAATCAAACAAAATGTTACAAATAACACAAACCTGCTGATTGCTGTGTTATAGTTTTTATGTTTTACCATTGATACTTGACCTTAAATTTGGTAATTTTGTTTTTCGGCAATAAAAGTACTATGTTTTTGAAGTTTATTAAAGATTTCAGCTTAAAAAAGAATATTAAAAATACATTAACAAACTATAAAGCCCCCGTTTCCGGCAAGGCTGTAGTTACGGTGGGTGTATTGCTGGATGAAACGTATTTTGCCGGGCGCGAAGATCTTATAAAAGAAATCGCTTCTTACGGCATAAATGCACGTAATATAGAAACACTGAGCTTCTTTGAACGTGTAAAAAAGAAAGAGCTGCCGCAGTGCTGTCATTTTTCGTATGCTGATGTAACGTCGGGAGGGGAGTTTGCAAAAGAGGATGTTACCGCTTTTATAAACAAATCGTTTGACTTGCTTATTAGTTACTACGATGTACAGAAGCCGCCGTTGGCCCTTATAACACTTAAAAGTAAGGCTGCTTTTAAAGCAGGTTTTAGTACTACCGATAGTCGTTTCCATACCTTTATGGTGGCCAGTCAGGTAGAGAAATACAAAGAATTTACTGCCGAGCTTTTTAAATATCTAAAGATTCTAAATAAATTATAACCATGCAAGCGTTAATAGGAACGGGGGTGGCGTTGATCACTCCATTCAGGAAAGATTTTTCGGTAGATACCGAAGCCCTAGAAAGGGTTGTTAATTTCCAGGTGGAAAACGGTATAGACTACCTTGTGGTGCTGGGCACTACGGCAGAGTCTGCTACCCTTAATAAGGAGGAGAAGAAGCTGGTTATAGATACTATTGTTAAGGCTAATGCTGGCAGGCTGCCATTAGTGCTTGGGGTAGGGGGAAATAACACTGCTGAGGTTGTTGATGAGCTTAAAACTACTGACTTTTCAGATTTTGTAGCCATACTTTCGGTTTCTCCGTATTATAACAAGCCTACCCAGGAAGGTATTTACCAGCACTTTAAGGCTGTAGCCCAGGCTTCGCCGGTGCCGGTTATATTATATAACGTGCCGGGGCGTACAGCAAGTAACATGGCTGTAGATACCGTAATAAGGCTGGCTAACGATTTTAGCAATATTGTAGCTATTAAAGAAGCCGCCGGAGATATAGTGCAGGCCATGAAGCTGATACAGCACAAGCCTGAAGGCTTCCTTGTAATTTCGGGTGATGATATGGTTACCCTGCCTATGGTTCTTGCCGGTGGTGCAGGTGTAATATCGGTTATCGCCGAAGGTTTCCCTAAAGAGTTTAGCCACATGGTTCGTTTAGGGCTTGCTAAGCGCACTGATGAAGCTTATGAAATACACTATCGTATTATGGATAGTATAGATATGATATTTGAGCAGGGTAATCCGGCCGGTATCAAAGAAATTTTTAAAGAACTTGGTATTTGCGAAAACACCGTACGCTTACCGCTTGTAAATGTTAATGAAGACCTTGCAAACCGCTTAAGCGCTTTTGTAAAGAAATTTTCGGCAAATACTGTGGCTGTAGGTGTGTAATTACGCAATAAAAAGCATAAATTGCAGTTTAAAGAAAGGTGCCTTAAAAAGGCATCTTTTTTTGTGAATGGCACGTACGAAAATTTATTTTGTATTGTGTAATTATTAACTAACTTTGCGGTTGCTTTAAAATCTGCAATTGCGGGTACAACATTTATTTATGGTACGTATTTTTTATACATTAATAGTAGCACTTCTTTTAGCTTCATGCAGCCCGTTTCAGCAGGCGCTGAAGTCTGACGACACAAAGTTAAAATACGATGTGGCAGAAAAAATGTATGAAAAAGAGAAATATGCCAAGGCCATTCGTCTTTTCGAACAAATAGCGCCCTCTTACCGTGGTAAGCCACAGGCCGAAAAAATGTTCTATATGTATTCTATGGCTTTGTACAAATCAGAGCAGTATTATACAGCAGGCTACCAGTTTGAAAGCTTTACATCGAGCTACCCACGCAGTAGTAAGGCAGAGGAAGCAGCGTTCCTTTCTGCTAAGAGCTATTACTTTCTTTCGCCACGCTATTCTTTAGACCAGGTTGACACTTATAAAGCACTTGAAAAACTGCAGGCATTTATAGACAGGTATCCTAACAGCGAATACATGCCTGAGGCTAACCAACTGGTTATGGAACTAAGCCGTAAACTGGAGAAAAAGGCATACGAAATTGCAAGGCAGTACTTTGATACAGCTGAGTATTTTGGAGATTATAACGCTGCATTTAAGACCCTGGATAACTTTATGATTGATTTTCCGGGTACTGAGCTTAAAGAAGACGCGCTTTACCTAAAGTTTGAGGCTTCTTGTAAATTAGCCCTTAACAGTGTGGAAAGTAAAATGAAAGAGCGTCTTGGTCGTGCTAAAGAAAGCTACGGCGACCTGATTAAATACAGGCCCGATACAAAATACAAAGCAGATGCTGATAAGCTTCTGGAGACGATAAACACCGAATTAGAAAAAATTTCAAAATAACAGCGCAGAATGGATTTAAAGAAAACAACCGCTCCCGTTAATACAATTACCTACAACAAGAACAAGATTGAAGAGAGCACAGGTAATGTATATGAGGCTATTACTATCATAGCAAAAAGGGCCAGCCAGATAAACACCGAAATTAAAAAGGAGCTTATCGAAAAACTGGAGGAGTTTGCTACTTATAACGACAGCCTTGAGGAAATTTTTGAAAACAAAGAGCAAATCGAAGTTTCTAAATTTTACGAAAAACTTCCTAAGCCTCATGCACTTGCCGTGCAAGAGTGGCTTGAGGGTAAAGTATACTACAAGGAACCAAACAAATAATATATAGCCATGTCTGTTTTACGCGGTAAAAAAATCTTACTCGGTATATCCGGGGGTATCGCCGCTTATAAAACAGCCACGCTGGTAAGGCTTTTTATAAAGGCAGGTGCGCATGTACAAGTAGTCATGACACCTGCCTCTAAAGATTTTATTACCCCCCTAACTCTTTCCACGTTATCCAAGAATCCGGTGCATTCTTCATTCTACAATGATGAGGATGAAAATGCCGTATGGAATAACCATGTGGAACTTGGCCTTTGGGCCGACCTGTTTGTTATTGCCCCGGCTACGGCAAATACCATGTCTAAAATGGTTACCGGCAATAGCGACAATCTTCTTATAGCTACCTATCTTTCTGCCAAATGCCCGGTGTATGTGGCTCCGGCCATGGATTTAGATATGTACCGCCATCCCAGCACCCAAGACAGCTTTGCAAAGCTTGAAGCATTTGGTAATGTTATCATTCCTGCCGAAAGCGGAGAACTGGCCAGTGGGCTTTATGGCGAAGGCCGTATGGCTGAACCGGAGCATATTGTAGCATTTCTTGAGAAGGATATTGAAGGTAAATTACCCCTTCGCGGAAAAAAAATACTGGTTACTGCCGGCCCTACATACGAACCGATAGACCCTGTGCGTTTTATAGGCAACCATTCGTCCGGAAAAATGGGCTATGATATTGCTGTAGCTGCTGCAAACCAAGGTGCCGATGTGGTGCTGGTAAGCGGGCCTACGCATCTTACCATTAACCATACTAACGTTAAACTGGTAAGGGTTACATCAAGTAGCGAAATGTATACTGCCTGCCACGACTATTTTGATGGGGTAGATGTAGCCATTGCTGCTGCTGCGGTAGCCGATTACAGGCCAAAGCATGTAGCCGACCAGAAGATAAAGAAGAACGACAGTAACCTGGTATTAGAACTTGAAAAGACTACCGATATACTTGCTTCTATGGGAGAAAAGAAAAACGGTCAGTTTCTTATAGGTTTTGCATTGGAAACAGAGAATGAAATTGAGCACGCCAAGGCTAAAATCCGGAAAAAAAACTTAGATTTGATAGTGCTAAATTCCCTGAACGATGCCGGTGCGGGTTTTGGGCACGATACTAATAAAGTTACCTTTATCAACAGCCGCTTTGAAGAAGAGCCTCTAGCATTAAAACCAAAAGAGGAAGTGGCGAAGGATATTATTAATAAAATAAAAGAGCATTACAATGTATAAGTGGATAGCTGCCTTAACCATGCTTTTGTGCCTTAACCTACAGGCGCAGGAACTAAACTGTACCGTAACCATAAACTACGACCGTATAACTGATGGTAACGTGCAGTCGTTTAAAGCGCTGGAAAAGGCTGCCCAGGATTTTATGAACAACACCCGTTTTACTACGAGGAATATTTCGCAAAATGAGCGTATACAGTGTACGTTGTTTTTTAGCCTTACTGCGTATAAAAACAATGCATATTCGGCTACGTTGCAAATCAGTGCACAGAGGCCGGTGTTTAATTCGGGTTATACTTCTGCATTGCTTAACTATAGTGATAAGGATATTTCGTTTAACTACAACCAGGGCGAAAACCTTATTTACAACCCCAACACATTTGATTCTAACCTTGTGTCTACATTGGCATTTTATGCCAATATGATTATAGGTGTAGATGCCGATAGCTTTTCTGAAAAAGGTGGAACCCCGTATTACGAAGTAGCCCAGGGTATAGTAACTACTGCACAAAGCAGTGGGTACAAAGGCTGGTCTGCCCAGGACGGTAACCAAACCCGTTACTTTTTTGTAAACGATGTGCTTAGTAGCACTTTCGATCCGTACAGGGAAGCCATGTACAGCTACCACCGCGATGGCCTTGATGTTATGGCTGAGGATATGAAAACCGGTAAAACCAAAGTAGCAGAGGCCATACAAAAGTTTGCAGGATTGTATAAAGTGCGTCCTAACGCCTATCTTACCCGTATCTTTTTTGATGCCAAGGCTGATGAAATCGTTCAGATATTTAGCGGTGGCCCTAATATGAGTATTACAGAACTGGGCGAAACCCTTAACCGCGTTTCACCCAATAATGCCAGTAAATGGAGTAAAATAAAGTAGTAGTCTACTAATCAAAATATGCTGAAAGGTCGCCACTGGCGGCCTTTTTATGTACCAGCGCTATCTGGCTTTCCAGTATGCGGTCTTCCGAAAGTTCGGGCAGGTTGTTAATGTCAAAGTATTGTACATCCAGCACATCAAATCCTTTGTTCAGTTCGCCCGAAACCACTTCGCATAAAAATACCAGCTTATACACATAGAAAGGCTGTGGCGGGTGCGGGTGGCACTTTTTATCGAATACAGCCAAAAGGTTTGTTGCTTTTACCCTAAGCCCTGTTTCTTCCCAGGCTTCTTTTTCTGCGGTTTCCTTGGGTGAGTCGCCTATATCGGCCCATCCGCCGGGCAGGCTCCATTTGCCGTCGGCGCTTTCCTGCGCAAGCAGTACCTTCTTTTTATCTTCAGATAGTATAAAGGCCCTCACGTCGGTTTTTACGGTAGGGTAGTCCGTTACCGGTGCAAACATGGCCTTAAGGGTTTCTGTGCTGTTACCACTGGTTTGTGCTAACAGTTCCAGGCTTATGTGAAGTATTTCTTCGTAACGTTCGCGGTCGTAGTCGTTTTTAGTATACAATAGCCCTGTATCGGCCAGGGCTTTAAGTTTTTTCAGTTGGGTAAGGAAGTCATTCATTATTTCTTTAGTATATGGCATTCAATTGTCTCTGTTGGTTGGTATTGGGTTGTATCTAAAGTATTGTAATACACTTTTGTTACATTACATTCACAATCGCCCTTTTGAAGGCTCTGGTCCATCATCCTCGGGCCGAGGTAATGATTTCCCTGTCCATAATGGGTTTGCTTAAAACCTTTATCCCTTAAAATATGCGCAAAGTGTGCAGTATCTTCATAAGGTATATTATCGGTGTATTTATACAGGTTTTTAATTTCAATTTCAGTGCTGTCATGTAGCTTAATGGCAAGGTCGACTATTTGCTCTGCTGAAGTGGTTTTGCTCTTCTCAGCAAGTTTAGAACATGATAGGAGCAGTAACGTTATAGCAGCCAGACAAAGGGCTTTCATAATTGATTTGTTTTCGGTAAATATACGCAAATGCCATTTGGCACACGCGGTTAAAAATCCTATCTTAGCATGAAACGCCATTTTATGAAAAAACTATTGTACCCTGTGCTTTTTGGGGTGTTGTTCATTTCCTGCAAAAAAGCGGAAGTAACCGAATTTAAACTGGCTTTCAGCAAAATAGCCGCTACAGATACCTTGCTTAAAGACGATAGTATCAGCATACGCGGTTTAGCTATAGACGGCAGTAAAGCATGGTACGGCGCTAACGGCGGTAAGTACGGCTGGGTATCGCTGGCAGGTGAAACCGATTTTAACGGCGTTGCGGCACACGATACACTGCTGCCTGAGTTTAGGGCTATAGCGCAGACTAAAAGCCATGTATTCATTCTTAATGTGGCTTCACCGGCTTTATTGTTTAAGATAAGCAAGGACGGCAAGTTTACCAAAACCGTATATACCGAAAGCGGGGAGAAGGTGTTTTACGACTGCATGAAGTTTTATAACGACATGGAGGGTATAGCAATGGGTGATCCGCAAAATGGCTGCCTGAGCATTATAACCACAAAAGACGGCGGTGAAACCTGGCAAAAACGTGATTGTACCGGGCTACCGCCTGTAGCAGAGGGCGAAGCGGCCTTTGCGGCAAGTAACACCAATATTATTATTAGAGGCGATAAAACATGGATAGTAAGCGGTGGTAAAAAATCGCGCGTATTCTATTCGGAAGATAAGGGTAAGACCTGGGAAGTTTTTGATACCTCGATTATCCAGGGAGGTGAAATGACCGGTATTTTCTCGGCTGATTTTTATGATGAAACCATTGGCTTTGCGGGCGGTGGCAACTACGAAAAACCTGAGCTGAACACGGGAAACAAAATACTGACTACCGATGGCGGTAAAACCTGGGAAACTGTAGGCGAGGGCAAAGGCCCGGGTTATATTTCATGTGTGCAGTTTGTGCCGGGCAGTAATGGCAGTGGGCTGTTTACTGTAGGTCGTAATGGCGTGTTTTACAGCTACGACCGTGGTGTAAACTGGAAGAAGCTGAGTGATGCCACTAACCTGAATACGCTACAGTTTGCCGATGAAAAAACGGTAATAGCAGCAGGGCAGAAGGTTATTGTACGTTTTAAGCTGGAGTAGCTGTCAGCTGTTAGCTTTCAGCTTTCAGCGATTAGCTACTTTGAGAAGTTTTTATAATAATCTGATATACTACCGCTGACCGCTGATGGCTGAAAGCTAATCGCTAATAAACTAAAGGAGCATATACTTCATAAGGCGCCAGCTTATCGCGCCCGTGCAAAAATGAAAGTTCCATCAGGAAGTTGCACTGTACAATTTCGCCACCCAGGCGCTCTACAAGCTCGCACAGGGCTTTGGCTGTTCCTCCGGTTGCCAGTACATCATCATGTATTATAACGCGCTCTCCCGGCTTTATGGCATCGGTGTGCACCTCCAGTGTGTCTGTGCCATATTCCAGTGCATAGGTAGCGCTAAGGGTGTCATAAGGCAGTTTTCCGGGTTTACGCACGGGTACAAAACCCGCACCCAGTTCGCGTGCCAAAAGGGTAGCAAAGAAAAACCCGCGGCTTTCGGCACCCACTACCTTGTCTATTTTTTGGCCTTCAAGGTTTTTAAGCAGTAATTGCAGGCATTCGTCTACAGCAACGGGATTTCCCAGTAGTGGAGTAATGTCTTTAAAAATAATTCCGGGTTTAGGAAAATCCTGAATGTCACGTATATAAGTGGTGAGGTTCATTTTTTATGAAATTAATGTAAATTTACGGTTGCAATTTAAGAAATGTTATCTATATTTGCACCCGCAATCAGGAAGTGATTTACACAGAATGAAAGCACAACGGCACCGTGGCGCAACTGAATAGCGCATCTGATTACGGCTCAGAAGGTTACAGGTTTGAATCCTGTCGGTGTCACAAAACGGAATCCCTTAATCATACGGTTAGGGGATTTTTTGTTTTAATCCGGTTACGGACAATTCTTTCGTTTGTTTTAAGATTTAGGTAAAGCATTTGGGCGGCAAAGGAATGTTAGTTTGCCTATATTTGTGCATTTAGAAAAGACAATCAACGTGAAAGGTAGTGTAGTTTTTACCGTAATATTCTTTGTTTTAAGTAATGCTCTTTTTGCCCAGGATTTAAAATCTGCCAAAACAGCACTGGATAAGGCATTGTCTGAAAAGGACAAATACGTAAACAGTAAGATGCAGCGCATAGCATCTTACATGGACGACCTGAAACAATCTGAAGGGACAAAAACGGAATATCTTACCAACCAGAAGCTGTATGAAGAGTACCGGAAATTCAAAATAGATTCCGCTATCTACTTTGTGCGCAGAAACGTTGTCTTGGCCGAACAGCTTGGCATTACCGATTTTTCATACCGCGCCAAAATTCAGCTGTCAAATCTTTATTCTTCTAAAGGAAACTACCTCGAAGCACAGGCTTTGCTTAAAAGCATACCTGTAAAGAGGTTATCTAACGATCTTAAAGCACTTTACTACGAGTTTTATAGCCAGTTTTACGAGCATTATGCCACTAACAACCCCGAAGATAATTACACCAAACAGATAGAAATTTACCGCGATTCGCTGCTTTTGGTGCTTAACCCGGATACTCCTAAGTACAAAATAAACCTTGCCCAGAAGTTTATGTATAAAAAGGAATATAAGGACGCAGAAAAGTTACTTAGCGGCATGGCTGAAAATAGTACGCAGAAAGATGCCAACTATGCCATGTATGTGTATCTTTTGGGTGATATAAACATGGTTAATAAAAAGTTTGACGACGGTATTATGTATTACAGCCTGGCCGCCGCAACTGATATAGAAAACGGAATTAAAGACCATGGCGCCATACAAAACCTTGCTATTTACTATTATTATGATGGGAAAATAGACCTTGCGTATAAGTATGCGCAGTCTGCCCTGGAAGATGCCGTTTTTTGTAATGTAAAGTTCAGGACGCTGATGATGTCTGAGTTTTATTCCATTATTAATGCCTCATACCAGAAAAAAGAAGCACAATCGCGCAAACAGCTGGAACAATACCTTTACCTTATCAGTTTTCTTACGTTAGTGTTGATTGTAGCGGTAGTATATGTGTACCGGCAAATGCGTAAGGTATCTAAAATTAAAGAGGCGCTTACCGTTTCGGGAGAACAACTTAAAGAACTGAACACAGAGCTGCAACATGTAAACGAGCAACTTAGCGATTTTAACAGCCAGCTACACGAATCAAACCGTATTAAGGAAGAATATATAGCCCAGTTTTTTGACATCTGCTCCGCTTACATAGACAAGCTGGACGATTATCGAAAAAAACTGAACAAAAAGGCTATGAACAGGCAGTTTGATGAACTGTCGGAAATCTTAAAATCAAGCTCGGTTATTGATGACGAGCTGAATGATTTGTACCGTAGGTTCGACATTATTTTTATCAACCTGTACCCGGATTTTGTAAAAGACCTTAACGCGCTTTTATTACCGGACGAGCAGATAGAAATTAAAGAAGGTGAGATACTGAATACCGAACTACGCATTTTTGCATTAGAGCGATTAGGCATTAGCGACGGTGTAAAAATCGCGGCTTTTCTACGTTATTCTGTGAGTACCATTTACAATTACAGGACAAAAATCAGGAACAAGGCAGCCATACCGCGCGAGGCATTTGAACAACAGATTAAAACCATCGGGTAGCCGTATATATTGGTTAACAAGGGGCTAAAACAGCGCTGTAGTAGTAATGATGTGTTTTAGTAGTATGTGTTTTGTAGGGTTTAATGTGCTACTATTTTTTAGAAAAATACAGTTTTAAAACTCTGATATTCAATATTTTGTATTTTTTAAGTGTCTACATTGTGAAATTTACCCCTGTTATTTTAAACTATATCGTTTTAGCTTTGTTCTTGTCAATAACGGGAATTTTATACCCCGGGAAAAAACAGATATAATGAAGAAAATAGCAATGTTGCTACTTACGGTTATAGCGGTAACCGGTGCTAAGGCACAACAAAAGGATCCTAAGATGGATAAGTTCATCAGTGACCTGATGGCAAAAATGACCCTTGAAGAAAAAATTGGCCAGTTAAACCTGCCCAGTGAGGGCGATATTATTACCGGTCTGGGTAGTAATAGTAATATAGCCGCCAAGATTAGAAAAGGACAGGTGGGCGGCATGTTTAACATTAAAGGCGCCGATAAAATAAGGGATATACAAAAAATAGCCGTAGAGGAAAGCAGGATGAAAATCCCGATGCTTTTTGGTATGGACGTTATACACGGTTACGAAACAGTTTTCCCCATCCCTCTGGGGCTTGCGTGTAGCTGGGATATGAATGCTATAGAACTATCGGCTAAAGTAGCCGCAACAGAGGCAAGCGCCGCGGGTATCAACTGGACGTTTAGCCCTATGGTAGACATTGCCCGCGACCCAAGATGGGGACGTGTATCTGAAGGTAGTGGCGAAGATCCGTTCCTGGGTGGAAATATAGCTAAGGCTATGATAAGGGGATACCAGGGTAAGGACAATACATTCTCTGAACCTACAAACATATTGGCGTGTGTAAAACACTTTGCACTTTACGGTGCCGGTGAAGCCGGTAGGGAATACAATACCGTAGACATGAGTCACGTGCGTATGTACAACGATTATTTTTATCCGTACAAGGCAGCGGTAGAGCAGGGAGCAGCCAGTGTTATGGCATCGTTTAACGTGGTAGACATGATTCCGGCGCATGCTAACCGATGGTTGCTAACCGATGTACTGCGTAACCAATGGAATTTTAACGGCTTTACAGTAGCCGATTATTTTGGCGTAGGCGAAATTCCAAGCCACGGACTGGGCGACCTGAAACAGGCATCGCAACTGGCACTGCATGCCGGACTGGATATGGACATGGTAGCCGAAGGGTATCTTACTACGCTTGAGGCTTCGGTAAAGGAAGGTAAAGTTCCGGTAGCGGAAGTAGACCAGGCATGCCGCCGCATACTGGAAGCAAAATACAAACTGGGATTGTTTAACGATCCGTATAAATTTTGCAATACCAAAAGGTCTAAAAAAGATATTTATACTAAGGAAAACAGGGCTGTAGCGCGCAAAATAGCTTCAGAAAGTTTTGTGTTGCTAAAAAATGAAGGTAATGTACTTCCTTTAAGCAAGTCTAAAACTGTAGCAGTGATAGGTCCGTTGGCCAATTCAAAATCGAATATGGTGGGTACCTGGAGTGTGGCTGCCAAGCTGGAAAAGCCTATGAGCCTGATAGAAGGCTTAAAAGATGTAGCCGGCAAAAATGCCAACATACTATACGCATCAGGTAGTAACCTGATGGAAGACCAAACGATGCAGAAAAACGGTACCATGTTTGGCAGGGATATTCCGTGGGATAACAGGTCTGAGGAGGAAATGACCGCAGAGGCGCTTGCCATAGCGGCAAAATCAGATGTTATTGTAGCTGCAATGGGCGAAGCCTCTGAAATGAGTGGCGAATCAAGCAGCCGTACCGATATAGGCATCCCGGCAATTCAAAAAAGATTATTGGAAAAACTTGTGGCTACGGGTAAGCCGGTTGTACTGGTATTGTTTGCAGGCCGTCCTATGACACTGGTATGGGAACAGGAACACGTACCGGCTATACTTAATGTATGGTTTGGCGGTACCGAAGCAGCACAGGCTATAGGCGATGTACTTTTTGGTGATGTAAACCCAAGCGGCAAACTGGTATCTACCTTCCCGAGGAGCGTGGCACAAATCCCGGTGTATTATAACCACCTGATGACCGGAAGGCCGGCTTCAGACAAAGGTTTTGAAAAGTTCAGGAGTAACTATATGGATGAGAAAAACGCACCGCTTTATCCTTTTGGATTTGGATTGAGTTATACTACTTTTAACTATAGCAATGTTACGCTAAGTGCCAATGAAATGACTGCATCAGGAAATATTACAGCAGCTGTTACCGTTACCAATACCGGAAAAGTAGCCGGAGCCGAAGTGGTACAGTTGTACATAAGAGATCTTGTAGCCAGTATATCAAGGCCGGTAAAAGAGCTGAAAGGTTTTGAAAAAATCAGCCTGAAACCGGGTGAGTCTAAAACCGTAACGTTTACCATAACAGAAGATTTACTGAAGTTTTACAACGCGGATTTAAAACACGTAAGCGAGCCGGGTACTTTTGAAATTTTTATTGGTACAAACAGCGATACCACAAACAAAACAAGCTTTAACCTTAAATAAAAGAATCATTCTTCAAACACCATACTATAATATGATACGTAAAATAGCAATAGCTGCCGTATTGCTCCTGGCTTTTCAGGCCAAGGCACAACAGGCAAAACCGGTGTATCTGGACGATACAAAACCCATAGAGCAGCGTATAGAAGACGCACTTAAAAGGCTTACAACCGAAGAAAAAATAGCCATGATCCATGCGCAGTCTAAATTCAGTTCGCCGGGTGTAGCGCGTTTGGGTATTCCAGAAAACTGGATGACCGACGGCCCTCACGGAATTCGCCCCGAAACACTTTGGGACGAATGGGATCAGGCGGGTTGGACAAATGACTCTTGTATCGCTTTCCCGGCCCTAACAGCCCTTTCGGCTACATGGAACAGGGATATGGCAAAACTTTATGGTAAAAGCCTGGGAGAAGAAGCCCGTTACCGTAACAAGAACGTACTTTTAGGCCCCGGTATCAACATTTACCGTACCCCGCTAAACGGCAGGAACTTTGAGTACATGGGCGAAGACCCGTTCCTTGCCGGAGAAATGGTAGTGCCTTACATACAAGGGGTACAACAAAACGGTGTGGCAGCTTGTGTAAAGCACTTTGCGCTAAACAACCAGGAAACAAACAGGGGGGCTATTAATGTTATAGTAGACGACAGGGCACTGTATGAAATTTACCTGCCTGCGTTTAAAGCTGCGGTGCAAAAAGGCCAAAGCTGGGCCATAATGGGAGCTTATAACCAGTACAACGGTCAGCATGCGTGCCATAACAAAGTATTGCTTCAGGATATTCTTAGAAAAGAATGGGGCTTTAACGGCGTAGTAGTTGCCGACTGGGGTGGTACACACAATACAAAAGAAGCCATTTTTAATGGCCTTGATATGGAGTTTGGTACCTGGACCGATGGCCTTTCTAAAGGGACAAAAAATGCTTACGATAATTACTACCTGGCACAGCCGTACCTGGATTTGATTAAATCAGGCGAGGTAGGTACAAAAGAGCTTGACGACAAAGTGCGCAACATACTGCGTCTGTCATTCAGGACTACCATGAACCGTAACAGGCCTTTTGGTAGCTTTGGTACAGAAGAACATGCTGCTGCTGCCCGTAACATAGGCGAAGAAGGTATTGTACTTTTAAAGAACCAAAACGCATTACTACCTATTACTGCAAAGCACAAGAAAATTGTGGTTATAGGCGAAAATGCCATTAAAATGATGACCGTAGGTGGTGGTAGTTCTTCGTTAAAAGCTAAATACGAGGTGTCTCCGCTGGATGGCATTAAAAAGAGGGCCGGTAACAATGCCGAAGTAGTATACGTACGTGGTTATGTAGGCGATGCAGCCGGCGATTACAACGGTGTGGTTTCAGGTCAAAACCTGAAAGAAACCCGTAGTGCCGCCGAACTAAAAGCAGAAGCGCTTAACGCCGCTAAAGATGCCGACCTGGTACTGTTTGTAGGTGGACTTAACAAAAGCGATTACCAGGACTGTGAAGGTTATGACCGTAAAGAATTGGAACTGCCTTACAACCAAAACGACCTGATTAGTGCGTTAGCCAAAGTAAACAAGAACCTTGTGTTTATAAACATATCGGGTAATGCTGTGGCTATGCCGTGGGTAAAACAGGTTCCGGCTATTGTACAGGGATGGTTTTTAGGTACAGAGGCCGGTAATGCCTTAGCTTCGGTACTATTTGGAGATGTTAACCCTTCGGGTAAACTTACCTTTACATTCCCGGTTTCTATAAAAGACAACGCGGCCAATGCTTACGATGCATTTCCGGGCGGCGATTCAGTTACCTATAAAGAGGGCATTTTTGTAGGCTACAGGTGGACTGAAAAACAAAACATCAAGCCGCTGTTCCCATTTGGTCACGGACTAAGCTATACTACATTTAAGTACAGCAACATTAAGGCCGACAAAGCTATCATAGGTAAAGATGATACCCTAAACGTTACCGTAACCGTAAAAAACACCGGTAAGCGCGATGGAGCCGAAGTAGTGCAGCTGTACATAGCCGATCTTAAATCATCTTTGCCAAGGCCGGTAAAAGAACTAAAAGGCTTTGACAAAGTATTTCTTAAAGCAGGCGAGGAGAAAACCATAACCCTTACTATAGACAAAGAAGACCTAAGCTACTTTGACGATAAAAAACACGAATGGGTAGCCGAGCCGGGAGAGTTCCAGGCGATAATCGGTGCTTCATCTCAGGATATAAAAGGACAGGTAAAATTCACTTTGAAATAAATAACGCTATAACCAAATTTTCAAAATGAATACAAATGCTAATCCGGTACAGGAAACCACGTTTCCTGATACTAAAAAACATTATCCCATACTGGACGGATTACGGGGTGTAGCCGCGGTTATTGTAGTGGCATTTCACATCTTCGAAATCTTTTCGGGGGGCGACCACAGTAAGCAAATCATCAACCACGGTTATCTGGCAGTAGATTTTTTCTTCCTGCTTTCGGGGTTTGTAATCGCTCATGCTTATGACGACCGTTGGGGCAAAATGAGCCTTAAAGACTTTTTTAAAAGAAGACTTATACGCCTACATCCATTGATTATTGTGGGAATGATACTTGGGGCTGTACTTTTTTATGCACAGGCATCGCCCATGTTTGGGGCTATAGAAGCAACACCCGTTTGGAAACTGATACTGGTAACCGTAATTGGCTGCACACTGCTTCCGGTAACCCTGGGCTTAGACATAAGGGGCTGGACAGAAATGCACCCGCTAAACGGGCCGGCATGGTCACTCTTTTACGAATACATAGCCAATATTTTCTATGCACTATTCCTTAAAAAAGTATCTAATACTATCCTTACGGTGTTGGTTATAATTTCGGGGGCACTGCTCATACATCTTGCGGTAACCAGCCCTAATGGCGATGTAATTGGTGGCTGGTCGTTAGAGCCTGCACAGTTGCGCATAGGTTTTACACGTTTGGCGTATCCGTTTTTAGCGGGTATGCTGCTAAGGAGGCTGTTTAAACAAGGAAACATTAAAGATTCGTTTCTTATTTGCACTGTATTAATTATAGCTGCGTTGGCCTTTCCGAGGGTAGGGGATTCTGAAAATTTATGGATGAACGGTATTTATGATTCATTAACCATCATCCTGTTGTTCCCTGCCATAGTTTACATTGGCGCGTGCGGTTTTGTAAGAGAGCCGAAAGTTAAACGCCTGTGTACTTTTTTAGGCGATATTTCGTACCCAATTTACATTACGCATTTCCCTATAGTGTATGTGTTTTATGCCTGGGTAGATAACAATAAAGTGCCGTTAAAAGATGCTTTGCCGGTAGGGCTTGCCACATTTGCGCTTACAATTTTGGTAGCCTATGTTTCGCTGCGGGTATACGACATACCGGTAAGAAAATGGCTTACAGATAAATATTTGAAAAGAGTTAAGGTTAGCTAAAGCGCAAGCTTTGTTTAGTTATGTCTGATTATCAAGAATTAGAATGAGTTATCTTATGCATGTAAGATGGGTTATTGTGCTCTAATCATGAAATCAGAGTTTGGTTGGAGCCGTCCCGGAGGGGACGGCTCTTTTTTTTGGCTTGTAAAAACCGCTAAAAACTATTGCGCATAGTTTGCAGTATTTACAGTGTTTTTAGTATATTTGCACTCTCAATAAGGCACCGTGGCGCAACTGAATAGCGCATCTGATTACGGCTCAGAAGGTTACAGGTTTGAATCCTGTCGGTGTCACAAAAAAGGCTAAACTCATCAGTTTAGCCTTTTTCTTTTTATACTGATTGCTCTTATAGGGTGTCCCTGATATTTTCTAATATTTAGAATAGAATTAGCCATCTGGCTTACCCCTAAGATTAAATCACCTTAAAAAAAGTAGACAAATTTGTTAAATATAAAGAACTGATAGGGGGTACCTCTGTTATAAATCTATATTTAAAAAGCTATAGTATCAATCAGGGAAAAAGGGAAAAGTTAGTATATTGTGGTCATCTGTAGAAGAGCTTGCTGAAGCCCCGGAATTAGTAAAAGATATGCAAAAACTATAAAAGGTGCCGCGCTAAACGTTGTTAGCTTACATGAATATTCTCAAATAAACAGGCAGTATTCACAATGCATCTTCAAGGATTAAAGAAGCAATAACCATACTTCAAAAAACAAATAATATAACTTTAAATCAGGAATTTAATATGAATGATTTTTTTGATGATCCATTGATAGAAGTCCTTTTAATTGCGAGAGATAAACAAAAAACAATTGGAGAAATAAAATTCCATTATGGATCAACTTTAAAAGAAATACTGACAGTGCTTAACAGCTTGGATGGTATCCATATTGGAATAAAGGAGTTTTATTCTGAAATAACTGATGGTTTTGAATTAAATTGGAAAAAAGATAAAAATGGTTTTATTGGAGGTAATATACAGTTAGCAACTACTAAATATTTATTTGCTGACCCAGAATCTTTTGGTCTTTATGATGAAGCCACGGCCGAAAATGCTGATATCAGGTTTTTTCATCCGTTAGATTATCCATCTCCTGAGTCTTATGTTGGTTTTGTAATAAGACCCGATTCTATTTACAAATCGGTATATTATGTGAGTATTAGTGACTATCAATTATATAATTTAGATTTAGACTTTAACGGTTATACTCAAATGGCAGTAGAGGCCAGGGTGTTTAACCATTGGCAGAAGGTTTTGTTGTATTATATGGGTGTTAGTGAAACAGGGGTATCTGAAACCGAAACTTTTAAAACGGAAATGCCTAAAATATTCCCGGACTGGACCTGGGAAAACTTTATTGCTAAATTTGAAAATCTGAGACTTTCTAACAATACTTAATGTTCTGTAACATACTGCAAATTATGGTGCAAGTACCCTATAACACTAAATGATAGTATAAAAACGAAAACGTATAAAACAAAAACAGAAGCAACCCCTATAGCTGCTTCTGTCAAAAAAAAATGTAGTTTTACTATTATTAATTCTGTATCGTTATTTTAGGATTGGTCAATAAATAATTATATAAATTGGCAATCTTTCCAACTGGCTCAATCACAATAGCAATCCTTACAGAAAAAATTAAGAATAAATATTTAGGTGGTAAACTGAGAATATGAGAAGTTTACGGTTAACTAATTAATAATAAAGATGCAACATCGATTTAATACGTATTTAGAGTATTATATTATTCAACCCAAAAAAGATGGAAAAGTAACTGAGAGTCATTCTAAAGTTCCAGCTACCTTAAAAATGGATTTGTCTGAACTTATACGTCTTAATGAAGTGCATGATGGTATCGAGGATTTTTACAGAAATGAAGCAGACGGCTTTGGTTTTGAATGGTGGGCAGATAAAGAAAATGGTATTGGGGGTAAATTAGAATTCGCATCAACTAAAGATTTGTTTTCTGATGCTGATCTATATGATGAGGGAGATAATGAAGATCTTCAGTATTTTCATCCTTTAGACTATCCGTCTCCCGAGTCTTATGTTGGTTTTGTAATAAGACCCGATTCGATTTACAAGTCGTTATATTATGTGAGTATTAGTGACTATCAATTATATAATTTAGATTTAGACTTTAACGGTTATACTCAAATGGCAGTAGAGGCCAGGGTGTTTAATCGTTGGCAGAAGGTTTTATTGTATTATATGGGAGTTAGTGAAACAGGTTCATCTGAAACCGAAACTTTTAAAGCGGAAATGCCTAAAATATTCCCAGACTGGACCTGGGAAAACTTTATAGCTAAATTTGAAAACCTGAGGCTTTCTAACAATACTTAATATAATATATCTTTTTGGATAATCTAAAAAACGAAGCTCTTTTAAGGCTTCGTTTGTCTCAGCATCTTTTACAATGCCCTGTATGGTAGTTTGTGCTGCAGCTATAGTGCCCACAAATAATAATAAAAAAATGATTTTTGATTTCATGGTGCAATGACTTAAAATTAACGTTTTGTGCACGTTAGTGATTTAGCACCCGGTTTGTTACAATAAAAATGAAACTATTTTTAAGTGTAATTTTTGATGGTGAAGTAAGGAAGGCAACCTCTGTAAATAAAAAATGCCCCTCGGGAGAGGGGCAAAACCAACCAACCAAATAAGTTTTCTTAGTGCAGAAAACTTACAGTGCAAATATATGAACTATTTGTTTATATATGCAACAAAAAAAGCTACAATTTAGAAAATATTAAGAAAAACGATTTCGTTTGCTGTTTTTTGCTAAAAAAAATCCCTCCTGTAATTTCAAGAGGGAATTCTGATTTTGCCGCCATTAGTGGGGTTAGCCGGGCAAAATAAGCCACAGCCTTGGCAGCATCACGGTTTTCTTTGGGGGCTAACCTTAGAAATCCTTATGAAATGATTTTATGTCATGGTATTAAAATCTTAGATGTGGTGAAGTATATTTTAAATATACCGTCAAACATCTTTTAGATTTTTAGCTAAAGTAGTACTTGCAAAAATTGGAAATTACCTGCTGCTTAAAATCAGGTAATAATACGCAGTGTGTGTGTTGGGGTAAATAGGTTGGTTATCAGTGTATAGTACTGTTTCTTATCCGACAGGAAAAACTATTTATTTTCAAGCGCGTGTATCGTTACCCAGTACTTCCAGGCAATAATTGCTTTTTGCAGCTTGGTGGCACGCGCCAGGTCCAGGCGCTGTTTGGTGTAGTTTGGCAGCAGCCACTTATTCAGTTTGGCAAGCAGTTTATACATGGCTCAGTGTTTTGTGTAAATGCCTAAGTAGGCTAACATTCTAAAAATCCAACGTTCTAACTAATCCAATAATCTAAAAATCCGTTTAACCAAATATACAAAAGGCGGCCGTGGTAGTGGCCGCCTTTTCACAATAAATTGTGATGCATGTATAATAACTAACTCAAAAATAACTTAGTACCTTATGCCCTGCGGGTCTTCTTAGCCGCTTGTTTTGCCTTCTCGCGCTCCTTTATCATTTGCTGACGTTCCTTAAGCATCTTTTGGCGCATTTCCTGCATTTCCTCGCGCATTTTTTCCATATCCTTACGGGCTTTCTGCATATCGGCACGCATTTTTTCAATATCGGCCGGGTTGCCATTGCCGCCATTTTCTTTAAAAACGTCTGAAAGCATAATTTCAGCCCTTTCCATCAATTGAGGATGCATATCCAGGTCAATAGATATGGCTTCCATATCTTCAAATGCTTTCAGTTGATCCCTTAACTGTTCAAACTGTACGCCATTCAAATCAGTGAAGGCAGTCATGTCCATGTCAAAGTCATCGCCCTGGAAGATAAAATGGTCAGCATCTACAACTACCTCAGGCTGCTGCATGCTGAACCTGAACTGCCCGTTTGGTACCTTCGTAAAGTTAAAGCCCGTACCGTTACCCGTATTTTCGGTAGTAATTTCTATGGCGCCGTCTTTGGCTTCCTTACCGTATTTTTTTTTGGCCTCTTTACCTTTAAGTACATTAACCGAAGCGATTTGCTGTCCGTTTGGCAATGTAATAGGCGCGCCTTTTGGCAGCTTTTTGCCGTTAACCAGTACAAGGGTATTGTCGCTGATGTTCATGGCAATGTTTTTACCGTTTGTAGCAAGGTTGTCGCTTTCGTCTGCGTTAATACGGTTTAGGGCTATAACTTTCGCGTCTTGTTTTACAATTACCGTATCCATTTTTTTACGGTCAAAGTAAAGAGTGTCCGACTTTATAACCAGTGGCTTACTATCTGCCAATTGTAGCCTCAAAGAAGTTTCGTGCTTGCTTGCCGAAATATTCAGTACCAGATTTCCGTCTTTGTCTTTTTCGCTCGATATGGTAAACGGCTCTATGGGCTCGTTTCCTGCTACCTGATACAGGCGATTGGTCCCTTTTGATTTCAGTTCAGCCTTAATGGCTATAATTTCGCCTTTTTTATTGCGTTTTACACCACTAAAGGTTACCTCAGCCCCGGTAAGCTTTAAGGTTTTTTTCTGTACCTCAAGGGCTTCATCTGTACTGTTTTTGTCTATGGTTACAGACATGCCTTCAAGGTTTGCTTTCTGGCTTTCCTTTTCCTGCGCCACGGTTTTTACCTGAAAGGCAAGCATAAAAAAGGCTAAGGCAGGCAGCACTACGGCGTACTTCCATGAATTTCGCCTGCGCGATGGTTGCGTGTTTAACATAACGATTCGTTTTTTGATTAATGATTGATAAAAATGATTTGTAATACTTATTGATTTAGGCTGTACCGAAAGGCGCAGCATGGTTTTTTGGTAGGCTTTTTTGTCTGTCACCAGCTTCATGGCGCAGGCATCGGCTATAAACTCCAGGTTTTGCGATATGGCCTTTTTATACAGCCATACTATGGGGTTGAACCAAAATAAGATACATACCGCCTGTGCCAGCAGCATATCCAGCGAATGCTTTTGCTTGCTGTGCACTTTTTCGTGGGTAATAATGCTCTCCAGCTCCTGTGGGTTTAGCACTTCCGAATTGTATACGATATAATTAAAGAAGGAGAACGGCGTGTCTACCTCAGGCGAATCTACAAGTTTATAAGGCTGCTGTGGCTGTATTTGTTTCCCGCTTAGCATTCGCCTTATTTTAAATACATCGGTAAGCAGGCGCAGCGCCAGGAACAGTATACCTGTAGCATACAATCCCAGTACTACATACCACCAGTTAAACGGTGTTTCCTGCGGGTGCAGTGCCTGTTGCTTCATAGCTAAGGCCAGCATTTGGTACTGTTGGGCTGTCATGGGTACTTGCGGCTCGGGCTGTACCCATATTACTTTAGTGTACTCTACTAACGGTAATACCAATGATGTGATAAGACCCGCCAACAGGAAGGCGCGGTTTGCGTTAAAAAAGGTTTCCCTTTTCAGCAGCAGGTAGTATGCCGCATAGAACACTGCCAGTAGGGCAGAGGCTTTTATAATATACATTAGCAGTGTTTCCATACTATTTGTTTTTTTCTATCATTTCCAGTATTTCGCGTAGCTCGTCGGCGCTTATTTTTTCTTCCCTCGCAAAGAATGATACCATACTTTTATACGAGTTGTTAAAGTAGTTTTCTATGGCATTGCTCATAAAACCCTGGCGGTATTCTTCCTTGGTTACTACAGGAAAGTACTGGTGTGTGTTGCCAAAAGCGGTGTGGCCTACATAACCCTTTTCTTCCAGGTTACGTATTATAGTACTAAAGGTATTATAGTGCGGTTTATCGTCCTTTACTTCGGCAAGCACGTCTTTTACAAAAGCTTTTTCCAGCTTCCATAATATGTGCATTACTTCTTCTTCCTTATTGGTTAACTTTTGCATCATGGCTTTTGTTTTAAGTATTTCAAATGTATAACTATTTTTTTAGTTGACAAACTAATTTTATAGTTTAATAACTAAATCTTTCGTTTTTTATTGTGTGGCGCTGTAATTTTTTTGCTTTAAATAGGTGAGAGTACCCACTTTATCACTGAAAAAGTGTAATTTAATGTAGAAATTCTACTCTAAAGGGGAGCGTCTGGAAAACAGGGTGATACATCATAATGGTACCCTTTTTGAAACATAATAATACCTTTTACGGTGCTTTTTTAGTGATATTTGCTAGCTACAACGTTTTATAACCTTACATAATGATACGTAAAAAATTACCGCTCCTGGCAGCGGGTATGCTCCTGGCGGGGTGTGCCTCTAAAAGCTACCTGGTAACAAACGACAGCGTAGTCGTAACCCTGAACAAAAAGAACGCTACCGAAGCCGGAAAAGTCCGCGTGCAGGTACTAAAGGATGAACTGGTACACATATCGGCTACACCCGATGCCGAGTTCCCGAAAGATTCGAGCCTTATTATAGTGCCGGGCATCATCAGTACGCCGTTTAAGGTAAAAGAGGTAAAAGACTCGCTGGAGGTTACCACTGCCAAACTGAGGGTAAGGGTTTCTAAAGCCGACGGCGGTGTACGCTTTACCGATAAGGATGGTAAAGTAATACTTGCCGAAAAAGCAGGTGGGGGTAAAACCTTCCTTCCGATAGAAATTGAGGGCAAAAAAGGCTATACTGTAAAACAGATATTCGATTCGCCTGCAGATGAGGCATTCTTCGGGCTTGGGCAGCACCAGGCAGATGAATTCAATTATAAAGGAAAAAGTGAGGAGCTTTTTCAGTACAATACTAAGGTATCGGTACCTTTTATAGTATCAAACAAAAACTACGGCCTTCTTTGGGACAGTTATGCATTGAGCCGTTTTGGCGACAGCCGTCCGTACCAGCAGCTGAGCCAGGTGTTTAAAATTTACGATAAAAATGGGCAGCCGGGCAGTATTACCGGTACCTATTCATCTACCGATGCCGGTGTGCAGACCCTTGTACGCCAGGAACCAAATATTTTCTTTGAAGACATAAAAAGCATTAAGGCGCTTCCGCAGGGTTTCCCGCTAAAGAACGCAAATGTACTATATGAAGGTTCTATAGAAGCCCCTGCAAGTGGTGTATACAAGTTTACCCTGTACTATGCGGGTTATATGAAGGTGTACGTAAACAACCAGTTGGTTGTAGGCGAGCGCTGGAGAACGGCATGGAACCCTAACAGCTATAAGTTTACCTTCCCGCTTGAGGCTGGTAAGCGTGTGCCGCTTCGTATAGAATGGCAGCCAAACGGCGGCGTATCATACTGTGGCCTGCGTGCCCTTCCGCCACAGACGGCTGAAGAAAAAGACAACCAGGTATGGTGGAGCGAAATGAACAACAAAATGGATTACTATTTTGTGTATGGCAACACTATGGACGAGATTATTAAAGGCTACCGTACCCTTACCGGAAAATCGCAGGTAATGCCGAAATGGGCTATGGGCTATTGGCAAAGCCGTGAGCGTTACAAGACACAGGACGAAATTGTGGGTACGCTTAGGGAGTTCAGGGATCGTAAAATTCCTATTGACAACATAGTACTGGATTGGAACTACTGGAATGAAGATGCATGGGGAAGCCATGAGTTTGATAAATCACGTTTCCCTAACCCTAAAGGCATGGTGGATGACATCCACAACCTGAACGGAAGGATGATGATTTCGGTATGGCCGAAGTTCTACAAAACTACCGAGCACTTTAAGGAATTTGACCAAAAAGGCTGGATGTACCAGCAGGCTATAAAAGACAACGTTAAGGACTGGGTAGGCCCGGGTTATGTAGGTTCGTTCTACGATGCTTATTCTGCCGGTGCACGTAAGCTGTTCTGGAAACAAATGCGTGAAAAACTATATCCGCTGGGCATAGATGCATGGTGGATGGATGCCAGCGAGCCAAACGTACTGGACTGTACCGATATGGATTACCGCAAAGCGCTTTGTGGCCCTACAGCATTAGGTCCGTCTACAGAGTATTTTAATGCTTATGCACTTATGAACGCCGAGGCCATCTACGACGGCCAGCGTGGCGTAGACCCAGACAAGCGCGTGTTCCTGCTTACACGTTCGGGCTTTGCAGGTTCACAACGTTACTCTACCGCTACATGGAGTGGCGATATTGCTACCCGTTGGGAAGACATGAAAGCACAGATTGCCGCCGGTCTTAACTTCTCTATAGCCGGTGTACCGTACTGGACTATGGATATCGGCGGTTTCTGTGTGGAAGACCGCTATGTAGCAGGCCAGCTTGCCTACAACAAAGACAACAAGGAAAATGCCGATTATAAGGAGTGGAGAGAGCTTAATGCCCGTTGGTTCCAGTTTGGTGCTTTTGCGCCGCTGTACCGTGCACACGGCCAGTATCCGTACCGCGAGCCTTGGAACATTGCCCCTAAAGGCCACCCGGCGTATGAGTCGATAATCTATTATACTAACCTGCGCTACAGGCTTATGCCGTACATCTACACTATGGCAGGTATGACGTATTTTAACGACTACACCATTATGCGTCCGCTTGTTATGGACTTCGGTACCGACAAAAAAGTGGAAAACGTGAGCGACCAGTTTATGTTTGGCCCTGCGTTTATGGTATGCCCGGTATATGCTTATGGCGCACGTAACCGCGAAGTATATTTCCCTGAAGGCACTAACTGGTACGATTACTACACAGGCCGCCAGGTAAAAGGAGGCCAGAAGCTTACTGTAGATGCACCGTATGAGCGTATTCCGCTATACATCCGCGAAGGTGCTATAGTACCGGTAGGCCCGGAAATACAGTACACCAGCGAAAAACCTGCTGAAGAAGTGGTGCTGTATGTGTACCAGGGCCAGGATGGCGACTTTACACTATACGAAGATGAGGGTGTAAACTACAACTATGAAAAAGGCCAGTACGCACGCATACCGTTCCATTATAACGAGGCTGCCGGTACGCTTACCATAGATGCCCGCGAAGGCGAATTTAAAGGCATGCTGAAAAGCCGCACGTTTACCATAGTAGCCGTTAACAAAAACAATCCTAAGGCATTTACATTTGATGCCAAAGGTAAATCGGTGAAGTACGACGGTACAAAACAGGTAATCAGCCTGAAGTAATTTGATATAAAACATCTTTGTGGCTTCGCGCTTATATGAAATTATAACCCAAAATTTCGTAAACAGGCGTGGAGTTCCACAAAGAAACAGAAAAACCATATTGGCCTTTCCTTATGAAGTATACCATTAGGAAAGGCCATTTTTTTTATTCCTATTTTTGCAGGTAGTTATGCCTAAAATTAAAGTCATTATTCGGCTGTTCAGCCTTATCCTTTCCCTTGCCTGTTTGCAGGTAGCAGGGCAGGTTTCGTATACCTTTCACCACCTTAAAACCGACAACGGCCTTAGCAACAGCAACGTAAAAAGCCTGCTAAAGGATAGCTACGGCTTTTTGTGGGTAGGAACCGAATCAGGACTTAACCGCTATGACGGCTATGGTTTTAAAACCTATACATTACCTGCGGGTGTTAGTAGTGACATTTCGGGGTTAGCGGAAGACGGCCTGGGCAACATCTGGATAGAAGCGGGTGGGGCGTACGTCAATTACAAGCGCGATAAAGACCGTTTCATTACCGATGTCCCTGCATTCTTAAACGGATTAGGTATTACTGTTAGCAAAAACTATTACTTATATACCGACCGCAAAAAGAACCTGTGGGTGTTCAGCGGGAAAAAGATATTCTACTACGATACCCATTTAAAGAAGCTTAAAAAGTTTGCCACCATAGCTCCCTCATCCACTATAAGTAACGGCAAAACAGGAGATGACGGGCATAGCCTGTACCGGGTATACGATGGAGGCACGTTATTAAAGATTGACAATTCAGGTAAGGAAACACTCATCCAGCTACCGGTTTTTGTGCGGGAGGCAATTGGTAAAAGCGACAACCGTATTTTTTGTGATGCCAATGGAGGGTTGTGGCTGTATTCGGTTAAAACCGACCGGATATTTTACAAAAAAGATGCAGTAACCGAGTGGCAGAAAATACCACTAACATCGGGGGTAAACACCCAGAGCAACAGCATTTTTTCTATTACAGAAGATGCTGCCGGAAATGTATGGATAGGTACCGACCACAAGGGCGTTTTTATTTATGATAAAGCCACCGCTAAGGTGATAAACCTGGTACACAACCCTAATGTAAATACATCAATAGCATCAAATAATGTGGTAAGCCTTTATGCCGATAACTCAGGCGTGGTATGGATGGGGCATAGCAAAACCGGGATTTCGTATTATCATGATAGTTTTCACAGTATAGTAAATGCCGAGTATGCAGGATGTAAAGACATCAGCGCTGTTTTTCAGGACCAAAAAGGTACCGTTTGGTTTGGCACCGACGGTTATGGGCTTTTCAGCACATCTGGAGGTTCACTTCAAAAAATAGCCATACCGAACCATCCTATAGTAGGGCTTACCGGCGACAGCAAAGGCAGGATATGGGTAGGCACGTATACAAACGGATTGTTTTGCTATGACAGCGGCAGCATAAAACATTATACCAAAGAGAACAGCACCCTTGCATCTAATGATATTTGGAGCCTAAAGGAAGACCGTTACGGTACCCTGTGGATTGGTACATTGGGCGGAGGCCTGCAATACCTTACTTCCGGCAGTGCCGATTTTAAGCCGGTATCATTGCCGGGTACCGCGGCGGATTATGTGCTGGACATGCACTACGACGGTGGCGACAAGCTGTACCTTGGCACTACAAAAGGCCTGGGTGTTGTAGATATTATTACCCACAAGCAGCAGTTGTTTACGGGCAACCGTACCGGTAGTATGAAGTTTAAAAACCTGCTTGTTTCCACGGTATTTGCCGATAGTAACGGAAACATCTGGCTGGGGCATTCTAACGGGATTATGCTTTGGGATACCAAAAGCGACAAACTGTATTATTACAGCAAGGAAAACGGCTTGTGCGATAACATTATACGGGGTTTTACTGAAGACAACCACAGCCATATCTGGGTTATTACCAGTAACGGGGTTTCGGTGCTTACTACCGGAAGAGGTGAAGACGGCAAGCTGGATATAAGCAGCCGTAATTTTTCTACCAAGGATGGGCTTAAGGAAAACTACTTTAACAACCACGCCATTTTTAAGCTGCATACCGGCGACATTATTATGGGTACCACTGAGGGGTATACCGTAATCAACCCGAATAAAATGGCCGAAAAAAACAGGCCGCTGGCGCAGGTACGCTTTACATCGTTAAGCCTGGGCAGCACTGAAATTGTAGCCGATTCGGTATACAACGGCCGCCGTATACTTACCCAATCCATTGAAGATACCAAAGCCATAACGTTACGTTATAACGACAAGCTTATTGGCCTGCAATTCACAACCGGCGACCTTATTAATGCCGATAAGGTACACTACGCCTATAAGCTGGAAGGCTTCAGCAGCCAGTGGCTTCCCGTGCAGAAGAACGGTGTGGTATTTTCATCATTGGCGCCGGGTTCGTATAAACTATTGGTCAAGGCTGCCAACAGCGATGGCGTGTGGAACAATAAACCGTCGGTAGTATACATAGAAGTATTGCCCCCGTTTTATTTATCGGCCTGGGCCATACTGCTGTACATCGTTTTGCTTTCGGGTAGTGCTTATTATCTCGTAAGACGTTCCAAACGCAAACAGCAAGCCCGCCTGGAGCAGCAGCGCCTGCAACTGGAACACGAGCAGGAAATAAACCTGAACGAAATGAAGCTGCGGTTCTTTACCAATATAAGTCACGACCTGCGTACGCCACTTACGCTGATATCGGCGCCGTTGCAGGCGTTGCTTGGTGAAAACCTTGAGGAAGGACTGCGCGGTAAGCTGGAAATCATCAATAAAAATACCGGCCAGCTGATGGGGCTTATTAATTCATTGCTCGATTTCCGTAAGCTTGATGCCGGAGGAGAGCGGCTGAACCTGAAGCCCGCCGACCTGGTACATTTTGTAAAAGACAAGTGCATACCGTTCTATGCCTACGCCGCCGAACGTAAGATCAGTTTTACCATACAGGCAGATGTTGATGCTTTGCCCATGCAGTTTGACCCTGCCAAACTGGAACGCATAGTGCTCAACCTGGTTTCTAATGCATTTAAGTATACGCCCGAAGGTGGTACGGTAAATGTAAGTATAAGCAGGGAAGGAGATACAGCCAGTTTACGTATTGCCGATACGGGGCAGGGGATAAGCGATGCCCATAAGCAACAGATATTTGAGCGATTTTACCAGGCTCCTCAAACTATGGAAAGTACGGGTAGCGGCATTGGCCTGCACATCACTGCGGAGTATGTGGGCATGCATGGGGGTACCTTAACCGTAACAGACAATACCCCACAAGGCAGTGTGTTTACCGTTTCGTTGCCCATACAGGAAGCTGTTGAAATCGAAAACCTTGACGATGAAGATATTGTAGAAGAAACTGCTCCTTTAGAAAAGACAGCTGCCACGCCGGTACTGCTTTTGGTGGATGATAATACCGATTTCTGCGAATTTATGGCGGCTACATTATCGGGGGAGTATAGTGTTGTGGTTGCCAATAACGGTAAGGAAGCGTTTGAAAAACTGCAACAGCATGATGTGAACATAGTGGTGAGCGATGTAATGATGCCTGTAATGAACGGTATAGAGCTATGCCGTGCCATAAAAACCAACATAGAGTGGTCGCACATACCGGTAATTTTACTTACTGCGCGTACTGCTGAAGAATATGAAGTAGAGGGACTGGAACTGGGTGCCGACGATTACCTTACCAAGCCGTTTAACCTGGAGATACTGAAGCTGCGCATCCGTAAATTCCTGGACTGGGCGGCAAAGAGTCACCGTACCTTCAGTCAGAAACCTGATATTTCGCCGTCGGAAATTACCATAACCTCGCTTGACGAACAGCTGATAGAGAAAGCCATTAAAACTGTGGAGGAAAATATAGGCGACCCTGATTTTACCGTGGAAGCCCTTGGCGCTGCCGTAGGCCTCAGCAGGAGCCACCTGTACAAAAAACTGATGTCCATAACCGGGAAGGGGCCGGCAGAGTTTATCCGTACCGTTCGCCTGAAACGAGCAAAACAGCTGCTTGAAAAAAGCCAGATGCAGGTAGCCGAAATTGCCTATGCGGTGGGGTTCAATTCACCTAAGAGGTTCACAGCCAATTTTAAAAATGAATTTGGCCTATCACCGTCGGATTATTTGCGCAGCCTTAAAAAAGACTGATGCAACATAACAGCCCTTTAAATAATTCATAATATACCGCCCTGATTTTAGAGATATTATAATTTCGCTATAGTATTTTATTACTATAACCAAAACACATGCGAAATTACCTTACTTTATTATTAACCGTGGCTACATTTGCCGTGCATGCCCAAAACCAGGGCAAAGCGCCTGCAACGGCCACAACCTTTACAAATCCCGTTTTTGCGGGAGATTATCCTGACCCAAGTATTCTTAGGGACGGTAAGGATTACTACATTGTACATTCGTCTTTTGACTACTATCCGGGGCTTACCATCTGGCATTCGCAAGATTTAATAAACTGGGTACCTGTAGTAAGCGCTTTGACCAAAAATGTTGGCCCCGTTTGGGCACCCGATTTGGTAAAGTACAACAATAGGTTTTACATCTATTTCCCGGCCAACCAAACGAATTACGTTATCAGCGCCGATAAAATCACCGGCCCGTGGAGTGCGCCTGTCGACCTGAAAATAGGTTATATAGACCCGGGGCATGTTACAGATGATAAGGGCAACCGTTATCTATACTTCAGCAGTGGTGATTATGTACAGTTGGCCAAAGACGGAATGAGTACAGTAGGTGCTGCCAAGCATGCCTATGACGGCTGGCCGATACCACGCGAATGGTCTATAGAGTGTTTTTGTATGGAAGGCCCTAAACTGTTTAAGCGTGGCGACTACTACTACCTTACCGTAGCTGAAGGCGGTACCGCAGGCCCTGCCACCAGCCACATGGTGATTTCGGCGCGGTCTAAAACGCCGTTTGGCCCATGGGAAAACTCACCGTATAACCCGGTTGTACGTACCCAAAGCCCGTCTGAGCAATGGTGGTCTAAGGGGCACAGCACTATTTTTGAAGATGCGTATGGCAAGTGGTGGATGTTGTTTCACGGATATGAAAAAGGCTACTACAATCTGGGACGCCAAACGTTGTTACAGCCCGTGGAGTGGACCAAAGACGGCTGGTACAAGGTGCCGGACGGTATAGAAACCAATAAGCCGATCGCCAAACCGCAGGGTAAATCGGTAGGGGAGTTCAGCCTTAGCGATGATTTTTCGGGTACGGTGCTTAAGCCGCAATGGAAGTTTTTTAACGGCGACGATGCCACACGCTATAAAATTGCAAACAATGCCATAACCATTAACGGAAAAGGCAATGGGGTAGGCAACAGTTCGCCGCTGGTATGTGTGCCTTCCGGGCATAGCTATACTGCTGAGGTGGAAATGGACATAACCGGCGATGCCGTAGGCGGGTTGGTACTGTTTTATGACAGCTCACATTCGTCGGGTATTTTGGCAGATAGTGAAAATATATTGGCTAACCTGCGCGGCTGGCAGTTTGCTACAGAGAAAAAAGTACACAAGCGCCATGTATACCTTCGCCTGAAGAACGTGGAGAACAACGTGGATATGTTTTACAGCCTGGATGGCGTTATCTGGACTAAAATTGAAAACTCATTTGAGGTTTCGGGTTACAACCACAATGTGCTGAGTGGTTTCCTTGGACTAAGGATAGGGCTTTGTGCTATTGGCACAGGCAGCGTAACATTCAGTAATTTTAAGTACAACCGTTTGGATTAGTAAAAGAAGGTTTGTTGCCTTAATACATATTTTTTACACGCAAAAGGGTTGCCTTGCCGGCAACCCTTTTTGTATATTTTGGGATAATCCCTAATATTATATTACCAGTAAATCTATAAACGTATTAACGTCAAGATTAGCCAGTGTATCAAAATCCAGTGAGTTTTCAAGCACCGTTTTCTGTTGCTTTTCAGGGAAAATCCTGGCAAGGTTTATCTTGTATTTGGCTATCAGTTCCGGTATGCCTTCTTCCCTGCGCCTTTTGTGGCCTATAGGGTATTCTACCACCACTTCATCAAGGATAGTGCCGTCTATTAGCTCCACAGTAAGTGCATTGGCTATAGAACGTTTTTCAGGATCATGATAGTCGGCAGTAAACTGTATGTCTTCCACACATTCCATTTTATCGCGCAGCAGGTCTATCCTTACGTCAGATGCAATGTTATCTTCATAGTCGGCAGCGGTAAGCCTTCCGTACAGTAGCGGCACGGCAATCATGTATTGTATGCAGTGGTCGCGGTCGGCAGGGTTGTTCAGCGGGCCTTTTTTGTCGATGATGCGTATAGCAGCCTCATGCGTGCGTATGGTAATCTTCTTGATGTCTTCAGCAGTTTTACCTATTGCACTTAGTTTTGCGTTAAGCGTCATGGCAGCTTCAACAGCCGTTTGCGAATGGAACTCCGCCGGGAATGAAATCTTAAACAGTACATTCTCCATTACGTACGAACCGTAATCCCTTTGGAACTTAAATTCGTTGCCTTTAAAAAGTACATCATAAAAGCCCCATGTTTTGGCACTAAGCACCGATGGGTACCCCATTTCGCCCGTTTGTGCAATGAGCGCCAGGCGCACCGCACGCGATGTAGCATCGCCCGCAGCCCATGATTTGCGGCTGCCTGTGTTTGGTGCATGGCGGTAGGTACGTAGTGCCTGACCGTCTACAAACGCTAGTGATATAGCATTGATAAGCTCGTCTCTTGTAAGACCAATCAGTTTTCCTACTACTGCTGTAGAGGCTATTTTTACAAGGATAACGTGGTCAAGGCCAACTTTATTAAACGAGTTTTCCAGCGCCAGTACACCCTGTACCTCGTGTGCCATGATCATGGCTTCCAGCACCTGCTTCATTTTCAGCGGGGCTTTACCCTCGGCAAGGTTAGTCCTCGAAAGCCAGTCGGCAGTGGCAAGGATCCCGCCAAGGTTGTCAGACGGATGTCCCCATTCTGCAGCCAGCCAGGTATCGTTAAAATCCAGCCAGCGTATGATGGCGCCAATGTTAAAGGCCGCCTGTATAGGATCCAGTTGGAACTGCGTGCCCGGTACTTTGGCACCGTTTGGTACTACGGTACCTTTTACAACAGGGCCAAGCAGCTTGGTGCAGGCAGGGTAGGTAAGGGCTTCCAGTCCGCAGCCAATGGTGTCCAGCAGGCAGTAGTGCGCCGTTTTCCAGGCTAAATCGTTCTTTATTTCATAATTTAAAACATAGTCGGCTATATCGGTTAACACCTTATCGGGTTGCGGCCTTTCGTTTGAAATATGTGATGACATTTTAAAAATTTATTGTTTTATGGATTAACTTCTTTCGTTTAACGGAACAAACTCCCTGTTTTCAGGGCCAATATAATTGGCGCTTGGGCGGATGATTTTGCCGTCCTGCCTTTGCTCTATAATGTGGGCGCTCCAGCCGGTTACCCTCGAAATTACAAAAAGCGGGGTAAACATAAGCGTAGGTACTCCCATTTGGTGGTACGATACGGCAGAGAACCAGTCCAGGTTAGGGAACATGTTCTTTTCATCCCACATAAGGGTTTCCAGGCGTTCGGCTATGTTGTACAGCAGCATATCGCCCGCTTCTTCAGAAAGCTCTTTGGCTACTTTCTTTATCACGATGTTCCTTGGGTCGGAAATGGTATATACCGGGTGCCCAAAGCCTATAATTACCTCTTTATTGGCCAGCCTTTTAAGGATGTCTTCTTCGGCATGATCCGGCGAACTGTAGCGGCTTTGTATATCAAAAGCCACCTCGTTAGCACCGCCGTGTTTTGGCCCGCGCAGCGCACCGATGGCACCTGTTATGGCCGAATACATATCTGAACCCGTACCGGCAATAACGCGGCTGGTAAACGTAGACGCGTTAAACTCGTGCTCGGCATACAGGTTAAGCGAAATCTGCATGGCCCTTACCCACGATGCAGGTGGCGTTTTGCCGTGCAGCAGGTGCAGGAAATGACCGCCTATAGTATCGTCGTCGGTTTCTACCTCTATGGTTTTACCGTTGTGGGTAAAATGGTACCAGTACAGCAGTGCCGAACTGAAACACGCCAGCAGTTTATCGGCAATGTCCCTTGCACCCGATACGTTATGGTCGTCCTTCTCAGGCTGTATGGTTCCTATAGCCGATACCAGCGAACGCATTACATCCATAGGGTGAGCGGCGGCAGGTATTTGCTGTAATATTTTTTTTACAGAATTTGGCAATCCCCTAAGCGATTTCAGTTTGGTTTTATAATTTGTTAGCTGGGCCTTAGTAGGCAGCGCGCCATATATAAGCAGGTAGGCTACTTCCTCAAACTCGGCTTTTTCAGCCAAATCCAGTATGTTGTACCCCCTGTAGTGGAGGTCGTTACCGCTTTTACCTACGCTGCACAGGGCAGTATTACCGGCAGCAACCCCAGAAAGCGCTACACTTTTTTTAGGTTTAAATGTAGTTTCGTTATTACTTACCATTTTTATTGTTTTTAAACAGGTTATCTAATTTTTCCTCGTAGCTGTAGTAGCCTATGCTTTTGTACAATTCCTCGCGGGTTTGCATGGTATCTATCACGTTTTTCTGTGTACCGTCGTTGCGTATGTGCTGGTATACATTCTGCGCCGCCTTATTTGCCGCACGAAATGCCGAAAGCGGGTACAGCACCAGTCCTACACCTGCATCACGCAGTTCGTCAACCGTATACATAGGTATCATTCCAAACTCAGTGATGTTTGCTAAAACAGGTACTCCTGTGGCATCTACAAATTTCTGGTAGAAACTCAGGTCGGGTACTGCCTCTGCAAAAATGAAATCGGCTCCGGCTTCTTTGTATGCTATTGCACGTTCAAGGGTTTTTTCCAGTCCTTCGTTGGCAAAGGCATCGGTACGCGCACCTATAACAAAATGTTCATCGGTACGGGCATCGGCAGCGGCCTTCAGGCGGTCTACCATTTCCTCTTTGCTCACCACTTCTTTGCCCGGCCTGTGTCCGCAACGCTTGGCACCTACCTGGTCTTCTATATGGAGAGCAGCAGCTCCCGCTTTTATTAATGATTTTACAGTCCTCGCCACATTAAATGCAGAAGGCCCGAAACCCGTGTCTACGTCTACCAGTAGCGGCAGGTCGCATACATTGGTTATTCGCTGTATGTCTATAAGTACGTCTTCAAGTGTGGTGATGCCCAAATCAGGGATGCCCAGTGATCCGGCAGCTACACCACCACCCGAAAGGTATATGGCACTAAATCCCGACTGTTGTGCCAGCAGGGCATGGTTAGCATTTATGGCGCCCACAATTTGTAGGGGCTTTTCCTTTTCCATTGCCTGCCTGAAACGCAGCCCCGGAGAGGATGGATTAATAGAGTGTGGCATAGAACAATTTAATAATAACGTTACGCTTTGTTTCGGTTCGCTGAAACGGGTGCAAACAGATTTACGGCTACAATTTTCCTATTGTATATCATAAGTATCCCGGTTTGCAACTATTAGTCGTTTTACAGAGCATAACTTCAAGTTAATTTATATAAATGTAAAAAATATAAGTTTATATCACTACAAAATTAAAAATATTTCATCACGAAAACGCTATAGTTAAATTAAATTCAAAAATATTAAAAAATCAATGTTTTAAGGAAAAACATGGTGATATAAAAATCCCTATATAAGGGTATTGTATTGCTGTTAATAAGGATTTAAGTTTGTAAAATATTGATAATCAATGTTTTGAATATTAAATAATTGATTATTTGATTTAGGATTTACATATGCATATTTAAAAAATGTGTGTATTAATCAATTACTTGTCGTCTGGCTTTTATCTATTATTAACGACTTAAAAAATCAGATACATATACTAAGTCCAATTTTTTAAAACCAAAATTTTAAAACGATGAAAAATTACAAGTTTATTTACGGTCCTCCTTTTTTAAGGTTTTGTGGTATCATTATCCTGGTAATGCTTGTGGGGTGTGATAAAAAGAACGAAACTGCTGTTGCAGCAACAAAGTATGATGGTACAGAGTTGTTCAGGCAGATAATGTTTACCCATTCAGATGCTACTGCTAAGGTTCCTGAACTGAAACGTGTACGCGATTTATCGGGTGCCGATAAGCTGGAAGAAAAACAGCTTAAAGTTGTCCATAAAATTGAAGAAGCAATTATTACGGAGATTAAAAGAAGTTCTCCCGATTTCTTTAATGAGTTTGGTGGGTTGGTACAAAGCGGTGACCCTATTAAAGTGCAATACGGCTTAAAACTTGCAGGGGACCAGATTGTTAAAACGCTTGTGAATAACAATGCTAATTACCTGCCTTTACTTTATTTAAAGTTTAATGAAAAACTGTATACCGATTTATCGCCCGAACAGAAAGAAAAACTTAAGAAGATAAGGGATGTAGGGACTGTTGATTTAAGTGAGCTAAAAGAAGCCATGAAGGAGTTTACTGATCCTCAAAATGGCATAATTGTTTACGAGGCTTTGAACCAGATAAAAAACCTGAATCTTAATTTAGACCGCCAGTTAGACAAACAACTTGCCCGTGTTATAGACAAACAACTAAGCAGGGTTATAGACAAGCAATTAAGTAAAGTTGTAGATAAACAGTTAACTAAGGTTATTGATAAGCAGCTTGCACGGGTTGTAGATAAGCAAATTGATTTAAGCCTATCCCGGGTACTACAAGCCGACCTGGATTTGTATGCGGGCTCTGATGTTTGGGTGTCTACTGATTATGTTGTTGCGGCCTATGTGGCGGTGGCAGTAGTGGCAATAGCAGTTGTTAACGTAATCGATTTTACACCCATGCCTAACCCTGAATTTGGAGATCAAATTTTCTTTCAGGAACAGCTTGTGGCTAATATTACCAAACAATACGCCTTAACCCGGATAAGCAGATGAAGGCGCTGAGGGTTTTATTTTTAGTGGTCTACTCTTTCTGGGGTGTATTGGCACTGGTAATTCTGCTAAATTCAATGCCTTTTAATCCTATGTCCTTAAAAAGTGTGGATAATGAATTGATGATTAAAACCTTTCTTCCTGAAGGGTGGGGGTTTTTTACCAGGAGCCCAAAAGAAAACGACCTTGTTATACTACAGAAAGAGGATGGAATATGGCACAAAAATGCTTATTCACCCATTGCACGGCCGTCTAATTATTTTGGTATAAGCAGGTTGCCCAGGGCACAGTCTACAGAAATGGCAATGCTGGTACATCAGATTCCTGAGAATGAATGGAGGCATTGTAATGATGAAATGAATCTTTGCCTTCAGGATACATCTGTAAGGGTGTTGTCGTTAAAAAATGAGGTGCCTTTCCCGGTGCTGAAAGATACTGTATGTTTTATAAGCAGGTCTCCGGTACCGTGGGCATGGCATGATATAACTACTGCTGATAAACTACCATTCAAATTTGTAATTGTAAATGTAAAATGAAGTATATCGACAAAAAAATAAATGAAATTATAAGTATCAACCCATGGACTAATGTTTATGGTGCTTCACGCTCACTTTTGGCACTGGCCAGCCTGCTTACATTACTCTTTAATGATGCTTCAACAATTTTTCGCCCTATATTGGGTATAGACGAGTATCCTATTTGTACAGGTACTATAGGTGGCTTTAGCCTGTTTTGTTTGTTCTCAAATCATTTGGGAGTTGCAATGTGGATTGCTATTTTAATCTTGTTTCTGGTGGTAATAGGCATCTACCCCAGGTTTACCGGGATTTTGCATTGGTGGATAAATTTCAGCCTTATATCATCTTCGCCCCTGGTAGATGGGGGAGAACACGTTGCTGCTGTAATTTCGTTGCTGCTGGTTCCCATTACACTTATGGATGACAGAAAGTGGCACTGGACCGAAGTAAGGATTACACAGGACGATAAATTAAGTAAAAAGGCTAAGAGACTGGTGGCAATTTCGGCATACCAGGTAATCAGGATTCAGGTTGCTGTAATATACCTTCATGCTGCCGTGGCTAAGTGCAGTGTGCCTGAATGGGCTAACGGCACTGCGCTTTTTTATTGGTTTAATGATGAAATGTTCGGCTTGTCATATCTGGTTAAACCAATAATTTCTCCATTAATTAATAACGGATACACGCTAACGTTGTTTACTTGGTCTATTGTTATTTTGGAGTTTTTTCTTTTTGCGGGTTTATTCATGAAGCCTAAATATCGTAGAACACTTTTGTTTTTTGGTATAGTCTTTCATGCGGGTATCGCTTTGGTGCATGGTTTAATAAGCTTTGCTTTGATTATGATTGGTGCACTGGTTATATTTTTACAGCCTATTGACCAAAATATTGTAAGGGTGAGAAAAAAGGCTGTTAATAGCCGGTTTAAGCCCGCAATAGCTGAAGGTTAATGCATGATTATTAAAAAAACAAAACCCCGTAATCATTTGATTTACGGGGTTCTTGAGGAAAAGAGACTTCCCTTAGTTTTAGTATTGATCCTTTAAAAGTTCCCTGAATGAATCGTCCATCTCTAAAAATTAATATTTCAAAGATATTAGATATGATATTGCACCACAACTTTTGGTATTGATCCACTTCTTTATTATATCTTACTTTGTAAATAACTATGAAAACAAAAAAACCGTAAGAGTTATTCTTACGGTTTTCTACTTTTAGGGGTGAATGAGGGGTCTCGAACCCCCGACCTTCGGAACCACAATCCGACGTTATATTCACTGTTACTTATATGCAAGCTTAATTATCAATAAGTTACGGCAACGGGTTTATGATTATTTACATGTTTTCTTTAAAATATTTCCTTTTTCGTGTTATCGGTAACAACATCACGCGAATGCCTTATTTTACTGGTGTTTCCGAAGATATTTCACTCAGAAATTTTATAGCGGCAATACGGGTTTTTTGGTCTTTTTTAAGGTAATTGGCCAGTGTAAAGCTGAAAGGATCCAATCCCGTTGGAACGGTTTCAAGGGTTAGCATATGCCCACGGCCATAGAGTAACCAGTCGATACTCAGCTGCGGGAAAGCCGCTGCCAACTTATCCAGCGATTCCCTGCCCAGGTTACGCGCACCACTGCAATAACTACTCAGCATATTTTTATCTATGCCTATAAGCAGCGCAGCTTCTTTTACCTGCAACCCTAGGTGTTCATCTATAAAATATTTTAAACGGTCTCCTGTGGTGGTCATTTGTTAATAGGTTTCAGCTCCATAAGCTTTATACAATTCAACACTTCGTTTAATGTTTAAAATTTGTTTCGGTGTAATATTTCTTATATCGTGATATTGATGTCCAATTAATTTCATTTTAGCAGATTTAGCATTTGATAAGGCATTAATTAGTTCCCAATCCATGATGCCTACTCCGCAGTCATACCATTCCCAAATATCGCCATCTGCATTGTCGCGCTTGACCTCACAAGGAGTATATTCATAAGGCTTTCCATCAATTAGGAACTGTACCTTATCAATAAATAGCCAATCATCGGCTACGTATTGAAGTCTAAATCTTAAATTACTTGCTGTACTGTCTGTTAAATTAAAATAACAGTACAAAGCATTTCTATTTGTATAATAAGGTGCAGATTTTGGGGTTGCCCAAGATTTTCCATCAGGGTCAAACTCATCTTTTTTAAAGGTGAAATACTGTTTAAGTTTTGATATTTGTTTATTATCCCGAATTGATTTTTTATCAGTTGAGGATTTTTCATCCTCACTAATTTCTTTACTTAAAGTTTCCCGTACATTTTTCTCAATATCAGTAATAACTTCCTCAGAAATTGTTGCTTTAATTGAATCAGTGATATCCCTTTTATCTGCTCTAAAAAGCCTGAATCCTGTTACATCTGGAAGCATATCATATTTAGGCCTTTCTTTATTTATTTTAGATATAAAGTATTTTTGGTATGCATCTAAATAAGCAAGTGAATCAGACTTTGCATAGATTGTATCGCTATTTTCATCAGGTAATACACTAAATATTACTTCTTCATTTAGTTCCGTATAGTAATATAAATTACCTTCTTTTTTAGAACATGAAATTGTACAAATAATAATTGCTAATAGTAACAGTCTTTTCATTGGCGGTGGTAAGGTTTTAGTTTTATAATTTATTTAACAAAATTCAGTATCACTTTTTGCACATCCGGGTCCCCCAGATAGCGTATAAACATTTCTTTTACGGGGTCACTATACAAATATTCTGCGGGTGTTTCCATTACTTGACCAATCTTTCCGCTAGGCTGGTAACTAACATTTTTATTAGTAACAGATTTGTTACTTAGTTCCATTTCTCCTCTTCCGTAAAGAAGCCAATCTATACTCAAATTTGGGAGTGCACCTGCAACCTGGTCAATGATTTTCCTACCCAAAGGGCGTGTTCCGGTAAGTATTTGAGTAAATGAGTTGTATACAAACCCAAATTTCGTACAAAAGTCCTTTAGCTCAAAGCCTTGACTGTCAATGTAGTATCGTAATCTTTCGTGCGCTTCGGTCATATTTTTGTAAAAAGTTTACAAAAATGTTTGTAGATAACATTTTTGTTAGTAGATTTGTATTGTTGTAAACCCTTTACAAATATACACAAAAACATTATCCGCAGTATAGCAATATTGTGGGGGTGTATACCAGTGCTAAAAATGAATATAAAATGATATCACCACAACGAAGAGAAAAGATCAGATCTGTGCTTGGAGCTTACTACTCCGGCAAGGTGAAGGCTGTGCTGAAGGAGCGTGGTATTCTTAACGGCGCAGGCAAGGAATACGACAATGTCATGATTTCTCATGTGTTCTACGGACGACGCGATAACCTGGTAATTGAAAACGCGATTATTGCGGCTTTTAAAAAAGCAGGAGGGAAGTTTGACGACGAGGAAGCGGAAGAACAAGACACAAAAAAACCCGAAGCGGCAACTTCGGGTCAATAATCACAAAAGTAATTATTCATATGCACAACAAAAGTACAACAAAAAAACCAGCCGTGCAAGTGCGGCCACCAATCCCCGGAATAATCCCCGGCGATTATAACATCGAGTTCATTGGTATTATTGAAACAAAAACCGTAATCACCCTACAAAACGGCCAACCCATTCCCTTTAAAAATATACCGGGCCTGCTGAAGTCAAAGCTTTATAAAAAGATGCAGGCTGATGATAAGGCAATGGAATCGCTGGGAAGAATGCCCATGAGCGAAGCCCTGGAACACTTTGTGTTTTGCCTGTACGGCGATGTAGACAACACGCCCGATGTGCATGCCAACGGCAAACTGGGCGAAACGGAAAACTTCCGGTGCGGTGAGGATTGCATTTGCCTGGGGTGGAAGTCTAAAGACATTACCATAAACGGTACCGCCCTTACGCCGCGCCAAATACAAGTGGCCGATAAGCTGGCAAGCGATATGCCCGATAAGCAGATTGCCGCCGAGCTGGGCATGACGGTAAACACCCTGATAACACATAAGCAAAATGTGTATGAGAAAGCCGGCGTAATGAGCCGATCCGGATTTGTACAACAGGCATTCCAAAACCGTGTGGTACGATGAAAAAAGTATTTAACCAGGTGATTGACATCGACGGAATCGAAGTCATTGACCCCGAAATAGTGTAGCGTATGACAGATTATGAACTAGCAGCAATAACAAAGTTGGTAAACTTCGGCTGCATGAGCTTTACAATCGTTGGCTTTTTTGCCACGATATACCAGGCTAAACTGCGTATAGCCGCCGAGAACTCGCTAGACCTGAGCTACCGGCAGAAGCTTACCGGCATATACCTGGCCATGTTTATAGTGTTTGGCATTTTATCAGTAGCCACAGCCTAATGGAACGCGCACAAAATGCCATACTGGCCATGCTGGGTACGTACACAGCCATAGTGATAATTACACTGCTGCTTTGCCTGGGGGCGTATATAGCGTACCGCTGGCAGGGCAGGAGGGGAAGATAGTTTGTCGGTAGCCATACCGTTCAGCGTTTTTAGTTTACTTATTTTTTGACACCGCTCCCGGAAACGGGGGCAACCGGCACCATAGCTCAGTCAGGTAGAGCAGTAGGGCGACCTACGCGTCAGGGGTTCGAATCCCCTTGGTGCCACTAAACAAGGATAAAGCCATGAGAAAAGTAGAAATAGAGGCAGAATACAAGCGCATAGCCAAAATGGCTGCCGATGCTGCACTTGTGGCCGAAAACCTTCAAAAATTAGCTACGCGTCTCGAAAACGAAGCAAACCTGCGGCTGGAGGATCTGGGGAGGTCTGACAGCCGCCGCCGAAAGGCGCCAAAAACAACATTAGACCCGGAACTGCGTCTGAACCTTATGGCTCGTATGCAGGGCGGAAAAGGCAGCAGGGGAACCTCTGCCGCATAACAGTAAACTCATGATTACTTGTTTTATATACGTTTAAGATTGACAGCTTCTTCCGGGCGTGAGGCTCCCGGCAGTTAATGGAACAGACAGCAAAGGCGCGCAACTTCAAGAGTTTTTTTAGCGATCTTCTCTGTGAAGCCGGGGGTTCGAGCCCCCCATGCGTGGCGAGTTCTTGCTGCACTAGGCAGGAAATTGGTTGGTTGGTTTGCCCCGCCGCCTTTGGGCGGGGCTTTTTTAAAAGTTCATTAAAATTTTGAGATATGTCAGTAAAAGCAAAGTTCAAGTGCACACAAGTTGCAGAGAATGAGTACAACAAAACAGCCCAGTTAAGCGCGGTTTATAGCCATGGTAGTGATGAAAATGCAGACTTCACGAAGCTAACCCCCGCGGGAAAGATTGAAATAACCATTGATAAAGATGCTCCGGCAAGCGAGTATTTTAAACCGGGTAAGGAATATTACCTCGTTTTTGACGAAGCTGAAAAAGCATAAAGCCATGCCGGGCTAAAACGGCCGTAATACTCTTTTAATTCTCACTCTCCGCTCCCTGCCCCCAGGGAGCAACCGGCACCATAGCTCAGTAGGTAGAGCGGCAGACTGAAAATCTGCGCGTCAGGGGTTCGATTCCCTTTGGTGCCACATGTTTTTGTAAGGTGGTTTTTATGCGCCGTCCCTGTGTGTCATAGCACGGGGAACCACCGGCGCTGAAAGCCCTGTGATTTAATTTGGGTTATAAATTGCCCGGCTGCCGCTCTGCTTACCAGGGCAGAGCGCTCAGCTGTGGTTCCCACAAAACTACAATACAGCAGTCCGGGGCTATAGCCGGAAATAGCGGTCTTTTTTCATAAAAAATGTAATGTGGGCAGAAACACAGGTCTGCCCTCGACATTGGTAAATCAAAAACACGTCCTGCCGGTATTACCAGCGGCAGGGCAAATACTTGGGTAGTTAAACGGAAGAATACCGGTCTCCAAAACCGATGATGGGGGTTCGATTCCCTCCCCAAGTGCAAGCGCTTAACCAATGCACATGACCGGGACGGGGTGAAAGCCGTCCCCGCGTGTGCCTTTAGCCTACAAAACCTATGATAAAGTGGAAAAAAGTCGGGGAACATATCCCTAATAATGAAGGCAAGGATTGGCCAGGCCAGCCGTGTACGCCGTATGTGTCGTGCCTGGTTTGGATATGCAACCCCGATTTTTCAAAAGGCGGGGTTTTCGCCGCAGTACGTTGGGACAGGGATAATGCCTGTTGGTTCGAGCCTGATTTGGCCAGGACTATTTTAGCCTGGGGCGATCACTTAAAGATTACCCATTTTATAGAACATATAGAAGCTCCAACTGATGAGAACAATTAAAACCGGCGAAGACTGCACTGTAGAGCAGCGGCCAATTACCCCCACACAATGGCTGAACAGGCGCAACATGATAGTACGCATGCCCGATGATGCCCCGGCACTTACTCCCGGCGACCGCATTTACCTGGGCATGGAACGTTGTGAGACCGGTAAAAACAGCGGCGGCATAGACGAAGTGTATGCTGTGGTAAAAAACTACGATGCCCGCGATATAAGGCGCGTAGAGGGCACTAACGATGTGGAGGTGACACTAACTGTACATAAGTATACGCAATAGCATCACAGGGACAGCCTAAAGCTGTGGCCGCCCGGGTTCGACTCCCGATGATGTACAAGTAAAAATACCGGCACGCAAGTGTATTTATTCCCCTAACACCGGGGGCGCAAAAAAACGCCCTCGGAAGCAGGGTTAAATTTCTAGTGCTATAACTGAACCGATGAATTATGAAAAGACTATCAGAACTTATGGCGCTGGCCATGGAGCAAAGTATAAACCCTGCAACTGATGTTGAATGGACTATACGCTATTCAGGACCAGTAAATCAGCTTGAGCTAAGATATTATGATAAAGGTCTCTCAAACATGAAATATGAAGATGCTAAAGTTTTTGAGGCTTATTTGAATAATAAAGAAACTATAACTAAGGCCTGTAAGTTTCTTGAAAAATACCTTACAACCCTGGCATCATGAAACAGCAGCGCACAAACGATTCATTACACGCCGGGCAAATTCAGTTGCCGTTTATGGCCAATGCGCCGGCAGAACTGAAAGAACCACGCCTGAAGCCCGAAACTCAGTCCAGGGCAGATGAAAATACCTTTAAGGTGGTTTATCCTATGATAAACGACCAGGCGTTTAACCAGATGATGGACAATTACCGACGTTTTGTAGACGAGTATAACATGGCCACAGAATGGGAAAACGTGGATATTGCCAACCATAACCAACGCGTGGAACTGTTCCTGTCCAGGAAAGCCACACCGCTACAAAAAAACTACGCCGGGCACTTTGCTAAGCTGAATAAAGAACTGGACGGACGCGAGTATAACGCCGCTGCCGATAAAGTGAACGCAGAGCATGGCCCTATCATAAAAAAAATACCGCTGCACATCCTGAAATACACTACAGAGCAGTTCTTTCAGAACTTCCTGCACGTGTACAACCGCCAGCTGATGCAGCGCAATACCGAATACATGAGGCTGAGGGTTACCGAACCCACGCCGCTACCTTCCCTTAAAATAAACTCGTTCCTAATAACGCAATTACAGCGCGCTGACGGCGTTTCCTCGCTCAAGGTATGCGGTAAGACCGTTCGCAACCATAGGCAGCACCTGGAGGCTGCTGGGGTGCTTGTAAAGAGTGTTTTTCGTGGCCACACAGCCGCCGTGGAAGTGGAAATTAACCCCGAAATCCTGGTAGTTTTCGACCTCCGCACCAACAAACTGACCGCGCCTGTAAACCAATCGGTTACGATAGACGAGCGGAAAACTTTACCTGATAACGATGAGATTACTGGGGCATATAAAGAGGAATATCAAGAAAAGAACGGTGCTACGCAGCCGTTTGTCGATAAGGTGTCGGCAAAGCCGACGTCCTCTTCTCATTACAGGGGCATTTCTTACAGGGTCACCGGCTGCAAGGGACAAAATTTCACCGAGGGGGGCGCGGCGGCCGGCGAAAATTTGAAAAAAAATATTGCTGAAGAACTCCGACAGCGCATCATGCACCCTCAGGAACTCGCCGAAGCCCTTGCGGCAGGTGAGTTTAACCACTACGTTCCCATTGACATACGCATACTGAAGGCAGCGGCATACGATGGCATGATGAGTGCCGCCGAGTACCGGGAACTGATTATCCAGGAACTACTGAAACAGTCGGCAAAGATTTGGATCAATGCCACACCGTATGCCGGCAGTTGGAAAAACGCCATCAATCACTGGATGCAGCACAAGTTCCTGAATTTTAAAGGCGAGCCGTTTGGTCCCGCCAATGTTTTTGACTACCTGGAGGAATACCGCTGGCGCCTAGAACAGGCCAGGCGATGGTTTAGCCGGGCAAGTGTGGACGTAAAACCGCTGTACCCGTCGGATTATTTTGATACCCGTCGTAAAACCAAGGCAGAACTGGGCTTTGAAGGTACAGTGGCCATGTGGAAGCGTAAACTGCAGTACGACGAAAAGCGACCGATTGAGAAACGCAAGCAGGAGAAAAAAGCCGAAAAGCGCCTGCAACGCATTAGCGATAACCATAAGCTGAACCATCAGGTAAAGCGATACCTGGGCGGTAAAGTTTCACTGATTCAGCTGTGTGAGTACGTACACGAAAACCTTCCGAAGGAATTCTACGAAAAATTGCCGCAAGAGCTCACGCGTCGCCTGGCAGAAAGTGGCCAAAGTTTACTCCATGTCCTTAAATAATCTACAATTCATGTGCAATGATTAAAAAAATGGCCTACATCCGCAGTTTTACCGATGTTCAAAAGCAGCAGCTGGAGAAGATCTCAGCTGAAACAGGTTTGAAGAATGCTTCTGATGTTTTTCTGCATTGCCTTGAGGCATATTACACAAAACAACTGGAAGTGGAACGATGGAAAGGCATTGCGGCGTACAAGGATAAAAAGGTGAAAAAACTGAATGAGCAAATTGCCTCCCTTGTATATATAAGGGCAGATGACACCCCCGAATGAAACAGAATCACTAAACCTAATTATAAATGTCAGTAAACATCAACAACTATGAAATTAAAATGCGCATCCTTACCAAGCCGGGCCACGAAAACAAGAGCTGGCTCAGCTTTGAAAAATACACCGACAAACGCTCCCAAAATTCCATTATCGAGGGTATGTACCGCCGGTTTAAAGAAAGCGACTGGCCACCCATCACCCAGAAGCTCCAGTTCTATGATAAGTACGGTAAACTGGTAGATCAGAAAGAGGTGTAATTATGACCCTGCCACCCGTAAAATTCAAAAAGGTAAAGCGCGACCAGGCTGTAGAGCTTCAGGCACTGCTTACAGAATACCTTCAGCTGCAAGCGCAGGATCTTACCCATCAGCAGTCGGTACGGTTCCACAGCGCCGTGCAGGATGTAGCCCTGATTATAGAACTGTACCTGGTACTGCGCACTAAGCTGGAGAGCCGAAAGCCACAGTTTTCCCTTAGCCTGAAGGTACAACACGCGGTAATACTGCTTTTTGCGTGTAACAAATGCTTTTTACAGGACGGCAGTTACAAAAGCCTTACCGCCCTGGTGTTCATTAATGAGATAGACCAACAGTTGAAATCCCTGAATGTCAATCTGCAATTTTAGAATAATCACTTAACAGTAATTTATATGCAAGACGTTTTAAAAACGGTGGCTATTGCCGATATTACGGTATCGGCCACCAACCCGCGCAGGCATTTTGATGAAAATGCCCTGGCCGAACTGGCTAAAAGTGTAGCACAGTACGGCGTAATGACCCCTATATTACTTCGCCCAGTAAAAAAAGGCTACGAGCTGGTGTGCGGCGAGCGCCGTTACCGCGCCTCTAAGATGGCAGGTAAAACCGAAATCCCGGCTAACATACGTAAACTTACCGATGATGAAGCTTTCGAGCTTCAGATTATTGAGAACCTGGAGCGCAAAGAGGTGCATCCGCTGGATGAAGCCGAGGCCTTCAGGCGCATGCTGGACAGTGGCCGGTACCAGATAGCAGATATTGCTGCCAAGCTTGCCAAGCCTGAAACTTTTGTTGTACAGCGTTTAAAATTGAACGACCTCATTGAAGAGATTAAAAAGGATTTTTTTGATGGTGAACTAAACATTGGCCAAGCGGTACTCATTGCGCGCCTGGAGCCTGATGCGCAGCAGGAAATCAGGGACGGTTTTAAAGGCCAGAAAGCCGACGGCTATGGAACCGTAAAACAACTGGAAGCCGAAATAAACAACAAAACCATTGCCTTGGACACGGCTTCTTTTTCTACTAAGGCGCTATACGGTACCATACAGGCCTGCGACCAGTGCCACAAGCGCACAGCGGTAAATCCGGCACTGTTCCCGGACTTGCAGGAGGTAGACTGCTGCATGGATAAAACCTGTTTTAGGGTGAAGACCGAAACGGCGCTGATAGAAAAAATTACTGGCCTGGTAGCTGAAGGCAGTGAGGTGCGCCTGGCTAAAACCTTTAGCGGCGAGCCGGCTGCCTCTGTCAAAGCACTAGCACAGGAGTATGGCCTGCCCATACTAAAAGAACACAGCGATTTTTACCCTACGGATAACGGCGGTACCCAGATTGAAGTACTGTATGTGGTGGGAAATTATACAGGCGTATCAAAAGTGGTGTGGGTAAAAAAAGCCCCGGCAGTAACGGGTTCCGGCGCGGGTACATCGTCCGGTTCCGGCGGTGAGTATACCAAGCTGCAGCAGCTGAAGGAAAAGAAGCAGCGCGACCTGGATCTGGATGAACAAAAGGTACACGCCAAAATTCGTGAAGCCCTGGATTCCGAGTTTTCTAAAATGCAGCCTATGCCGTTTACCTGCCATGACAATGATGCCGATGTGTTCCTGCTGTACCTGGCCATGTTGCATTCGCCCATTTACCATGTTTCGTGGGTATTCCAAAAAATGGGTTACGAAATGCAACGCGAGTATAAAACGGTGGAAGATCTTGTTAAGGATTTCAGCGCTTTTACAGATGAACAGAAAAAGCAAATGCTTTTTGTACTGCTGTACCGCGCCTGCAAGGAATCAAGCACAGGTAAAACACTACATGGCCAAATAATACGCTGGTTAGCCGACGGGCACCCTAACATTGATGTGACTGCCATACAGCAATCCCAGGACGAAATAGCAGCTGTGCGCATACAGGGAACTGATAAGAAAATTGCCGAGCTGGAGCAGGCGGAAAGTAATAACGATAAAAACAAAAAATAATGGAATCACCTATCATACAACAAAGCACAGATTACAGCCAGTTTACTGTAATCATAGGCAACAGGCCACTAAACGAAAAGAAGATCCGGAAACTGGTTTCAGACATTGAAAACGGCTTCAATATGTTGCCCTACGTGCCCTCAATCGTAAATACCATATTGGGGGGGGTAAACTGGGAATAATCGACGGACAGCACCGTATTGAAGCCGCAAGGCGTACCGGTAACCCGGTCTACTACGTGGAAGCCGATAACCTTAGCCTTAAACAGATTGCAAACCTGAACAGCCGTAGCGAACGCTGGAAAGTGCAGGATTTTCTGAACTGTTACGTGAATTTGGGTAGTGAAGATTATAAAACACTGCAGCGTTTCACTCTAAGGTTTCCTATCAATATTATGACTGCCGTGGATCTACTAATGTTTAATAATCCAAAGGTTGGAGGTGGCCACGATAGTAAGGAAATATTTGAGAGTGGAGATTTCAACGTAAAATATCTCACTGAGGCTACTCATTTAGCCAATGTGGCCAAAGACATATTCGGAGCTTACAGTTTCAGCCACGACCGCTACCTGCTCCAGGCATTACAGGTGCTTCAGGAAAAAGAACTTTGCGACTTTGAAAGGCTGAAACAGAAGCTTAGTGCTGTTCCTACAATGATGGTAAAGCAGACTGATAAAAAGAAATATTTAGGCAATATAGAGCAAGTGTATAACTATAAAGTCCAGAACAGGGACACAATATATTAATCATGTCAGACAAACTACGAAACTTCATAGACAGTATGGTGACCATAGACTATATCGAGGAAAAAAAAGAGTACGGCCATTATCCGTTTGTTTTATTGGCTACAAAAGATGGTAAGGCAGAACTGAATGCCCTTTCCGGGTTGAGAAGCGAGCAATGCTATGAGCGTTACGCTTACTATGCCATCAGGGAATATGATGAAATATTAATGTCAATGGATTTCCCTCCGAATGGCGATATTGAAACAGACTTCGTTTTTGTTTTTGCCTATTTAGATGCTTCCATTGATGCAAGAGCTATTACCTATGACAAGGAGACCGGAAAACGCCTCAATGAGTATACCGCGAAAGACAAAAAGATATTAGCAGCAATCGTTACCCAGTTTCTAAACACTTACCCTGAGAGCAAAAAGTAAAGTACTAAACTAATCACTATGCCACAACAATTCAACATCGACGACGAGTTTAAAAAGTACCTGCACCGCGCAGGCCTAAACCCGGAGGTAATGGATGCCATTCAGCTGCGTGAGCGCAAAATGGTATTCATGGCAGGTATAACACATCTTTTGAAGTATACCCTTGAATTAGGCGATGAAGATGTGCCTGAAGAGATAGGCATGGCCTGCCTGGATAACATCTGGAACCAGGTTAACGAATACTGGTCTAACTTAAATAAACCCCAACAATAACATGAAACAATTCTTCTCAATTATTATGTCCTGGTTCGTTATCAGGAGAGGTATTCCTAAAATGAAAAATCCACCGGCACCACCGCAGGTTAAACGTAACGGAAAAGTAATCGGTACAGCGGTATCGGTTACGGTATACAAGTCAAAGTTTCTTGCTTTTATTGACAATACGTGCCAACTGAATTTAGAACTCAGTAAAGCCGCTACTTCCAACAGGAAATTGGTAAAAGCGTTCAGGAGGCAACGCCTGCATGCCATGTACCAGGAAACAGGCTTGGATTATGGCAGTGCCCACAAGCTTGCCGCCCGGTTTAAAATGTCGTTGCGCGAGCTCGCAGACTATTACCACTACTTCGGGCAGTTGCCCAGGGATGAGTTCCGTACCGTAATACTAAACTACGGTGTACCAAATCTGATTGCGGAGTTTGAAAGTTTAATGGAAAATAGTGGGATATGATAACCGGCCAAATGCTTAAGCTGTGCGTAGACACGGCTAAGGAAATCTACCAGGTTCCGGCACTGGGTAAAAGCAGTGCCGCTGACTATGTAGATGCCAGGCGCGCCATATATGCCGTGCTGTACAATGAAGGGTACACACATCAGGAAATTTCAAAAGTTGTGTATAGGAGCCGCCCCACGGTAGCGCATGCGCTGCAATCGCATTTAAATTTGCTCCGGGTGCAGCCTGACTATAAAAGGCGGTTCCAGCAGTTTGTGAAGTTCCCGCTGTGCAATGATACCGAGAAAGTTTTTCTGAAGTTGTACCTGTTTAAAATATAAAGCCATGCCCACACTAAATAAACAATTTACCCTTGAGGTAACTCCGGAACAATTTATCCGCGCCTGTTCTAACCAGGAACTGTACGAGCTGCACTTGCTTATGTGTTCGCCGGCAGTGGAACATCGCATTAATACCGTAATCGAAAAACTAAGTTTAAACGATGGAAAGTAAAAAATGCGATCACTGTAATGCTGTCCTGGTGCCGCGTGCTAACAGCCCCATCCTTGCAGATGGTTTCCTGGACACCGATACCGGACAGAATGTTTGTATACAATGCAAACCTAAGCATTATAAATTAAAAAAAGAAGCAGGAATGGAAGGACTTTTCAGCGAAATGCCGATTGTTCTTCCGCTTCCTGAAGAAGAGTAAGCCCCGCCCATTAGCGGGGTTATTTTTTTTTTTTCAACAACAATTGATAATTTGATTTTATATTATTAAATTTAATTAGTAGATAACTGTTTTTAAACCAATCATTATGGATAGAGAGAAATTTAAAGAAATAATTACTGAATTATCAGGTTTCCCTAAGAAAAATGTAGGTTCGGGGAAATTAAACGTCATGGGAACATTTCGGGTAGCCCATGAAAAAACAGATGAAGGAAAATGGTTCTTAATGGAGAACAAGCAAGAATTATTAGATTTTCTAAATCATTATAGTGAGTCTAATACTGAAGGTGAGAAAAGAATACTTCTGGATAGTATTTTTGACGATGCTGGAATAAAGGACGACGAGCCTTACTATATTCAATTTTATTATTAGCATAATAGTTTTAAAAAGCCTTCACATTGAAGGCTTTTTTTTGCCTGGTACAATAAAAACACACGCTTTAGTGTTATTATATGTTGATTTAAATTGCATATATGTAATTTTTGTAACTTAGCCAGGCTTATCCCTTACTATGTCTCTCTACTCACGTGTTACTACATTTGCCACTATCTGTGGCATTGAGTTGGCGTATTCCGCCTCTGTAATACCCTCCGTACTGGAAGGCTACCAGCCGTTTGTAAACAACTTTATTGAAAGTGGCAACTTCATGCCTGCACACTTCGGTAAGGCTTCGGTAGACTTTGGCGAGGAAAGCGGTATAAGCAATGCCGGCATAAGTTATAAGCAAAAACTAACCATCCAGTTTCCTACTTCAGACAGCGCCCGTGCCACGCGCCTGGTACAGATCCAAAAAGTACGCTTCATAAAAATCACGCTCAGCAATGGCAAGATTTTAATAATGGGGCGAAATGATTACTATCAGAACGCCCGGCCAACCGTTACCACTAAAGCCACGCAGCACCTTGCGCAGGCCGTTTTCGAGACCGAATCCATCCTCCCCCTGGGCTATACGCCAAATCCTAATGCCTCCGGGCTTCCAGACCTGATTCCGATTGACTTAATAACCGACGATTAAAATACGATGAGTACGTTCTTAGAACTTTTACTTGCAGAACCCGATAAGGTAGACAGCGCCGAAAGACTGGCGCTTTTCCAGGCTTTTGGCAAAGAACATTATGCTGATGCAGCATTCCTGAACCTGCTTAAAAATAGCCTGGCTTCGTTGCTGCAAAATGGTGTTCCGGAATACAACGGCTGGCAGATAATAGATTTTACCGCTGTTAATGGTGGTTCGGTACACGCCTGGCTGAATACCCAGCTGGAGCCTATAGTGTTGCAATCGCAGGCTTTGGGTATGGTACTGTTTAAAGGAACCATCGGCACGCGCAAGGTAATCTACCAGTTTATTGGCGCTGCCGGAACCTACGGCGCTACCGCCACACTGGCCACAGCTGACGATTTTATCTTGGTGTATTCCGATTTGCAAGCCGATATTAAGGTTTTCCGCCTGGCTGAAGGGCAAAGCGCTGCAACAAACATTATAAAAAAATTCAACCTTAACACCGGTTGGGCCACGTTTGGTGCCGAATTACCTGTTAGCATAGATGGGCTTCGTGCACCGGTATACCTGCGTGTGCGCGAAAGCATAGACGGTACGGTAAACATTTACAATTACCTCTGGAAAGGCGCTGCCGGTTCCTGGGGGCATGGTGGTGCTGAAATGACAGATTCCATGCTTGAGCTAATGGGTACAAAGGCTGAAAGCGTACAGGATATAATTTCAGACCCGAATACCGTTACGGTAAACCTGGGAGAGCTTACAAGCGAAGACTGGATAACCCCGCTTAACAGCGCAGCTCGCGATTTCAGTAATACTGCCAATGTTTATTATGTGGTATACATTTTAGCAGGTGTAACCTATACCTGGCGTTTTGTGGGTACTCCGGGCGTGTACGGTGGCAGCGGCAACCCCGCCTTTACCGAAAGTATGTTTGCTTCGGGGCCATCGGGTGAAACGCCGGCATATACGGTACCCACATTAAAACAGGTGACTGACGGTCCCGGTCATGGGTACAGCAATTACCCCTTTGTGGTAGAATCATTGAATGGTGCTGGTGACCAAATATCAAAAATGGTAATTGGTTCAAACAGCATTTCAAACCAGGTAGAAGGCGGTAACTGGGGTGTAATAGCCTGGGCACTGCAATTGCTGGACGGCGTTACCTATACCATTCCCGCCAAAGAAGCCGATGACACTTTTGCCATGCTTACCGATGTTGTAGACATGGCCACGCAGCTTATAGACGGCGCGGGTTCTGATTACAACACATTTTACAAGATACAGCAGAAGCTTAACGCCATTACGGCGATAATAGGCGATTCAGCGCCCGATGCCGACAACATTGTTAATACAGTGTCGGAACTATTAGAGGTGTTTTCCACTTATCCTGAAGGTGTAAACATCATTACGTTAATAGCAGGTAAGGTAAACACGAGTGATATTGTAAACAACCTTAACCAGGCAGTAGCAGGTAAGGTGCTTGATGCCATGCAGGGAAAAGTATTAAACGATGCCCTTGCAGCGCTTACCACAACCGTAAACGCTAAGCTTACCGGTACACAGGCCACAGATGCCGAAACACAGGCCACAAGTACCCCTACTGCCGGTAAATTCATAGATACATTAAGGCTGTACAACTGGAGCCTTAGCACTGTATTTGGCGACCGGGTGCGGGCTATTGCGCTTACGGGGCTATCTGTTGCAACTGTGGCTGTTGTAAGCGCTACCGATTCAATACTTTCGGCAATTGGTAAGTTGCAGGCACAGATAAGCAATAAGGCTGTTGCGGCTGATTATGCCGGCAGCCCTACCGATGTTGCAAAGCTGCCTACCATAAAATCATTAGTCGACTGGAAAAACTTAACGACATTTTGGAAATCCACCGCCTTTGCCGGTACAGGTTCCCGGATGGTACAGGTTGACAGCACCGGACAAATGAGTACGCCAAACGAAGTGCTTGCAGTAGACCGCCGTACACAGGATAATGATATTATTACTCCAGCGACAGGTGCGACTTACAACAGTGGTAACAACTACACCGCGGTAATTACACCACTAAACAGCAAGACCTTTTATGAAGGGCAATATTTTTTCAGTGGTAACTACAAATATGAGGCGGAAAGCAACAACACAGTACGCCGCCAGCCTTTAGGATAATGGATACTTACAACTCTAAAATAATTCCCGATAGGGGTAAAATATTCATCGGTGCCCAGCCCCTTGTCTTAAAAGGTGTGGGTAGCAAGTTTCCGTTTACTACCTCGAATAATTCTTCATTGCCTTATGCAGTCAACGCAATGAATTTCAGGTTTTCTGTCCCCGACACAATAACGATAGACTACGGCGACGGTACGGTAACTACGTTTAACACCTTTACGTATGCTAGTGTTGCCAATGTATTCATTATATCGGCAAACCTGTATTATACAGACCTTCAGGCACAGCACCCTGTGCATAATTATGCAGATGGTCTGAGTATTGAGCGTACCGTAAAAATAAGCTACAACAGGTCGAATCTTATCCGCTATTATCAAAGCGCTAATATTGGTTTTTCAGTACAGCCGTTTAACTTTATTTGGGCTGCACATCCAGCGTTACAGGAGTTCTACCTGAGCGCAATGTCATTTGTTACCACCCTTAACCTTGACGGCCTTACAGCTAACTCCTGCCCGTTCCTGAAGGTTTTAGACCTGACGTGCTTTGCCAGTGCCTCGGAATGGTACAACCATGCCCCTGTAAGCGTGTTTAATATACCGGCAGAAAACTTATGGATAGGTTCTCCTGGCTATTCGTCTAACACTACCATAAACGGCACTAATCTCCATGAGATAGCCAATTACCCCATAAAGAACTATCTCGTTAACCTGAGATTGACCAGCATGGGGCTTACCGATACCCTCGGCTTACCATCTAACTGGACTTCAACGAACCTACCTGCTTTACGCCTATTGCAGATAAGTGCAGGTAATGCATATACCAGCATCCCGGCACAGGTAAACAGCCTGACACTGCTTACACAGCTTATTATGTCAGGCTCCACAGCGCTTACAGCATATGGCAACATATCAGCGCTTAAAGATAGCCTGGTAACGTTGGATTGGCAGTCGAGTACAACCGTGTATTCACTTGGCAACTACCCGTCATATTTTGATACGTTCACCAAGCTTAGAAGTATCAGCTATGCTAACTGCGGCCAAAGTACACAAAGCGTTTGTACGGCTATTGTGGATATACTATACAACCTGGTAACACGTAATGCACCTTTAACGGGTGCTAATAACGGCACAGTGCCATATAGAGGCATGACGTTTAACTTAACTGTATCAACCGGAACTACGGCTGTGAATGGTACTATACAAGCGCCTACAGGCTTTGTGTTGGGAAGTAGTAACGGGAGCCCTGCTAATACCGGAGAAAAAATATACATTTTACGAAACCAATACGGCGCGACCGTTTTAATTACATAGCGAATGAAGAAGATTGTGATTTTTGAGCCAGGCAATATAATTGCCGCCACAGAGTACATTGAGGGGACAAGGGTATTAATGCCCGAAGGGAAAGGCATCATCATACACGATGATACCCAGATTATAAAAGACATGCTTACCACTTGCGGGGTTACCGATTTTTCTTTACTCGAGATATTTGAACAACAAAAATGAAAACCTTTGTCAGTAGTACCAATCAATATAAGGCCACACCTGGTGCCGTATTTCTTCAAGGAATTCGACGGGCAGCAAGGGGTGTACAATGGCAAGAACATTAAGTCGGTAAAAGTAGCGACAGGATCTTCTATAGGAAAATGGTTCCAGCTGTTCATGCTACAAGTGAGCGTTCCGGGAATTGAAGTGGCCAATGGTTACTATAATATTTTTTTGTCTATTGACGAAAATGCGACCGATGGCGAAAAATATTCCGGCAACTATTACCGCTATGAAACTTCTCCACGCGATTTTATAGCGCTTCCTGAAGACGTAAATAAAGCCTTGAATGAATTGTTCGAAGACATTTTTCGTATGGGCTTTATTTCCTTTATGGACGGATATATGGTAAAGGTTAAGAAGCCGAAATTTGGCGATATTACCAGGGGAATAGACGAATTTATTGATAAGTACGACCTGCTTGAAGTAGGCCTTACCCCGGAGAGCATGCGCCAGCTGTACGCACGTGAAAAAAAAAACCTCGTTTAAAACGGTTTACCCTGCCACCGGCAAACCGTGTTGCAAATTATAAGCCCTGAACAGTCAGGGCTTTTTTCATGTTACAAAGTCTTTTTTTATAGTAGGGTAAGTTTGGCAGAAAATATCCGTCATGAAACTAATCACCTCCATCCTTGCCACATTATGCGCCTTTTTCTTCCCTATTAAGGGTATTCTCCTGGCCGTAGGTGTGGCTGTAGCCTTCGATACCATTACCGGCGTGTATAAATCTGTTAAGCTTAACGGGTGGATGTCCATCCGCAGCCGCCGCCTTTCCGATGTTATAGGCAAAATTTTATTGTACAACACGGCTGTGCTGACCATGTTTGTAATGGATAAATTCCTCCTCGATGAATTTTTCAAACTGTGGTTCAGCATCGATTTCCTTTTTACGAAGGTAATATCTGCCATCCTTTTCATTATTGAACTCACTTCCATTAAAGAAAATTTCGAAGCGGCGTATGGGCTAAACCTATGGGCAATACTGAAAGCACTCTTTTCCAGAGGTAAAGAAATTAAAAATGAGATAAACGACTTAACAAACTAATCCATGAAACTGACAGAACATTTTAGCCTGGACGAATTTGTATGCCATGATGCAGCCAGGACAGCGCCGAAGGGTATCGCCCTTGAAAACGTAAAAGAATTGGCTGCTAACCTTGAAGTACTCCGCGCGCACTTCGGTAAACCAATCACCATTAACTCGGGCTACCGTACTATTGCCTATAACGAACTGCAACCGGGACACGCCAAAACCAGCCAACACCTTTTGGGTAAGGCTGCTGATATTGTGGTTCCGGGCGAAACCCCTGAAGCTGTTGCTTCGGCTATAGAAGCGCTTATTGCTGCCGGTAAAATGAAACAAGGCGGCGTAGGCAGGTACAACACATTTACCCATTATGACATCAGGGGTACCCGAGCCCGATGGAATTACCGAAAGTAACATGAAAAAACTAACCATCCTGTTTGCGCTGTTGGCTATCAGTTGCGCAAGCCGTAAAAAGGAGGTGCATAGTGTAGAAACCAAAAGTCGTTTCAATGCAACAATAGACACCTCCTTTTCTTTTAAAAACCAGTTTAATTATGCCGCTGCGCTTACATCTGCAAGCCAGGCGCAATATCAGGAACTGAATATCGAATACGAGGGGTGCAATCCCGGTGACAGTATCAACATTACACAGTACGGTTCGGATGGTAAACCTCAAAGCTCTACTACAATAAAGGGCAAGGGAAAGGTTAACCTTAAATCCGGTTCCGGTACCAGACAGGAAACCGTACAGGCTAATGCCGCCGGTTCCGGCGCTGCTGAAGGCAAAGCTTCCGGTAAAAAAGATTTTGCTGGCGAAACTGATAACAGGATTCTGGACAAAACTGTAAAAACATGGGCTTTCCCGTGGTGGTTCTGGCTGGTCCTGGTACTTATTGCCCTGGTTGCAGCCTGGCGGTTAAATAAAAAATACAACTGGATAAGCCATGTTACAAAGATTTTTAGCTAACACATACAATTTTGCCCTATGAGAGTAAATTCCGTAATACACGAAATATCCAAAGGCTACTGGGCTATAAACCCCGCAGTGCTGCCTTTTTGGGCATCCATAGTAAACCAGTTGTTTGCAAGGGAAGAATTTAGGCTGGAGGGAGAAAAACAATCCATGGTTACGGTTTTCGATAAGCAAAACCGTGTGGTACCGCCTAATGATTCCGGTATGCAGGAAGTGCCGCCCGGTTCTGTAGCGGTAATCAATATTATGGGCATCCTGGTACGCTATGGCGATATGTGTGTGTATGGCGCTGAAGATTATGTAAGAACGCTTTACAACATCGAAGCAAACCCCAACTTCATAGGCGCTGTAGGTTATTTTGACGGCCCCGGCGGTGCGGTAGGTTCCATATCTCCATTTGTCCAGTTCGGAAAGGTACGAAAAAAGAGTTACGTAGGCCTGTATGAAACGGCGTGTTCTGCGCATGCTTTCTCCATGTACCCCTGGGTAGACCATATTATGGCCGAAAATGACCTGAGTGCCACTATCGGAAGTCACGGTGTGGTTTTCTCTGCTAAAGACGACAAAAAGTTCCTGGAAAGCCAGGGCTTTACCTTCCTTGAAATTTACCCGGACGAAAGCGAGGATAAAAACCTCCCGGTGCGCCTGGCTCTTGAGGGCAAGTTCGACCTCATAAAAAAAGAAATGCTGTCGCCAATGGCGCTGAAGCTTCAGGAAATAGTAACCTCTAACAGGCCAAATCTAAAAGCAGATGCGCCTGGTGTACTTACCGGCAAAGTGTTTTATGCACCTCAGGCCATTGAATACGGACTGGTGGATAGTATTGGCAACCTTGAAGCCGCAATTGCCCGCGTCCGGGTACTGGACGAAATGAAAAAACTAAAAAAGAAATAATTCACTAACTAATTCTATTAAAATGGTAGATCCAAACAAGAAACAAAATCAGATGTTTGCCAGGACAATGGGTATCATTACCGCGTTGGCGGCAGTTGTCGGTTGGGGCTCAGAAAAAGAAGTTCCTATTAATGCAGAAACGCACCAGCTCGACCTTACTCAGGAGGCTGAAGCGAAACTCAAGGCCTATTTTGGCGACGACCTGTTCGCCAGCATGCAGGAAACAATTAACGGCGAAATCAAAGCATTCTATGATAAGAATGATGATATTAAAGCTGTTAGCGACCAAATTGCCGCCCTGCTGAAAGAAAAACAAGCTAAAGCGGAAGAACTTGAAACTACAGACGACCGTGATACTGCTAAAGCCCTGAGCGCACAAATTAAAGCACTGGATAATGCGCATAAGACGGAACTGGCGGCGCTTAAACAACAAATTGCGGTACTTTCGGCAGCAGGTATTGGTAATATACCGGCATCGGTAATAGACCAAGCTGCAAATGGAGGAAAACAGCACTCTGCTACCCACCTGTACGGTATAGCCGACCCATGGCAGGCATTTGACCAGCGCCCATGGAACGCAAGGGTAAAAGAGGGTGGTATGAAAGCGACCGATTTCCTGAACAACAGCGAAATCCCTACGCTTAATGGCGACCTTGAGCACTTCATCCGTAAAAACCCGGATGTAATAAAATCGTGGTTTGACGATTTTGAAGACCTGCCGACCGACTGGGACCGCCAAAGCGGAATCATTGATCGTGTTGCTTCAGGAAGTATAGCGGTTGGTGAAATCGTACAAGGCCGTAAGAAAGGCTGGTTCCCAAAAAACAAGTTCAAATTCGCTGTTGAAGAAGGCCGTGTGTTCCGCAAACAGATTGACATTGAATTTGACGGCTACGAACTGCAACAACTAGAAACTACCTGGATAGCCCAGCTGAAAAACATGGACGGTTCTCAACCGTGGAAAATGTCATTCATTGGCTATCTAATGAGCGAAATTGCCAAGCGCCAGCGCCTGGACGACCGTGTGGCTCAGATTAACGGTATTTACGCTGCCGATCCTAACCAGGAAGCTGCCGGTGCTAACCTTGAAAGCCAAAACGGTCTTCGCTACTACTGGTGGTACTATAGAGATTCGGCTAAAAAATACCGCTCATTCGTGCTGCCTGATATGGATAAGCCTACCAAAGAAAATATCGTGGACTATGTAAATGCCATGATAGAGCAAATACCGGTAGAACACCGTACACAGCAGGGACTTGAAATACAGCTTAGCCAGGAAGTGCTTCAATGGTATCGTAAAAAAGCCGGTGACCTGTACGCTCTTAAGTACGATACAGACCTTGGTAAAGCCGAGTATACGCTGAATCACCCTATAGATTATTCTAACTTCAAGTTCCAGCCGCTTAAGGACATGACCAAAACATTGTTCATTGGCATTACTTATTCTAAGAATATCCGCGTGCTGGATTACGACATCTCTGAAAAGAGCCGCATGACGATTGGCCATGAGAAACGTAATACGCACATTTTCGCTGATTACAGGCAGGGTATACAATTTGTATATGTAGGTATGGAAGCTGCTGAAGGTGAACCGGCCGATTTCCAGAAGCAAATGCTTTGGAGTAACGACCAGCCTATTTTTGATAAATCGGTTTCTTCTACACTGTACGACGATAAGAGCGGTGTTATTAGGCTGAACTACAACAACATTAAAATAGCGCCAAACTTCACTTCAGATATTACCAGTATATCTAAAGAGAACCTGGAGCCGGGCATGGTACTAAGGATAACCGGTAACCCTGATGCGGCAGCCTCTAAGGCCGTAAAGGATAATGCCAAATTTGACCTTACAGCAGACTTTGCCATTAACAGCAACAAGACACTTACACTGATTGTAAACGATGATTATTCGTGTACAGAAATCAGCCGTACAGATGTTTCAGCAACCCAGGCTAACGAAGTTGAGTTTACAGGTACTGCAATAGATGCCACAGAAGGTAACTACTTCAGGTATACAGGTGTGGCAAACGCTACGTTAGGCTCTGTAAGCGGTGGTGTAGATTCTAAAAACATTAAAATCTACGGTAATACCGGTGTTACGCTTACCATCCAAAATATTGCAGGTGAGCTTACCGGCCTTTCATCTGCTGTTACCCTTACCGCGGATACCCACTGGATCCAACTTACCTACGTGGATGGTATCTGGGTTAAAACCAAATTGTCTAACGCCTAATACCTAAAATAAAATGGGACCATTTCCAGGCATGAATTTTGTAAAACCAGCCGGCCCTGCGGGGGCGGCTGCTCCTAAGGAGCCGAATGTAACCATCATAGTGTTACCGGACATAAGGGTATTCCCTCCAAGGGATGCCAAATTAATAAAAATGCTAGGCAGCTTTGTACTCATAGACGGTGCCCGTATGTACAGTTTCTACCACACCAAAGGCAACTTTGATGCTTCTACTGAAGCCGGTGGTTCTGAAGATGCTGAGACCAATGCACACAAAGTAGTATTAGACCTGCCTGGTGACAGCCTTGAGCTGAACGAAGCCCTTGCAGCATTCCAGGGACAGGATCTAATCGTAATCTTTGGCAGTTGCAAAGACGATTTCTATAAAGTATTCGGTACTAAATGCGCACCGCTTCGTATGAAGATAGCGAGCCAGGATAACAAGGACGGACGTAAAAAAACGGTTACGTTTGAGCAGTATGTCCCTACCGATTATCTTCCGGGCCATTATTACGGTTCATTCTTGTTTAAAGAGCCTTATGATGCTCCTAACACCACGTTTGACATTAATGCAGACAACGGTAACCAGTACGTAGTTCCGGCGCTGGATGAAACTGCAGCCATTGCGCCATCTGCTGTTACGCTAACAGCCGGGCAAATTGTTACCTTCATCGGTTCAGGCGGCTCAGATCCGGCAACGCTTACATCTGGTGTGGCGGGTGCGGCTACGGTACTACTCGTAGACGGAAACACCTGGGAAGCACAAGCCGGCGCAGTGATTCACCTGCAGGTGTTTGATGCCGGTACCACAACATACCTAATTGAAGTATCCCGAGGTTGACTTACCGGGGTAGTCCCAAGCAACCCTGGTACTGAGGAACCGGAGGAACCTGCGGGCTATCCCCCGGTATTCACAAATGATGATGCTGTTTCCTTTGCCGTAAGCCAGGAATTTACGTTCCAGCTTACGGCTATAAACAGCGCCACATCATTTAATATAACATTTGGTGCTCTACCTGAAGGCCTGGAACTTGACGAAAGTACAGGGCTTATAAGCGGTACATATACGGGCGAACCAATGGGTACAACTGTAACATTTGCCGCCGTTAACGGATATGGTACAGATACAATTGATGTGTTGTTTACTATAACACCGTCGGGTCCTTTTGAAGGAGAGTTTGATATTTCATTTACCCAACCTTAATAAGCCATGGCAGATTTTACCGAATTTAATGATTTGAACAGCGACGTTCAACAACGTATTACCGATAAAACCGGTGCTAACAGCATATCAAAAGCTGACGTAGGCGATTCCATTACTGATTTGTCTAGTTTGACTAAGGCAAAGCTTGAGGAAGTTGCGGATGATGTAAGTACCAAGGCTGATATTGACTCGCCCGTTTTTACTGGCGATGCGAAAGTGCCTACAGCACCCTCAGGCGACAATGATGAGAGTGTTGCTAATACAGCCTTTGTTGTTGCTGCAATAGATGAAGCCTTACAAAATTTACCTGAGCAGCCCCTGTATGCTAACATGATTGCTCCTACAACTACAGCTCCTTATCCTGAATTGATATATGACATCAATAATTTAACGAGCGACAGTGGAAGTGTGCGCGTACCAGACCCTGCTACTACAAACATAGGTCACACGCTTTACGTTAGGACAAGTGTAAACACATTGCTGAGGAGTTACGATAATACAGCAAAATTATCAGTCGGTGCTACTAACGCTTTCAACAGCAGTGTAACCTTAGCCTATAACAAAACTTATAGATTAATGCATCTTGGTTCTGGTGTATGGCAGGTCGAGTATGTGAATGGAGGCCAGTATGCGATAAATGGTATTCCTGCTGATGGTATGGGAAACTTTAATACCGCAATAATTGACGGAGCAACGACAGAGCCACTTACCAAAGCAATGTTGAATAGTACCTACTATTATTTGTCTTTCCCTCCCGGCACACGCGTATATTGTATAAGTATGACTGGAGGTCCAGTAGTTTATGAAAGAATGGATCAAAATGATTGGGCAAGCCAACCAATAACACTAGTTTCTTAACATTACCCACCAACCCATATAAAAAGCCCCGGTTCTCGGGGCTTTTTCATGTTACAAAGTTTTTTTGCGCAGGTAGCCATCTTTGGGGTGATTAATCAAATTTTTAAAACCATGGATAAAATTGAAGTAATTAAATGGCTGGCAAACCTGCCTGAATCGCCTATAGAGCAATTTAACGAGGGCAGGCAGATATACGGCCGCTCAAAGAGTAAAAACACCAATACAGAGCGCGTATTTAACCTACAGGGCTATAAGCGCGACCATCTGGCCACACTGCTGTATGAGATTAAGAAAGCGTATGGCGTAGCCGAAAAAGAAATTGTGCAGTATAAGATTGAAGCTGCTGCACCGGTAGTAGAACTGGTGGAACCTTCTTTAATTGAAAAATTGGCCGCTGCCATAAGGGAAAGCGGTAACGGTGATATATTCCTCGCAATAAAAATTGGGAAAGAATATGGAATCAACCTGCTAACTAACGAATATTATAGCCCGGAACTTCAAGAGTTTATAAACAGGATAAGTACTTCCATTTCCGATATGAAGGAAAATATTAATACCCTGGTAGGAAACGAGGAAGTTAATTTTGGAGAAGAAGAGTTTGAGATCCTTTGCAAGCTGCTTGAAAACGATATTGCGGCAGCGGTCATTCCTGAGGAAATAAAAACAGAACTGGATCACTTGGCCAGTACAGGTAAACCCACAGAGCAGGAAACCGAAAATAACAATACCCCAACGGCAGACCAACCCACAACCCAACCCGAAGGTGCATCTGATATTCAGCCTACAGCAACAAAAGAAACCCCTGCGGCTAAAGAAGCAGCAGCTGTAGGCGAAGAGTTCAGTATCCGTACAAAATACCCGTTCCTTAATGCTCCTGATTGCCCGGATGAGTTCCTGGTACTTGTAGGCAAGAAAATCGCCGCCTGGCACCGCTATGCTGAGGCACACGGGAAACTGCAGCAGCATTCTGAAGGTAAACTGGAACTGACAGAACAGGAGAGTAAAGCACTGGCCGCTCAGGCTACGGCTGATTTTGAGTTTAACCAGGCTATCGACAAAGAACTGGATTACTACCAGGAAAAAGGCGAAATATTGGGTGGATTGCCATTCTTCAGGGAACTGGCCATGAAACGCGAGGTAGAAGCCATGACGAATGAGGAAGCGCACAATTTTATTAAAAACAGTGCTCCATACATCAGTCGCAAAAAGTCTTCCATCAAAGCGGCCAAATCTGACGATAAGAAAGAGCAGCTTCAGGAAGAACTGGATGAGCGCCTTGCTAAAGTTGAACTTGCAAAAGCGAAGCTGGGCATAAATGGTAAATAGGTTTTTCGATATCAATAAGCACACCGCCCCAAAGGTTAAAGAGCCTGAGGGGCATGGTGTTTATATATCTAAGTACCTGGCGCAGCATTATCAGAAGATAGAGAAGCTTCAGCGCGATCTGGTACGAATTCCCACCCAGGGAGAAATATTTTACCTGCAATCTGATGGTTCTTTCAATGCATTCACATTCATAACAATGTTATGTAAGTGTATGCCTATAAAACAATTGCATGCTTCTACTTACAGTTTAAGTCGAAAAGTAATCGAGGCATTAATGGAATTGCACGATTGCGGCGCTATCGAACAAATTACCCTATTGGTAAACGATGGTATGATAGCCCGAAACCCGGTTACAATGGATAACCTGGCTTCAATGGCAAAATCCCGCCCTAATGTCCACGTGCAACTTGCGTGGGTACATGCTAAAGTAAGCCTGCTGCAAACACACGATAACTATTATGTAATTGAAGGTTCAGGTAACTGGGCTGATAATGCTCAATACGAGCAGTATGTGTTTTCTAATGACAAAGGTGCTTACGACTTCCGGATGAAGTTGTTTACCGAAATAAAATCAAAACCATTCCTATGAATCCAGTTTACATTCTCCTGGTCCCGGTTCTTATGGCGTTAATAGCGCTGCTCATAGCACAACAGGCCGATTTTAAAAAATGGAGGAGCTATTTAGTGTGGCTGGCATACGGAATGGCCCTAACAATACTAATCTATGGGCAGGTTAAAATATGAGCCATTAGTGCTCGATGAAGAACAGTATGAAACCATACAGCAGCTTGCGGCCACAAATTATAGCCCTGAGCGTATAGCATTGTTCCTGGGGATTAACAAGCAGGCATTTATGCATGAGTGGTATGATAAAGATAGCCAGGTGCGCTACCGGTACGATAAAGGTGCGCTGGAATCAGAATTTATTATTAACCAGAAGCAGTTAGAGAATGCTCAGGCAGGAAACATTACCGCAGCCCAGGTATTCCTGAAGGAAGCCGAGCGCATCAGGATAGAGAATGTAAAGAAACAAATACTCTTTGGAGGCTTTGAGATCCCGGATGAAGAAACTGAATAAAAAAGCAACAGATGTTAACCTGGACAGCATTAACCTCGAAATGCTGAAGCTTTGCATTGCCAAAGGTCCTGAGAGCCTCCCGGATGAATACAACCGGTACCTGTCACTCCTGGATAAAATTCGGGGCATGCATATCAGCGTAGATAAGTTCGGAAACCCAGAACTTATTATAAACCATTTGGTAAAATACGAAGGTTTAAGTGTGCTTAAAGCCAGGGAAATGTATAACGAAGCGCTGGAATATTTCTACGCAAATGTACACCTGTCAAAAGAGGCATACAGGAACATGTATGCTGATAAAGCTGATAGGATAATAAATACGGCTATGGTTATGGCAAAAGACGTATCTGACCTGGCCAAAGTTATGAAAATGATTCACGAAAACTTCCTTATGCGTGGCCTGGATGTTCCGGATCCGGATGAAAAGCCTGAAATCTATAATCCATTCAAAGTTTACACTACTAAACCGGAAGATTTGGGTATGGAGCTGCCGAACAGGAACAGGGTAAAAGGACTTATTGACGGGCAAATACCGGGACTTACAGAGAAAGCAAAATCAATGTTATATCGTGAGTTGGGAGTTGACCAATTTAAAGCATTTTTAGATGAGCAGGAAGACGGCCGTAAAGACAGACGATGAAAGTGTAGACTTGCGCTACGCTACCAAGGTACAGGCGATGATAGATCTTATTGCACCGAACAGTCTTGCCGTTATTGGTGGCCGCGGTACCACTAAGACAACGATATTAATGGCACGCCGGTCTATGGACGTGATACGTTCCATGCCTGGTAGCTACCAGGTTTTTTTGGCTGATACTTACGTAAATGCCATGAGAATACTTATACCTACGCTTGTTAACGAGGGATGGTATAAAGAAGGATGGCACGAAGGCAAGCATTTTGTTGCAGATATCCGGCCACCGGCACACTTTGATAAGCCCTATAAGCCTCCTATGTCCTATAAGCACACACTTTCTATATACAATGGAACATTTATCCAGATTGGTAGTGCTGACCAACCGAGTAGCCTTGCCGGTAACTCATACCAACACTACTATGCGGACGAGGTCAGGGTAATAAAATTCGAAAAAGCAAAGCGTATATCTCCGGCAATCAGGGGAGCTCGTGAACTTTTTGGGCATTCTCCGTATTATCTCGGCCGTACGTTCATGACCGATATGCCTAATATCCTTTCCGGGGACGACGATTGGATCTATAACCTGCAGGCAGAAATGGATCTTGACCAGGTAAAGCTTTGTCTTGAGGCCGGATTTATAGTGAACGATATAAAAATAGAGTTTATGGCCGCCGTACAGCTTGGTGATAAAGCTGAAGCCAGGCGCCTGCAAAAACTTCTTTTACAATGGATGCACCGCTGGTATTCATTAAGGAAAACAACAACACTTTTTTATGTGATTTCAACGCTCACAAACGTAGATTTGTTGGGCGATGAGTGGTTTTTCACCCAGCTGTCGAGTTTAGGTCCGGAGGAATTTAAAACGGCTATCCTTTCCCTACCTATAAATATTAAGCAAGGCGAAAAATTCTACGCAAACCTGAGCGACCACCATTTCTATGACGATGGTGTAAATAATGAGTACTACATCAATAAATACAGCCTTTTAGAAGCAGCGAGCATAAAAGAGAGCAGCCAGGCGCTGCGCTATATAAAGCACGATAAAAAGCTTGAAGCTGGAGTGGATTTTGGTGATATGCTCAGCCTGGTCACTGGACAAACGAACGGAAATTACCTGCACATCCTCAAAGATTTCCATACGCTACCGCCCCAGAGCACGCGCGAGCTTGCAGATCAGTTCCTGGAATTCTATGCCGGGCATAAGTTTAAAGTGCTCGACCTGTATTACGACCGCGCCGGTAATGCCTACAGCCAGATAAAACGCGACTGGGCATCCGAGTTGGCCAAAGCAATTATGTTCGATAAGAATGGCAAGCCTACCGGCTGGAGGGTAAACCTTATGAGTGTTGGCCAGGGTAACATTCTTCAGGAAGAAGAATACAAGTTTGCAAAGGAGCTGCTAGGTGAAACAGTGCAAGGCCTGCCGAAAGTAAGGATAGACAAATTCCAGTGCAAGCACCTGAAGAGTAGCCTGGAGCTTACAAAAATGCTTGTGAAGGTAGATAAGGATGGGGTAAAGAAAATTCACAAGGATAAATCTTCGGAAAAGCTACCGATGGCCAAGCGGCCAATGCATTCAACTAACTTTTCCGATGCGTTTAAATACCTCGTTTTCCGCCCGGAGTGGGTAAACCGTACAAGGGAGCGCGGTTCCTGGACAGGTTTATCTCCATCTGTGGGTTAATCCGGAAAACACCGCCATGCCGAGCGCGCAGCGCGAGAAAATTTTTAAAAAGCAAATAAAGCCCGTTTAAGAGGGCTTTATTTGTATAATGTGTGGTACGTCATTTTTCCATAGTTGGTGGTTTATAGCGTACGAAAATCGGGGTTTTTCCATGTGTAACACGTCCATACAATGCACCTCGCCCCGTATTTTATGAAAGCATAAGTTTATAGCGGTCATTTTTACACAAATTGGGTCAAGGTCTTGGCATACGTAGTAATTGCCGTTTGCTTTGTGGTTCGCTGCTAATACTATTCTGCCGCTGCCGCTGCACGGTTCGTTAATCGTGCTGCCCCATCCTTCGCCCATTACAAGCTGCGCCATAAGGTCGCACAATGGCTCAGGGGTAAAGAACTGCCCTAAACGCGATTTTTTGCTCCTTGAGGCCAAAACCTCGTAAAAATTGCCCAAAGGGTCACACCAAGAGCCATTTTTATTGTTGCGGTCGTAAATCATTATTAACTCACCTAACATTTTAGCAAAAATATTTAAATCGGCTTTCTCATACCTTTTAATAGTTTCAAAATATAAATCCTCATTAGTTCCCCAGCCATAACAGCAAATAATTATCGTTAGTAGGTCGTCAAACAGTTGCGCATCGTCGTATTTATATCCAAATTCCCCGAAAGCCTTGTTAAGGGGTCTAAGTTCCTGCGGTACGTCCTTAGTTTTTAGCATCTTTTTTGCGTGCTGTAGGTTCTACTTGTGCATTGCTAAAAAGGTAGCATATAGGGAAAAACTCTGTTTTGTCCTCGTTTTCTGCTTGCTCGTCCTTCGCCTTTTCTTCGGGTTTTAATTCTCGCTTTTTACCCCAAATTAAAAAGCCCTTTTCACCCTTTTTTATGCTCATGCCTTGCTTTTTCCACTCTCCAAAGGTGTTAAATTCCTTGTGTGCTTCGTTAGCATAAAAAACGTTAATGAGGATTTCATTTATTGATAGCTCGGGGAAATCAATTTCCTGTAATTCCCTGGCTTCCTCTGATAGTTTACGTAGTCTTTCCCTGTTTTCGTTAACGGGTTTAGTATTGTTTTGTGTGGCTGTTTCAGTTGTCATTTTCAATTATCAGTTTATTGTTGGTTACGGTAATAGATACTTTATTGCCTATGGTAAAGCCTGCGGCTTCCATCCAGTCGCCCTGTAAGGTTAATTTTGGCTTTACGCTTCTTTTCCAAGTGCTGCGCACAAAGACAGAAGAAATTTTTAGAGTTCGTTTTTTAAAAAACATACTCCGAAAAATCGCTTTGAGTGTCGCAGTTGTACTCTATAAACATTTCGGCAATAGCCTGTGCAAGGTTAAAAGCGCCTTTGCATTGCTTCTTAAAGTACTCGTAATCTGTATAATTGAAAATTTTAGATAGTCCTTTGTCGTGAAGTATAGATAATACTTGCTCACTAGGCTTAAAAGCCGTAGCTTTGCCCTCGATAGATTTTTTCATCCGATTTAATCTGTTAGTTGATTTAACGCCCCAAGCTTCCACCTTTGGGGCGTTTTAATTTTAATGCAATTAGTTGTTTTTTTTAAATTGCAAATTCTAAAATTTGCTTTTCTGCGGTAGCCACCACAACATCCAAATCGTCATTAATTACAGTTAATACTCTTGCAATTGTGTGGGTGTTACTAACTTCAAAAAGCTGCCCTGCAGCATTACTTAGGGTAATTTTCTCCTTTGTCCCATCATTGCTAAGAATGAACTTTTTAAGATTGTCCCTCTTTTCAACTAAGCGTTCATATTTATCAGAAATGATATTGAATTGTTGAGAGGCTTTTATCCTCTCGGCTGCGGTAGTTGGTAGAACCTTTACAGGCGTTTCTGTGGTTTGTACGACTTCGGCAGGTTTTACCGTTTCGGGGGTAGCTTTTTCAGTAATTGCGGGTACTGTGTTTTTTGCAATTGCAGTTTGTGAAGCGTTTTTCTGTGTGGCATTTTTTGACTGTGTCATGGCGTTTAGATTTAATTAAATTACTTATTTTCAACACTATAAAGATAGTGAAAACCTTACTTTTACGCAAGTATATTGGTGTAAAAAATACATAAATGCGTGTTTTTTTTCGTTGTTAATACTCATTCTAAACAGGCTGAAACAATACTTTTTTCGGTAGAAAATCCCCTTATTTTTTAAGTTGTCAAAATATTAAAACGCTGTAAAACAGCAAACAAACCCTAAAAATACACGCTGTAAAGCGATTGTAATTAAAAATATAGCAGTCCGCTAAGTATCGTTTTTGTCGTTGCATAGGGGTACGCGGGGGGTGAAATATGAGGGGGTGGGCACCCCTCGGAGGGGGTGAAAACACCACCGATATTGCTGTAAACCCCTGTATTTACTGGGGTTTTGCATGTTACAATACATTGCAATTGCAAGTAATAATATTGCAATAAATACGCAATTGCATGGTAATACAGACAATAACACCACTGGCTGCAATAGAAGCCATGAGGGAACTAACCGATAAGGGCATTCCCTTTTCATTTGAGTACTGGAGTTACAATTCCACCAAGCATACAAGCGCAGGACATAAGATAGTGCATAAGGCACAACTACGTCAGGGACTGCGCAATGACCAAAGTGATAAAGCCAGTACGCTCATAGCCTATACCGACCACGGGCTTGAGGTAAAGCCGAGGTTCTTCCACCTGGGGCTACTGCTTAAGTTTAATGGATTAAATGTACAGCCATGATAGTAGAGCAAGGCGGTAACTGGAGCGTGCACCAGGCAGGTAATATGGTGTACAGTTACGAGGTAGCTGAGACACCCAGGGAGTTCCATGCTAAGGAACACAAGGATAGCCTGAACTGGACAAGCCAAACAGACTACATAGGCGACTTCCATATCTTCCCGTATGGGGATAGGAATGATATGCCTGACCAAATAAAAAAGGTGGTGTTTAACAACTCCCTTGCGCCGGGCATATTGAACAAAGCCGCAGGATTGTTGTGGGGCACAGGTCCTAAGCTGTATCAGGAAAAGATAGTAGGTAACCAAGTAGTAAGGGAATGGCAGGAAGATGATGAGATAGAAGACTGGCTTAAGAGTTGGGACTGTGAGAGCTATCTCCTTAAGGGAAATAATGATTACCAGGCCATGCAGGGCTTCTATACCCGGTATGAGCTTAATGCAGGCAGCCTGCTTAATAATAACTTCATATATGCGCTACACCATGAGCAGCATGATAAGGCGCGCCTGGCACGCCTGCGTACTGCTAAGGAGGGGAAAGCTACTCATGTGGTGTTAAGCGATTGGTCATTTGCAGGGCCTCAGAGCTTCGATTATAAGGCTTATAATATATTCGATTTTAGGAAACCTTTTGCTTATCCTAATGCCATAATGTACAGTAACCTGTACTCTTTTTGCAGTGATTACTATACCATACCGGCACTGTACGGAACTATGGAGTGGATACGCCGCAGCACAGCCATACCTTACATACTTAAATCACTGAGCAAACACAGTATCAATCTTAAATACCATCTTGTATCTCCTGCCGAGTTCTGGAACAGGAAGGAGAAGGAAATACAAGAGAACTGTATACAAGCCCAGGTAACGTACGAAAAGAAGATGCTGAAGGCCTATGAATCGGAAGTATTAAAGCAAATATCTGAAGTGTTCTCCGGGGAAGAAAATACCGGTAAGTTTTGGCATACGGTTAAAGAACTCATCGTCGATAACATGAACCTATTGGAGCAAGGTTGGGAGATTAAAGTAATAGACCAAAAGGTAAAAGACTTTATCGATTCACAAATTTCCATTGCCGACCGTGCCGACCGTGCAGTGAGCGCTGCTGCAAACGTACATGGCGCCCTGGGCAATGTAAGTGATAAGAATGTTACCGGTAGCGGTAGCGAGCAGCTGTATGCATTAAAGAACTACATGGCCACAGGTATTTCAATCCCGGAAATGATAGTGTGCAAGCCTGTCAATTATGCATTGATGGCCAACTTTAAGACCAAACTGAAGCTTGGATTCTTCCACCTGCAGCCCGAAAAAGAGCAAAATGTAAACCCTGAAGACCGAATGAAAAACTCTCAACCGTCATGAAACTAATGTTTGATAGGGACGGATTAGACCCGTCTGAAGAAATAAAGGAGCTGCTGCCCTGGATAGATGCGGATATTACGTATGCTAAGCTTAGGCCGGATATCAGGACGGCAACAAACGAAATGATACGCCTTATTGGCCAGCCAATGTATGATATTATACTTGCAGTGTATAATGACGTTGATGCTAATGACGAAGATGCGGAAGAACTGGTATACAACTGCCGTTTCCCGATACTTATACGCGCATATGCCCTCTATGCTCCTAAAAATGACATAGCACATACCACCAATGGCCGCCGCATGAGGCAGGATGATAATGAGAAAAGCCCGTGGCAGTGGATGGTGGATGCCGACAATGAAGCCATGGAACGCGGTTATTACCGTGCCCTTGATGATATGCTGGCCTATCTGGAAACCGTAGAGGAATGGAAAGAACAGGAAGCTTATAAGGCGCTAAACAAGCTGTTTATTACTAATACTGACCAGTTTACGCAATACTTCGCCATAGAAAGCCGGTACGTACTTATGAAGCTTATGCCGGGCATCAGGCAATGTGAGCAGCGCGAGATACGGTCAAGGCTTACCCCGCTTGTTTTTGATGCCCTGAAGGACAAATTAAAGGCCGGGCAAGATCTTACCGAAAATGAAAAAGAATTACTGGAGCTGATTCAGGAAGCCTGTGTGTACTATAGCCTCGGTTGGGCTATGCGCCGCCTGAGCGTTACTATTTTCCCGGAGGGCATACTTCAGGCCTATACATCCGACAGGGACACAACCAAGATAAAGCAGCCGGCAAAGAACCTGGAATCAGATGCTGCCGAGCAAGCGTTTATGAGCGATGCCGCGGAGGTTTTTTTGAGAATAGAGAAGTTCCTGGCACCACCACCGGCACAGCCCCAGGAAATAAAAATATTACCCGAAATAAAAACAGGATCCAATTATTTAAGCTTTTAATATGAAAAGATATTACCGCGCCCTGAAGGTGCTGATTAAAGCGGCCTATACCGAAGTAGCCGAGTTTGTGGAAAACCCAATGACGTACAAGCGCCGCAAGAAACTGCGTGTTATAGAAGGGCATGTGCGTAAGGCGCTGATAAAGAAAAGCAAGCAGGAAATAATGCGCGAGGTAGAGCAAATGATCCTGAAAGATAAGATAAACCGCCACATGAATAAATACCTTCGTGTGGGAGCCAGGAGCAGGTTTATACCTGCAAAGCTTCCAAACCCATCTGCATGCCGCCAGGAAGTGTATGGCAGGTTTGGTGATGATATGGAAAAATGTGGCCTGATACTTACAGAGCAGCTTAAATTTGAAACATGCACACTGTAGAGATACCGGAAAACAAGGATTTTGGCCTGCGTTACGTGCCTGAGAACCTGGCCGAGTGTACAGACGAACAGTACATGGTGTTGTGTGGGCTGCTGTACCGGTACCAATCGGCACAAATAAGCTATGAAACACTGTGTGTACAGGCAGTACACAGTTTCCTGGATTTGTTGCCTTCGAGTAAAGAATTGCTCAATGACGAGGCGGAAAATAAGTGGGGCAATATGTATCAGCTGGGAGAGTTGGTAGAATCTTTTTTTACCACAAATGAAGAAGGTCAAAAGGTAATCGTAATGGACTTTGGTCATAACCCAATAAAGCGGTTCCGGCCACTATGGCGGTGGTACTATGGCCCTGCCGATTATAACTTCAATCTTACCTTTGGCGAGTATGTAGATGCGCTGCGGGTGTTTTCGCAGTTTTCCGTAACGCCAAGCATTGATTTGCTGCGTACCCTTGCCGCAATATTGTACCGGCAGAAAAAGCCTTTCTGTGGGCTACGCCGTTACCTGCCCGGTTACGATGGAGATAAACGTAAAAAATACAATGTGCATACGGTAAGCTTCAGGGAAAAAACCTTTAAATATGCGCCCATTGGCTTCCTGTATGGCGTATACATTGCCTTTGGTGCTTTCCAAAAGTTTATCAGTACGTCGGTAATACCGTGGGGTGGCCGTGAGCTTGATTTGAGTATTTTATACAAAGACGACGATAACTTTGCTGAAGCTGTACCCGGACGCGGTATGGATTCAGTACTTACCAGCCTGGCCGATGCCGCCGATATAGAAAATGCCCGTAAACTTAGCCTGTGGGACGTACTGATGCGCCTGTACGACCTTAAGAAGCAGGACATGGACCGTAAACTAAATGAGAAGAAGAATGAAAAGTAAACCAGTTATATTGCCCTGGCCTCTGGATGGGAATAACGAAAGCATTCAGCCCGACGTAAAGAAAGCAATGAGCCAGATACTGAGGGGTTTACAGAAGATAACGCCCGAGGCAATGCGCGAAGCACATTTTGTAAAAGTTGGAGAAACAGGTGGGGCGGTTGAAGCAATATTTGACCATTTTCCAAAATACGATATAGGGATAAGTGTAAGCGAATTTTATGCAGGTTATGAATGGCTTAAATTCAGGCAGTATATTCCCGGTGTGCTGGACAGCCTGAGCGAACAAAAAAGAAAGGAGTTAGAAGAAGCATTTATCCAATATCAATCTATAAGATGAAAAAGCCATTATTTAACAGTGAACAAAGACAGCATATTTCCGAGCAGACTTTTACAGGAGCGATACTGAAGTTAAAGTTAGCAATAATAGCGTTCTTCGGTAGGCTGTGGCCTAAAAAGAGAAAATCTACTAAAATGATGGTTTACAGAGCACCGATGCCGCACAGTCAATACAATTCCGATTATCAAGAAAAACCAGCAGACAGCAGGCAGGAAAGCCGTACTTACCCCACAGACACTTCAGATAGTTTTACGATGTCGATGTTTGACTGGGGAGGTTCAAATGATACAGCGAGCAGTTCATCAGATTACGGCAGCAGTTTAGACTTTGGTAGCTCAGACAGCAGTACCGGATTCAGTGATGGTTTTGGCGGCGGTGATTTCAGTGGAGGTGGTGCCGGAGATTCCTGGTAACAAAAATCTAAAAATTATGAATAAATCAATTTTAAAACAGTTTGCCGTTGGCCTGGAGCCGCAGCATACTAACCCGTATACCGGCATACCTTTACAGTATAAGCCGCAATCGTTAACCCAAACACCTGGTACCTATGCTGCTGATAGCCGACCTGGAGGAGTATGCGGAGAGCGTTAAAGCCCGTGTGCCTGCCATAAAAAAAACAGTTACGCTTTCTGACGAAGCCCAGCTGGCCAAAGTGCTTACCGACCATAAAGCTAGCGATAATATACTGCTTGTAGCCCTGTATGCCGATCATGATAAGGATAGGGACAACCTTTACGAATGGAACAACATTACGTCGTTCCTGGTGCTGGAAAAGATTGATTATTCTACCGGCCTGCCCGCCATGGGCGAAAGCTTTAAGCGTACACAGGCCGCTGCTGCTGCCATTGTAAAGCTGATGCTTGAGGATTATGAAGAGCATTCCTGTGGGCTTATGGGTAAGCTTATAATTGAGAGCCTCAATATAGGCCCGCGCCGGGCACTTACCCAGTGCCAGGGGTATGAGATAACTTTTAACCTGATAACAGAACTGTAATCATGGCCAAGCCGGAGCAGAACCACGATGATATACTACAGGGGCGCCTTATAAAGCGGGTCCTGGTTACTGAGGTCAAAGAGATAGACCAGGCGCAGGTAAAATATATTGCCGGTAAAGGATTTAAAAACCCGGACTGGCTTTCTGCGCGGGTATTTAACGTGGAAAACAACCAGCTGGAGTATAAGCAGCGCCTAAAGCACCGCTTTGTAGATATGAAGCGCATTATGAAAGGTAAGGGCAAAGCCAAGACAAAGAAACCAAAGAAAAACCACCCTATATATAACCGTATCATTTGGGGCCACTACAATAATGTTGTGCGCGAACTGAAGTACGGGTATACTGATGCTGTGAAAGAGGAAATGAAAAAGTTGGAGGAATAAAAAAATATTATATATTTGACAACCGTGTTTTTCTCTAAAAAAACACTTGGTTGGTTGGTTAAAATGCCACTCTACGGAGTGGCATTTTTTATTCTTTTTCGGTTCTCCAGTGTTCTTTAACGTAGGTGCTGTCTTTACGGTAATAGCCATCTACATGCACGGTTTTGGGTTTGCCCGGCATTTTGCGGTATGCTGCAAGCGTGTCCAGCGGCTGCTCTGTGCCACCGGTTTCATTTATCCTTTCATCGTTGAGCTTAATAACGTTTTTCGCCCGACAACTGATCAGTAGCAGGGAAAACGTAAAAAGGATATTTATCCGGATTATCATTCCTGAATTAATTCTTTCAATAAATCATAAAATGAATTTGACCTGGGCAGTCTTAAAATTTCCTCATTCACTTCACTTCTGTATAAGGTGTATGCAGGCTTTGCAGCTCTAAACTTTTCATTTTCGACTAAATGATAGGATAGCAATAATCTTAAGTAGTCGATTTCGTCATCATATTCATAAAAGCTATTTGGTTTTTCAGGCTCAGTATAATCATTGTATTCCCATATTACGGCAATATCATAGTCGAAGCGGTCAGATTTTATTGCTATAGTCTGTTTTATAAAAGAAGTACTGGTATCATCTACATCTGTCATTATTGAAATAGTAAAATTCTTGTACCTAGCTTTTTTAGTGTACAGTTCTCTTATATTCTTGCTCTCAATAGTAAAACCTTCTTCTATGAACAAAGTTGTAAACGCTTCAAAAGCGTCTTCCATTGCCTGCTGCTTTTTTTCTAATAAAATTTCAACGTTATTATTGATAGCTTCATCAATTTTTACTTTGAGATTTTCAATTTCTTTAATCTTAGAAATACTCATTGGTTAGTTTTTTTTTAGTTTCCATAAAAATAAACAATTCCCTACATTTGCCATGCAGAACTTTATAGAAATTATCATGGCATTAAACTCATTGCTAACAATACCCCGCGCCCTGGAAGGAGTGGTCCTCCAACTCATAGATAATTTCTTTGGTTCTGCAGTCCTTGCGTGCGGGCTTTTTAATTCACTCCATATATGCAGAACCAAAGTGAAAACACCCCTCGGATTTTAACATTTTTTGGTAACTTAGGCACACTTAACCAGTAAGTTATGAGCGCGCCTACATTTTACCGTAACAAAAAGCCAGTGTTTACAGGCGATTCCGAAATAGAATCGGAATGCTTATGGCAATTGCAGGGCAATAAACTGCACCTGGTAGACGATGATTGGCACGCTGTTGTGTCATTAGACGAAGAAATATTTTACAAGTTAGAGAAAGCCCCTTAATGGGGCTTTTTTCATGTTACAAAGTTTTTCCTCCCGCAGGGCCACTTTTGGAGATTAATTCTCCAGTGCCATGGCCAAGAAAATTTCCGACGAAGTAATCAAGCTTAATATCGTAATCAACGGCAACGAAGCCCAGAAAGAAATACTGGACCTCGAAAAGGCCAATATTAAGCTGAAGGATGCGGTAAAAGAACTGAACAAGCAGGAAAAGGTACTGGGAACAGAACTGGATAAAACCAGGAAAAGCTACGAAAGCCAAAAACAACAGCTAGACAAAACCAAAACTGCTTTTGACCAACTGAACCGTGTGCATGCTGAGGCTGAAGATAAGCTCAAAAAAATCGAAGCAGCTTCGGGCAAAAATTCTGCACAGTATAGAGCCCAGGCAAAAGTTGTGAATGACCTTGAGCGCGAAGGCAAGCGCCTGTGGGACACTCAGGACAGGTTGGCCACATCATACATTAAACTTGGTGGCAAGGTAAAAGACCTGGAGGGAAAATACATTCCGCTAAAAAAAGAGATTGACCAAACCAACGCTTCTATAGATAAGAACGATGCCCGGCTGAAAGAACTTACCGGTACGCTGAAGCTTACCGAAATGACTACTATTCAGCTTAAGGCGAGAGCTCGCGAGCTGAGCGCTACACTTGCGCATCTTATTCCGGAAACAGACGATTACAAAAAATATAAAGCCGAACTGGATGGCGTTAACGGAAGGCTGTCTGAGTTAAACTCAAAAGGCAAAGCCGCAAGCTGGAGCATTGGCAGCCTTGCCGATAACTTTAACCGTTATGCAGCGCTTGCGGCTTCGGCGGTGGCAGCGCTTACGGGCGTGGTGCTCTCCATACAGAAGATGATCGACTTTAACGGGAAGCTTGCCGAAAAAATGACGGATGTTCAAAAGACCACCGGCATGACAAAGAGGGAAGTGGACGAGCTGGCCAAATCTTTTGGGGCGCTTAAAACCCGTACCGGCAGGATAGAGCTTTTGGGCATTGCCGAAGTAGGGGGGCGTCTGGGTATAGCAAAGGATGAGATAGGCGATTTTGTACGGGTAATGAATAAGGCGGGTGTAGCCCTGGGCGATAGTTTTCAGGGCGGGCCCGATGTGGTGGCCGATAAGCTGGGTAAGATAAAGGGACTGTATGAAGAGTTGAAAAACAGCGGGGTAGAGTCGGCGTTTGAAAGCGTGGGTTCTGCGCTGAATGACCTGGGTGCTGCCGGAACAGCGAGCGAGGCTAACGTGGCAGAGTTTGCGCAGCGCGTTGGGGATTTGCCCGGGGCGCTGAAGCCCAGCATACAGCAGGCACTCGGCTTGGGTGCAGCGTTTGAAGAAAGCGGTCTGAAGGCAGAAATTGCTGCCACAAACTACGGCAAGGTAATAAGCATAGCCGCGCGTGATACCGGTGCCTTTGCCAAAGTGATGGGGCGCAACAAAAAAGAACTGGAAGACCTTATTAATACCGACCCTACGGAGTTTTTCCTGCAATTTTCTAATTCCCTGAAGGGGCTGGATGCAACCGACCTGGCCAAGATACTGGATTACCTGAAGCTTAACGACAACGAAGTGAAAATGGTACTGGGTGCTGCGGCTGATAATACGCAGTTGTTCCGGGACAAAATAGAACTGGCCAAACAGAGCATGGCCGATGCCACATCACTTACCACCGAGTATGACCTGAAGAACAGTAACCTAGCCGCAACGCTGGCACGCCTTAAAAAGGTTGTAGAGGGTTGGTTTACCAGCGACAGCGTGGTGGCATTCCTGGAAAGCGCGGTAAACTGGCTGGCTAAGTTTGTTGGGGCAATAGAAGATAGCGAAGGGTCTGTTACCGGGTGGCGCAATGGAATTGTTTTTATGGCAAAAGTGCTTTCAATTCTGGTTACCGGTATTTTTTCCTATGTAACTGCCACTAAACTTGCGGCGTTATGGAGTAATAATCTTAAAACTGCAGTTTCATTATCTAATATCATTTTCAGATTAGAGTATGCGCAGTTGGTAATAAATCAAGTTGCAACAAGATCTTTAGCCCTTGCGAAAGCTTTTTTAACTTTCAACATTACTAAAGTACGCGATGCATACAGAAGTTTAACACTAGCCATGGGAATGAACCCATTTGGAGCGCTTTTAGCGGTTGTTGCTGCTGTAACTACAGCATTTATAGCTTTCAGGAAATCAAATGATGATACCGAAAAATCTATTAAAAAAGTAAATGCTGCACTTGAAACCGACATTCAATATAAAAAAGAGTTGGGTAAGGCAACAACTGATCTTAAAAGCAAAATTGACCCACTGATTGCGGTATTAAAAGACGAAGATACTTCCCTCCAAACCCGTAAAAAAGCTTATGAAAAACTTATTGAGATTTCTCCGGATTTTGTTGGCACCGTTGATGCTGAGTTTAGAGCTACAGAAAAACTTGCCGGGGTTTATGATAAACTATTAAAAAATCTTGAAGCGGTATCACTTGCAAAAGCACGTGCAGCATTGAGAGATAAAATAAGTTCTCAGGTTGCGGAGGCTGAAAATGCTGAATATGATGCGCTACTAAAAAAGATACAAGAAGACAAAATTAATGTTGCAATAGAAAAACGAAATAAGGAGCGTTCCAAAACAGCCTATACTGGTGGTGGGGCCTCTACAATGGGAGGTGGTACCGGAACTTATGCGACAAACGAAGCATTGAAAAACGATGCAAATGAAGCTTATGTTCAGGCAAAAAAGGATGCCGAAGTAGCCCGTCAAAACATGGAAAACTATACAGCATATATTGCTGAAACGGTTAAAAAGCTGGAGCAGAAACTGAAAAAGGTAAAGGCTGATTCTGAAGAAGCTAAAAAAATACAGGCTGAGATTGATTCATTGCTTGGGCTTTCATCAGCTTCAGAGGAAACTACTGGTAAAAAATCTACCGTTCCAGGCGATGCCGGTAAGAGTAAATCCCGAGGTAAAACTGAGGCCGAAAAACGTCTTGAAGCGACTCAAAAAGCATTGAAGGAAGCTGCGCAAATGGAAAAAGATTTCACAAATCTTGAAAGGCAGGTTTTTGACGAGCGGATAGCACTCCTTGAAGATAATATCGAAAAAGAGGAGGCTCTGGAGGCAGAAAAATATAGGCGTAGAATAGAAGACCTTACAAAGCAAAAAGTAAGGGAGGATGAAATCGCTAAAATGCAGGCAAAAATTGATGATCCAAATACGACATCAATCCAGCGAGGCGCCTACACTCATATCCTTGAAACATGGCTGGAGAAAAATAAACATATAGATTCCCTAATTGAAATCGAAAAAGGCCGCCATGAAATTGCTTTAGAAAAAATTTCAGAGAAAGGCGAAACTAAACGATTACAGGATTTGCAGCGCGCCTTTGACCGCGAAGGAATACTACGCGAAACAGCGCATAATGAAGAACTGGCCGCATACGCTACCAAGGAATCAGCCAAAAAGTACATTACCGATAAGTTTAACAGAGCCTATTTTGCTGAGGGTGCTACCGAAGAGCAGAAAAAAGCCGCAATGGCCACATACAAGGCTGAAATTGCATCAGCATACAATGTAAACCTGGCTAAAGAAAGGCTTCAGAAAAAGTATAACGAGGAGGAACTGCAACGACAGCTGGACCACCTTAATAAAATGCTTGCCGAAAAGGACAGGATCCTTGCAGATGACAACAACAAAGTGTCTTTGGATCTGCTTACCGAAGACCAAAAGAAATCCCTTCAGGATGATGTAGACCAGCTGAAGCTTAAAATCTCGGAACTGCTTAAAGCCAAGGCCGATCTTACCGGTAATGGCGATGCCAATAATTTTGCTTCTGCTTTTGCTAATGCTGATATACTTGGTTTTACAGCAGACCAGTGGACACAGGTTTTTAATAATCTAGATACGGTAAAAGGCAAGCTTGAAGGCGCCCAAATGGTGGTGAGCAGCCTGCAAAATATATGGGGGCAATACAATGCCTACGTTGCTGCCAATGAAAACGCCTCGCTGCGCAAGTATGAGAAAAACCTTGATACCCGGAAGAAGAAACTAAAGTGGCAGCTGGACAACGGGTACATAAACCAACAACAGTACACTAAGGGGCTGGAACTGCTGGATGCCGAGCTGGACAAGAAAAAGGCCGACCTGGAGTACAAGCAAGCCAAGCGCCAAAAGCAAATGGCCATTGTAGATGCAATACTAAACACTGCCAAAGGTGTTACCGCAGCCCTGGGCATGGCTCCGCCTGCCAGTTATGTTTTTGCGGCGCTTACCGCAGCCATGGGCGCTGTGCAGATAGCCACGATAAGTAAACAGCCACTGCCGGCACGCGGTTATGAGGAAGGCCTTTATCCGGAATATGTGCGCCGTGAGCAGGATGGAAAAATGTTTAAGGCGGGGTACGGCGGTAAAACCCGCAGCGGCATGGTAAACAAGCCTACGTACTTTTTGGCAGGTGAAAACGGCCCCGAAATGGTAATAGACCGCGATGCCTATCGCAACCTTAGCCCTGGTACAAAAGCATTGCTTACGCGTGAGCTGCGCACCATTAAAGGTTTTGAGCAGGGCATGTACAATAATGATGTTACCGGTGGCAGCAGGTACGAAGTACCGGCAGGCAATAGCACTAACGATGCGGTGATGTTGCGTGTGGCCATGGCTCTGGAGGAAAACACTGCCGTAATGCGCGACCTGCGCGACAAAGGTGTTCCGGCATACTATGCTCCTACAGTGCGTGAACAAAAGCGCATGCTGGAAGACTTTGACAAAATTAATGCCTCGAGAGATAAAGCAAAAAAATAAGCCATGTATACAGAAAACACAATTTTTGGCGATAGCAGGGTAAACACTATCCTGGACAGGGTACTGTATGAGCTTGCCGCCGCTGTCCCGGATTTTAATCCCGCTGCGCATATTGTACTTACCGGGCGTGCCGCCGCAGAGCTTCAGGGTGAAGACCCGGCGCTGTGCAATAATGTAATCCTGCTCACGTCTAATGCCGATGTGCAGGCATACGTTCAGAATGGTTTGTCTAAAAAGATTGGCGCTACCGGCGCCGCCCGTTTTGTTGACCGTACCATATTTTATTTTGAAGATTACCTGCACCTGGAAATATGGTATCAGGCAGCACTTATAAAAACCGTGGCCACACATGGCATATACGTTCAGGATATATCAGAAATAAACCCAATATTGTTATAAAATGCCGATTCAGATTACAGCGCCCTCAGAACCCCCTATTACAAGTACAGCCTGGTACCAGGCGTGGCTTATGCCGCTTATGCCCATAGAGGTGGCATATTACCAGGGCGGTGCCACACCGGCATCGGTAACGGTTCCGGTACAGATAAGAGCGATCATTGGCACAGGGCCTGAGCTTATGTACAGTAGTTTTACGTACCGCAGCTATTTTTCTTTACCGCCCATGCCTGAAGTAGTAGACCTCTCGGGGCCGGTTATTACAGATAACGAATGGTTGCCTTACACCAATAGCCTGGGCGGCGATGTTACCATAACTTTCCAGAATCTGAACCTGCTTTCCCCGGGCACGTATACGCGCCAGGTGACTTTTGAAATACGGGGTACTAATGCTGCCGGGGCATCTACCATAATAGACAAGCGCAGCTTTACCATAATAATACACGTGTTTACAGCCGATACCCCTGTAATTACGCCTTTCGGGTTCAATTTTAACTGGGTGATTGACGGCGGTGACACGTACATTGTAAGCACTACGCCGGTAAATGTAAACGGTGCCAGCTGGAGCATAGAAGCGCCACTGGGCTTTGTGTGGCTCCCTGTTGAAGGGGCTGAAGTATCGGGTACGGTACCCAGCATTATTACAGGAACCGGAAGCCTGGATATAAACATGGCCATGTTTGTGGGTGCAATGCCAAATCCGATAATTGAAAACCCGCTTACCCTGTATGCTGACGTAAACGGCGGGCTGATACAACTGCCCGTTACCGCCACATTTGTACAGGAAAACGGGCTGTTTCTGGAAAAGGAAGTGCTGTATTTTGAAGCCCTGAAGGGTTTGACAGAAGCCGAGGCACAAACCGTGGTAATTACGTTCCCGGCTTCGTACTCGTTTACAAAGCCGTCGTGGCTTACGCTATCGCCCACATCCGGAAACGGCACCATTACCCTGGTAGTGCAGCCCATTGCATCAGCAAACATGGATGGCGGTACATATACCGGTGATATCGTACTAAAAAATGCCTCAGGCGATATCATTGGCACCATAAGCGTAACTTATTTTGTAAATGATGCGATAAACATGCCGTATGTAGAGGGTGATTATGCCTTTACCCTGGATAAATTGTTTATGGAATTTTCGGCGCCCGGCACTACATATTTTCAGGTAGACCTGAGGGCGCGGGTGTACGATTATTTTGGCACAGCATACCAGGACAGGACGGCGAGTTTTAAAGCGCCGTTGTTTAACGGTTTCCAAAAGCTGAACATAGGCAAGCCCGTGCATCAGCTTATGAAACGCCCGGAAGATTTGGGTAATAATAATCAGTTGATGTACAAGCCTGCCGAGGTTTACCTTGATGTTACGCAATACGCAGGTGGAAGTACATTTTCATACGCCCTGGGGCCGTATTACTTTATTGCAGGTATTTCGCCCGCGCTGCTGAACAAATGCGCGTTCCTGGACATAAGCCCGGGCGCACGCAGGGTAACGGCCACGTCGTACCATATTGTAAACATGCTCATAACCGGATCGGCCAATATACGTGTTTTCCGGAACGGCGCACCGGTTTCCGGGTTTTCTATGCAGCCGGGCATCAGGCAATATCGTATGAACTTTGCCCAGTGGGGCGCTGTTCAGGGAGACGTGTTTGACATTGTAATTATGTTCCCGTTCCAAACCCGGAGCCTGAAGCGTACGTTTATTGTTTTCCCTGAAGGGTACACTTCGTGTCATGTGGTGTGGGAAAACGAGCATAGGCTGCGCTCCGTGCTGGAGTGTACCGGTAAAGTGAAGCTGAAGAATGCTTTTACCAACCGTACACAGGAACTGGAGCAGGACCTGGTTACCGTTTTGGATAAACTTGAGAGCGAAAAAACATCGACCATTACCATAAATACCGGCTGGATCCTGAAGTCGGAAAAAGCATTTATTGAAAGCCTTTCGCGTTCGCCCAAGGCAACGCTGCTCATAAATAATACTGAAATAGACATGGTGCCGGTACCGAAAGAACTGGTAACGGTGGACACCGATGAAAGCCTGGTATCTTTTGACCTTGAATTCCAGATAAACAGAAAAACCAATGAGGAAATTTATTCATTCTGATTTTGAACTGGACCTTTCGGGCTTCAGTATTACCGATACTGCCGAGAACCCCTGGTTTACCGGCGAATATTTTTCGAAATACAGTTACCCCTTCACATTCCTGTTAGATGATGAAACAGACATTGCCATGGGCATGGTTTCAAACCACAACAGCGCCGATGCCGTTACCCTGTTTAAAGGCACGTATGTAGACGGGAATGTAATGGAGGAAGCAGAGCTGGAGCTGGAGGAAATAGAAGACACTGCGAGCCTGTCCCTGCGTTATGGCCTGGATGATTTTCCCAACTTTGAAACCAAGTTGGCCAACTTACCCCTGTATCAGGCTGAAGTGGCCAGTATATACGAACACGCAGCGGATGTAATTTCGCTGGGTTGGCCTGCTGTGAAGTATAATTTCCCGCAGGTGCACATTGATAAAATAGACACGAGCGCCGACGAATGGGCTTCGTTTCAAAAAATCATCAACAATTACCAGGGCGGTGCGTTTCTGATTAATGAAGTGGATCTGGAAACAGAAACCAGCATTAACCGCAATATTATGCAGCCCTTGCCGTACCTGCTGCACATACTGCAGGCGGGGTTTTTGGCGGCCGGCAAAACACTTTCGGGCGATATCCTTACGTTTCCTTTGTTCCAAAAAATACTACTGTACGCTGACTGCGAATATTACAATACCATTGCCCAGGAGAGCATTGATGTAATTTACACAACTGATGATTATGACACTATAGATTACACTACTTATAACCCAAGGGTTCATCTTATGAAAACTCTCGATATAGAAAACCCGGGAAAATACCGTATTACGGGAGATGTAAAGCTTATTCCGATGGGTAATTTTGTATCAAACATCAGGATAAAATATAGGGATACGCTGTTGTTTAGCCTGAATACAGGGGCTATCACTTTAAATCAACCTGTTGATGTTACATTTGAAACGCTCACAGACCTTAATGCCAATTACCTTACTTTTGAATATGACGGAGGTTCCATCAATGATGTTACAGACACTCTTTTCAATCTATCTGTAAACCCGGTGCGCTTACATGACGAATCCGGGAACGCCATTACCAGTATCATCAACCTGAACGAAGTCAACCTTAAACGCGCGGTGCCCGACATGACATTTGGCGATTTGGTAAAGCTTTGCCTCGAAATGTTTAAAATGAACCTGGACACATCAGGAAGCGAAGCCCGGATGAATTTCATTGAAGATGAGATTGAAGCTTCAGAAATTATAGACATGTCACGCTTTGAGGTAAAGCGTCCTAAGCGGATATTCAGCAAGGGGAATTCATACCTGGTAAAATACGAGGATGTGAATGATGAAAAGTACATGTATGACGTGATATTTCAGGATGCCTCCGGGCCGGTTACATCCGGATATACCGAAACCGAAAAAACAACGCAGGTAACATTTAACGCCCTGCCATTACCATTGCTGTACCGCAATAATGTGCTTACAGCGCACGGTTTCCTTGAGGATGATGCCAAGCCTATGTTTATACTTTATAATGGCATGGTGAGCGGTAAAAACATTGCGCAGGATCCAGCGCCGTTGTATATACCGGCACTGCATGAGCAGTTCCTGGAAAAGTGGTTGCAGCAGCGCATAGATGCCGCAGGTTACGAATGGAGTTTCCGGGCATACACCGAAGAACTGGAAGGCCTTACCGCCAAAAGCCGGGTGCATGCCTACGGAAATATCCATATAGTTAAGCAGATTGAAAAAACATCTGTAAAGCCCGGCCTTTATGAGGTAAGGCTAACCACAGAAGTTTTTAAGCAGACAAATTCCTGACCTGGTTCATAAGGCGCTGCTTATAAGTAACGTCGTAATGTTCAATCACCATGTGTGTAGACTTGTGCCCGGCGGCAATTGCAGCGGCTTCAGGCCCCAGTTTCTCTGAAATCTCCGAAAGGTTCAAGTGTTTGTAAGCGTAAAAGTCGGCCGATACACCGAGTTTTTTCTTTACCTGTTCCCGCCAGCGCTTTGAAATTCCATCTGCTCCGATTGGTTTTTTTCCAGGAACCAGGTTATTTGAAAATAAATAATCGCCAGGCTCAGCCATTCTCATAATCATAGTCCAATAGGGTAGGGCTCGTTTTTGTATTGGACGGGTAACACGTGTTTTTATCCGTTGCTTTTTTATAAGTGTAGTATAACTCCAATCGTTTTCATTCAGGCAAACATCCTCATATTTTAACCTCAGGAGTTCAACTTCACGCGCGCCTGAATAACGGAAGATATTCATAAACAGCCAGAAATTGCGATGTTTTTCAAACAGAAAATTGTTGATCGTTTCAACCTGGCTATCTGTCAATACTTTCCTCGGTTCAACTTCCACAGCAAAGAGCTGAACAGCCTTAAAAGGATTTGAATCTACCATCTTGTTATCTTGTAAAATGGTAAATAGGCCTGTCAGGTAAGCAACATATTTGTTGTATCTTTTCTCAGAGAGATATTCCCGTTTTGATTTTGGGTTTCGTCTCGTCTTAATATTTTTTAGCACTTCAGTTGCATGCATGGGAAGGAATTGGTTTACTGGTACCTGTTCAATTTTTAATTCCTCACATGATTCCAGGAAGTATTTTACAACAGACTTTATATCCTTAAGGGTATGTTCTTCTACTAAAGTAAGAGAGTAGGCTTTTTGAACGGCGAGAATTAAAGGAGTTTCTTTGTTGTATAAAATCTTCGCGGGCGTGTGTTCCGGAATTTCTACCTGAATTTCCTCATAAACCCGCATGTACATTTTAGTGATAGGATTGTAGCCACGAACATCCAACATTAGTGCCATGTGTTCCTGGATAAACTTAATAGCCTCCCGGCGGCTATCCAGTGAATAAGTCCCTTTGTTCGCTTTCACGCGATACTGAAATCCTAAAGGATATTTGTCTTTTAAAGCAGGATCATAGAATCGGCATTGCACATACCATTCTTTTTTTAGGCTGGATTTTGCTGTAGTAGTGTTCCAGTTTTGTGGCGATGCCCATATTTCGGTACGGGTACATCCATTGAAAGTTTCTTGCATATAAGTAGCTTTTGTGTTACCGGTTATGTTACCGATTGATAAAAAGCTACGCGTCTCGAAAAGTAAAAAAAATACTAAAACCCACTGGGGAGTGGGCTTTAGCTTAGGGTGAATGAGGGGTCTCGAACCCCCGACCTTCGGAACCACAATCCGACGCTCTAACCAACTGAGCTACAATCACCATTTTAACTCGCTTGCAGTATTACCTGTTTTGCGAGTGCAAATATAGTATGCTTTTCCTGTTTTTACAAGGAAAATTTTCACTTTTTACAATAAATCTCCTAAACTGTTCACTGCCAAATGCCTTTCTACGGTAAAACCTTCGCCATGCTCGGTATTTATTAGCCTTCCCAGGTCGGCAGAGCGGTAAAGTATACTCTCTTTAAAGTTTTTTGTGGCAATAGGGGTCACCGGTTCGGTGCTGTTCGGGTCATAAAATTGCGACTTATATGCCATAAGCGATGCAACTTTTACGTCGGTAAAGCCGGTAATGTCTACCACAAAATCGGGTTTCAGGTTTTTCCATTGTATATAGTGGTACACCACCTCCGGGCGCCATGCCTGTTGTGCTTCGCCATCAAGTGTAGTTTCTATGCGTCGCAGCCCTGATAGGAAGCACGCATCGCTAACCAGTTTGCTGCCGCGCCCGTGGTCTATATGACGATCATCTACGGCATTGGCTATAACAATTTTTGGGCGGTATTTACGTATCATTTTAATTACTTCCAGCTGATGGGCTTCGTCATTTACAAAAAAGCCATCACGAAAACGCAGGTTTTCGCGCACGTGTATGCCCAGTATACGGCCGGCTTCTGCGGCTTCAGTATCGCGTAGCTCTGCAGATCCCCGTGTACCCAGTTCACCACGGGTAAGGTCTACAATGCCCACTTTGCGCCCCAGCGCTATTTCTTTAGCTATGGTGCCACCACAGCTTAGTTCCACATCGTCCGGATGGGCGCCAAATACAAGTATGTCGAGTTTCATTTTTTTCTTAGATTCTGAGCCGCTGAGCGTCTTAGCTACTGAGCTATTGCAAATGTACAAAGTTTTACTTATCTTTCCGTCTGAAAGGATTTCCCAACCCCATATCATAAATATACAATGATACGTTAGAGCGTCGGATTGTGGTTCCGAAGGTCGTCCTATAAAGCTTTTCGCATCGTTTTACTCTTATTCACCGTTTCGTAAAATTCCTTTTCAGGGTCGCTATCCTTTGTAATGCCACAGCCAATGAACAATTGTGCTTTGCCTTGGTGCATTTTCATGCTGCGTAGGTTTACAAATAAGTTGGTGCTACCATTCATATCCAGCTCACCCAAAAAGCCACTGTAGTACTCGCGATTGTAGCCTTCATTGTCCACCAGGAAATCGCGTGCTGCTTCTTTAGGCAGTCCGCATACGGCAGGAGTAGGGTGCAGGGTAGTAATAATGTCTGCCAATGCATTTCCGTGTTTCAGCGTAGCCGATATATCGGTTTTTATGTGTACCAATCCGCCTGCGCGGTGTGTATAGGGGGCTGTAGCGGTTATGGTTTCGGTAAAGGGCGCAAGTTGGCTCAGTATATAATCGGTAACAAACTGTTGCTCTTCACGCTCCTTGTTTTCCCAAACGGCTTCATTATTGGCATCAAACAGTTGCGTACCCGCCAAGGCTACTGTATTTATAGTATTGTTAGCCGCTTTAAGCAATTGTTCTGGAGTAGCGCCCATCCACAGCCCGCTTACGGGGTGGTAAAAACAGTAGCGGTAAGCAGTAGGGTAGGTATGCAACAGGGCGGTGTATATTGCAGCAATTTCTTTATCCGTTTCTACAAATTCAGTGCGCGAAGCTACCAGTTTGTGAAATTTCCCTGTTTTTATTTCGTTTACACAAAGTGTAACCAGGTTTTCAAAAGCAGTTTTGGCTTCAGGATTTATAACCGGTTCGTCCGATTGTACAGTTGTTGCGTTATTGTTGCTAATAGTAGCCGTAAATACTTCAGCTTCATTAAGTGGTATAAAAGCCGTTTCGTCATTATAAAACGGCGCAAAGACAAAACCCTGTCCGTTTAGCCCGTTAAGGGTATGCGGTATATCCGTTTTTTGAAACAACGCATTTACAACAGCTTCGCCGGGTTTTGCATAGAGTGCAAAGGGTTTGCCTTCGGCTAATTGCTGCTTCAGGCGTATAAAAATATCTTCCATTACTTAATTATTGCGCCTGCGGGGCAATACCATATTGGTTATTTTACAAAGCGAAATAAGCCTGCCTTGCTCGTCGGTTATTTTTATTTCCCATAGGTGAAGGCTGCGGCCCTGGTGTACTATACGTGCGGTTCCGGTAACTACACCATCGCGCTTGCTGCGCAGGTGGTTAGCTGATATTTCTATACCGCGTACTTCCTGCAACTCAGGGTTTACAAATAGTAATGATGCTGCACTACCCACGCTCTCGGCCAATGCCACACTGGCACCACCATGCAGCAGGCCCATAGGCTGGTGTACGCGAGAGTTTACCGGCATTTTTGCCTCAAGGAAGCCTTCGCCGGCATCGGTAAATACAATTTCAAGGGTTTCCATCAGGGTGTTCTTGCAGTAGCCATTGCACATTTCCAGTGCTTTTTCTTTGTCAAATGCCATACAGGTTAATTTTTGTAAAGGTACGAAAAACACAGGTTTCAGTACCGTTTTCAAAATAAATGGTAAGAAAAAGCGTTAGCTTTAAGTTGTTTTTATCTTTAGGAATATATTAAGTACTTTTACAAAAAATTGTCATTGCTCATGCGCCAACTCATATACCTGTTGTTTATCGGTTTCTGCATTACGTTTACCTCATGCCGGGAGGATTTTGTTTTTGAAACCAGCGCAGGCGGACTTGAATTCAGTAAAGATACCGTGTATCTTGATACCGTGTTTTCTAACATAGGTTCCAGTACTTACACTCTTAAGGTATACAACCGCAGTAATAAAGATATTAAGATACCGAGCATACGCCTGGGTGAGGGACAAAACTCTAAATACCGCCTTATGGTAGACGGTATGCCGGGTAAGGAGTTTACCAATGTAGAGCTTTTGGCTAAAGACAGTATGTATGTGTTTATAGAAAGCACTATTGATTATAGCGAGTATGCTAATAATACCACTACCTTTTTATATACCGACCAGATACAGTTTACCAGTACTAACGGTACGCAGAATGTAGAGCTGGTTACACTGGTGCAGGATGCATATTTCCTCTATCCGCAGCGCGATGACCAGGGTAATTACGAAAACGTACCTTTTGACAGCGAAACGAATATTTACGGCTTTTACCTTGATGAAGCCGACCCTAATAACGGTAACGAATACCACTGGAACAATACCAAACCTTATGTAATATACGGCTATGCCACAGTGCCTACCGGCAAAACGCTTACGGTAGACCCCGGTGCACGGGTGCATTTCCATGCTGATTCCGGGCTTATGGTACGCCCCGGCGGCAGGCTGGTAGTAAACGGTGCCCAATCTACGACAGAGGAAATGGAGAATGAGGTAATCTTTGAAGGCGACCGCCTGGAGCCTGATTTTGCCGATGTGGCAGGGCAGTGGGGTACGGTACTTATTATGTCTGATCAAGATAATACCATAAACCACCTTACCTTAAAGAATGCTAATATAGGCATCTACGCCATGGTGAATGACGACAGCCCGATGCCTAAGGTAACTATAAAGAACTCGCAACTTTATAACTGTACAAACTTTGCCATGTACGGAATAAGGGCAAATATTACCGGAGAAAATGTTGTGGTAAATAATGCCGGGGTTGCTGCTGCAGCCTTTGCCTTCGGTGGTACGTATAACTTTAAGTACTGTACGTTTGCTAATTATTTTAACAGTTATAACCAGGTACCGCTACTGCTTAACGATTACAGGCAACCGGATGAAACGACTATTGAGGTTACAGATCTTACGGCTAACTTTGACAACTGTATTGTATACGGTTCTGGAAATATAGCAATGTCGTTAGAAAAACAAGCTGAAACAGGTACTAACTTCCATATTAAGTTTAACCATTCGCTTATAAAAGTTATAGACTACAACCAGCTGGAGCATGATAGCCTGTATCCTTTTGGTGATAATGACGCAACACTGGTAGAATATTTAAGTACTAAAATAGCCCGTACAAGTTCTCAGAACAAACCTGATTTTGTTGATGGGCCTAACAACAAACTGCAGCTGATAACCGGCACTGACGGCGAAGGCCCGGAAGGTACTGCAGACCCAGCTGTAGTTACCAGCCCTAATACCGATATTACCGGCACCGCAAGGGGAACATTACCCGATATGGGCGCTTACGAAAGTAAGCCTGAGGAATAATTACTTTTGATTTAAAAATATGCAAGCTGTATCCTATTTCGGGTGCAGCTTTTTTTATTGGGAATAAGTAGTTTTTTTTACATTAGATATGACACATCCCTAACCCCTCTCAAGAGGGGATCAGCTTCACTCTGATGTTGAAGCAAACTTTTTATCTTATTAGTTTTGAGTGAAGCTTAAAAGGCAAGAGTGTCAGTTCTCCTCTTGAGACTATCGTGTGGACAGAAATCGCTTTGTGGACTTTTTTGCTTTCCAAAGGAAAGCCTTGGTGTTCGTATTAAGCATAATTTAGGCCTTTTGTGCCCTTTGTGAAAAACATTGTGCACCTTGTGGTAGAAAATTTCTTGCAAAGTCGCTAAGCCACATGTCTAAACACTATACTTAATACAAGCTCATATGCTTTCCATAGCAAAGCTAAAAAGCACACAAAGTCATTCGTGTACTAAAGAATTTGAAAGGGCTATATAAAACAATAAAGCCGTCCTTATTGGACGGCTTCTGTATATTAAAAAACTACAGCTTATTATTTGTTGCCTGAAGTGCCGGCTTGCTGGTTTTTCATTTCTTTTTCTATCATGTCGTAGAACTGGTCAATTTTAGGTAGTACCAGTATACGGGTCCTGCGGTTAGTAGCGCGGTTTTCAGGAGTGTCGTTACCTACAAGAGGCACATACTCACCACGGCCTGAAGCTACAAGTCGCTTAGGATCGATACCGAAATCGTTTTGTAGTATACGTACAATTGAAGTAGCACGTTTTACAGACAGATCCCAGTTGTCTTGAAGTACAGGGTTTTTAATAGGCACATTATCAGTGTGGCCTTCTACCATACATTCAAAATCAGGCTTATCCTGAACAATTTTGGCTACTTTACCAAGTATTGCTTTAGCCTTGTCAGTTACCTGGTAGCTACCGCTCTTAAACAGTAGTTTATCGGCAAGTGAAATGTAAACCACACCTTTTTCTACGCTTACGTCGATATCCGGGTCGTTTACACCTACGGCACGCTTAATGCTGGTAACCAGTGCAAGGGTAACGCTGTCCTTACGGGTAAGGGCATCCTGAAGCCTGTTTATCTTAAGGTCTTTTTCCCTAAGGCTTTCAAGTGATTTTTCAAGGTTTTCGGCTCCCTTTGAAGTAAGGGTAGTCATATTTGCAGTGGTGTTAATCAGGTCAGAGTTGTTCTTTTTAAGGTAGTCCACCTGGCTGTTTAACTGGTCTTTTTCTGCAAGACAGGTATTAAGTTTCAGGGTTGCTGAATTTAGCAAATCCTGAATCTCTTTATTCTTAGCCTCAAGTGCGGCAATCTTCTTTTTTGTGCCGCATGATGTTAGCGTAAGCGCTGCTAATGAAAGTACTAGGAAGGCTTTTCTCATAATTGCTTGTTTAAATTTTTTAACAAATTTACTATTAATATCTAAATTGAGAACGCAATAGTGCATAAACTATTGTTAAATCAATTCTCAAACACCTTGCCGCTTTTAAGAAAATACTGATAGACAATGCTTTGAACCTTGTAATATTTTTTGTACTGTTTTGATTTTCTTTTGTTTAAAAAGCGGAACATTTTTAAATAAAAATAAAAATGAGATTTTAGCACCGCCCATAAATGTGCGGGTTGTCCCTGTAGTAAAAAACGCACACCCGCCATACCGTCTAAAGACAGCCTTATAAACAGTGCCGGGAACAGCTGTCCTTTGGGTACATTCTTTAGCATCATCCACAACGAGTTACGGAAATTAAGGAATGTTTTGTGCGGGTTGTTACTGGTTAGCGTGGCTCCGCCTACGTGGTACACTACCGACTGATAACAGTAATACACTTTATGGTTTTGGTTATTGGCACGCCAGCAAAGGTCTATTTCTTCCTGGTGGGCAAAGAAATCCTCATCGAGGCCACCCAACTCGCGGTACACGTTTTTCCTGATGAAAAAGCAGGCACCCGATGCCCAGAAGATTTCCATATTGTTATCGTACTGGCCTTTGTCTTCCTCTATGGTTTCAAACACCCTGCCGCGGCAATACGGAAAACCGTATTTATCTATAAATCCACCGGCAGCACCGGCGTATTCAAACATTTTTTTGTCTTTATAGTCCAGTAGCTTAGGCTGCACAATAGCTATGCTGCTGTCTGATTCAAAAAGATTAAGCACAGGTTGCAGCCAGCCTTCGGTAACTTCTACATCACTGTTTAGCAGTACGTAGATTTCTTCCTCTACCTGTTTCAGGGCTTCGTTATAGCCTTTTGCAAAACCATAATTCCCGACATTGTTTATCAGCTTTACATCAGGATAATGTGCTTTTACAAATGCAACCGAATCATCGGTACTTGCATTGTCTGCCACGTATACGGTAGCCAGGTGAGAAGATTGCGTTACAGACGGCAGGAACTGTTCCAGCAGTGCTTTGCCATTCCAGTTGAGTATTACTACGGCTATTTTTTTCATAGTATGGGCGTATAGTGGGGTATGTCTTTCAGGAAAATATATCGTTCGGCTTCGTTGTCCATTTGGCAAAAGTAGTGGTTCAGTCCGTTAGTTACCATAAGGTAGCCGGCATTTAGCACCATATTATAGCGGGCTATCTGGTCAAATGTGGTTTGGGTTATAGGTACATAAGGTGCTTTGCATTCCACAATAAGGAAAATACTGCCGTCAGGGCGGTACACCACAATGTCGTAACGTTTGTTCATGCCGTTAATTTTCACCACTTTTTCCACATTAATGTGTGATTTGGGGAAATTTTTGGCCGTCAGCAAAAAATGCACCACATGCTGCCGCACCCATTCTTCGGGCGTAAGCAGGATAAACTTTTTACGGATGTCATCAAAAATGGCGACTTTATTTTCACTATTTTTGAAACGGAAACTATATTCCGGAAAGTTCAGCTTTTGCATAACGGCAAAGGTAGTATTTTCAACCATTATATCAATACGCACACAGGGTGGACGAAGTTACAAGGATCGTAAACGACATTAAGCAGGGCAACATTAAGCCAATTTATTTTTTGATGGGCGAGGAGCCGTATTACATTGATAAGCTTACCGAGTTTATTGAGGATAACGTGCTTACCGAAGACGAAAAAGGCTTTAACCAGATGGTGCTGTACGGCAAGGATGTAACCGTAGAAGATGTTATAGCCAATGCCAAGCGCTACCCCATGATGGCCGACCGCCAGGTGGTAATACTTAAGGAGGCGCAGGAGCTTACCCGTACCATAGACAAATTTGAAAGCTATTTTGACAACCCACAGCCCACAACGGTGCTGGTGGTGGCGTATAAATACAAAACGCTGGACAAACGCAAAAAGGTAACCAAGAACGCCGATAAGAACGGGCTGCTTTTTGAAAGTAAAAAGCTGTACGAAAACCAGGTGGCCGACTGGATAAAGCGTGTGCTTGCCGGACGTGAATATACCATAGACCCTAAGGCTGCTGCCATGCTGGTAGAATTTTTGGGTAATGACCTGGGCAAGATAAACAACGAGCTGGAAAAGCTGGCTATTATACTACCGAAAGGTACTACCATAACGCCAAGCCATATAGAGGAAAACATAGGTATAAGTAAGGACTATAACGTATTTGAGTTGCGCAAGGCCATAGGCGACCGCGACCAGCTGAAAGCGTATAAAATAGCAGCGTACTTTGCCCAAAATCCTAAGGATAACCCGCTGGTAATGACGGTGGGGCTGGTGTTTGGGTTTTTCACCCAGTTGTTGCAATACCACGGGCTTAAGGATAAAAGCCAGGCTGCCAAGATGCTTAAGGTAAACCCGTACTTTATTAAGGACTACGAAATAGCCGCGCGTAATTACCCCATGCGAAAGGTGAGTGCCATAGTGGCTGCCCTGCGCGATGTGGATGTTAAGAGCAAAGGGGTGGGGGCCAACTCACTCTCGGCAGATGACCTGCTAAAGGAAATGCTGGTAAAGATTTTTAATTAGTGGCTAAGAAAAGTATATGTGGACATCAAAAATATTTGTTACAGTAGACGCTGTGGTTTTCAGGAAGTCTGATACCGGAAATGAACTCCTGCTTATAAAACGCCTTAAAGACCCGGACAAGGGCAAATGGGCGTTACCCGGTGGGTTTGTAGATGAAAACGAAGACCTGCCCGATGCGGCTAAGCGTGAGTTACAAGAGGAAACCGGCCTTGTAATAAATGATATGGAACAGCTTGGCGCCTTTGGTAAACCGGGTCGCGATCCCAGGCATCACACGGTTTCTGTAGCGTATACAGGCTTTGCACCGGATGGTGTGGAGGCAGTAGGTGCAGACGACGCTGAAGAAGCGCAATGGTTTTCTGTTAAAGCCCTGCCGTCATTGGCATTTGACCACGCAGATATTATAAATTTAGCACTACAAAAATACAGATTATGAGATTTCATACGCGTAAATGGGTTAAGCCCGAAGACCTGAACCCTAACGGTACGCTTTTTGGCGGCAGGCTGCTGGAATGGATAGATGAAGAGGCAGCATTGTACTCTATTATTCAGCTGGAAAACCAGCGCGTGGTAACAAAGCACATGAGCGAAATCAACTTTATGGCCTCTGCCAAGCAGGGCGATATTGTGGAGATAGGTATAGACGTAGTGAAATTTGGCCGTACTTCGCTGATACTGCGTTGCGAGGTACGTAATAAAATGACCCAGGAAAAAATTATTACCGTAGACAACATTACCATGGTAAACCTCGATGGTTCCGGCCGTCCCTCGGCGCACGGTAAAACCCAGATAGAATTTGTAGACGACCGTATAGAGCAACGTAGGAGGCAACAGGAACAGCAGGAGCAGGGGTAAGTTTTTATGGAACGCGGATTTCAACAGTTTATATTCACGTTTTGTAGAGACAGATTGCATCTGTCTCACTGCTGAGTGGCAAACTGGTTATTGATTGTTACGGGAGACAGATGCAATCTGTCTCTACGAACATGACGAATTTGGCACGCATTGAAGCTTAACATCAACCGACAACTAAACTTGACATTGAAGCAGTATCAAAGCCAAACAACCTACAAATAATTATGAAAAAAATATTCCTGCTTTTAATAGTATGTTTTTTTTATTTAAATAATTCTTATTCTCAGGATTATAAAATAAAAATCCAATCAAAAACTTCAGCATATTTAATTAAGGGCAATACTACACTGGATACAATTGATATTCGTTGGTATCAAAAAAAGAGACAATTTATAAAAGTATTAAATAACAAAGTTTACGTTTTTAGAGTTGTTATTCCTGGAGTTGATAATTTTGAAGGTGCTTATTCTTTAATTAAGGAATATACTATTTCTAATGAGAAGTTTTTGCTAACAAACTCTTTAACTATAAATAAAAATACCTACCCCAAAAAGTATATTACATTCAGGCTGTTAAAAAAGGGAATTGAATTGAGTTATAAAAAGTCTTTCTTTAAAAGAGTTAAGAGAATGATTACCTTTAATGAATTTCAAAGATTAAAAGAGTTAGAAATGGACTGTAATTGATGTGGAATTTCGGAAAACGAATGATGTTTATGTTGTTCAATCGCAGGTTTTACGGATTTTCAGGCGTTCTTGTAGAGACAGATTGCATCTGTCTTGCAGCATAGTGGCGAACTGATTGTAACGGGAGACAGATGCAATCTGTCTCTACGGGATAACGGAATTTAGTGTGTACTAAAATACCCAATTACTATCAACCGAACCAGACCCCCCCCCGAAAACTTACCACCCTTTACCTCACAAAGTACTGAAGGCATTCGTTCAGTAAAATCCGAGTGAAGTTCCCAACAACCAACAACCACAAAACCACCAACCATCATTAAACCTACCCTTCAAAAACATCCTGTCCCTGCGACGGCAGTTCAAAGATTTCCAGCCCGAAATACTCCACAGAAGCGATGATATGGTCAAAAATATCAGCCATAATGTATTCGTGGTTTATCCAGCGTTTGTCTTTGGTAAACATGTATATTTCCAGTGGTGTACCTTTATCGGTAGGCTGCAGGTGGCGGCACATTATGGTAAGGTCGCTGTTTACGCCCGGATGGGTTTCTATGTAGCGGTTTATGTATTTACGAAACACGCCCAGGTTGGTTAGGTTGCGTCCGTTTATAGCCAGTGATTTATCTATGTTATGCTCGGCGTTGTACTTGTCTATATCGGCTTTACGCTGGGTCAGGTAGTCGGTAACAAGCTGTATTTTCTTCAGGTTTTCAATTTCGCTGTCGCCTATAAACTTCACGCTGTTGGCCTTAATCAGTATATGGCGTTTTATGCGCCTTCCCCCCGAATTCAGCATGCCGCGCCAGTTCTTAAACGAATCGGAAATCAGGCTGTAGGTAGGCACCGTGGTAAAGGTATTGTCAAAGTTTTGTACGCGCACCGTAGCCAGGTTGATTTCGGTTACGTAGCCGTCGGCGCCAAATTTCTCAAAGGTAATCCAGTCGCCTATGCGCACTATGTCGTTTACCGAAATTTGTATACTGGCCACAAAACCCAGCAGGGTGTCTTTAAAAATAAGGATAATAACCGCCGATACGGTACCAAAGGCTCCCAGCAGCCCCAGCAGTTTTACATTGAATAAGATAAGTACCATGGCTATGGCTGCAAAGAGCCACAGCAGTATCATTACTACCTGTATGTAGCTGTCTATGGGCTTGTCGTTAAAGCCGGGCTGTTGTTTCAGGTAATCGCGTATAGACCGCATGATGCTACCTATAATGCGCAGTGTAAGCAGTAAGGCTACTATGGTAAACCCCTTGCTGAAAATGTATTCCCAGTTCAGGAATTTTTCCAGGGCAATGGGCACGGTGTTGTATACCAGCAGTAGGGGCACTAACCAGGCTATATGTTTTGGTACGCCGTTTAGCACCAGGAAATCGTCGAAGGTGCTTTTGCTGCGCCTTGCAATTACTATTGCTACGGTTTTTAGCGCCCTGCGGGCTATGTAGTACAGCAATAAAGATGTAATACCTATACACAGCAGGTTTACGCCCAGATTAGCATACAGCGCCGCAGTATGCTCCATGTGCAGTTCCCGAAACAGCTTGTATGCCCAGTTGTACAGGTCCATTTAGCTTTGTGGTGCTTTCAGGTATTTCCACTCTATGTAAAAAGTACCGAAAGGAATAACCGAGGCGATAGCCACGATAAAGAATTTTTTAAAACTCCAGTTTTGCTCTTCCTTAAGCATATACGCAAGGATAATGTAGCCAATGAAAAGTATACCGTGCGTTAAACCGGCAGGTTTCAATAAAGTTAAATCATGATAGATGTATTTCATGGGCATTGCCACACAAAACAGGAACAATAGTGAAAGGCCTTCAAGAGTGGCTACTATTTTAAAGAATTTAGTCATGGTTATAAAAGGGTGTTTTTGCAAAGGTAATCAAGAGAGGCTTTCGGCTGAAGCAAATTTTCTTAAAATAAAAGAGCCGCCCAAAGTAAATTTCGGGCGGCTCTTAGTATCGTAACAGCAGGTATTACCTGTTGTTGTATTTTTCAAGTGCGTCTTTCAGTATGGCTACTGAGCGGATAAGGTCTTCTTTCTTCAGTACGTAAGCAATACGTATTTCGTTAAGTCCCACACCCGGTGTAGAGTAGAAGCCTGCGGCAGGAGCTACCATTACGGTTTCGCCATTGTTGTCGTAGCTTTCCAGTAACCATTGTGCAAAATCGTCAGCGTTAGCTACCGGCAGGCGGGCTATGCAGTAAAAAGCGCCTTTTGGTACAGCTACCTTAACGCCTTCTATTTTGTCAAGTTCTTTTACAAGGGTGTTACGACGCTCTTTGTATTCGGTAATCACCTCGTCAAAATAACTCTGAGGAGTATCAAGGGCTGCCTCGCTGGCTATCTGCTCAAAAGTAGGCGGACTAAGGCGAGCCTGTGCAAACTTCATTGCAGTGGACATAACCGCTTTGTTTTTAGATACGATACAGCCAATGCGTGCACCGCACATACTGTAACGCTTAGATACCGAGTCAATCATTATGGCGTACTCTTCAAGGCCCGGCACGTTCATTACCGAATAGTGCTTATCGCCATCGTACGTAAACTCGCGGTATACCTCATCGGCAATAAGGAATAGGTCGTGTTTTTTAACCAGTTCGGCAAGCTGGTTTATTTCGGCTTCTGTATACAGGTAACCTGTAGGGTTGCCCGGGTTACAGATAAGGATAGCTTTGGTTTTGCTTGTAATCAGTTTTTCAAAGTCAGCGATAGGAGGAAGGGCAAAACCTTCGTCTATCGTAGAAATAACCGGAACCACTTTTACACCCGATGCTACCGAGAAGCCATTGTAATTAGCATAAAACGGCTCAGGGATGATGATTTCATCACCGGCGTCAAGGGTGCTGCCCAGTGCAAAAAGCAGTGCTTCGCTACCACCTGTAGTTATAATGATGTTTTCAGGATTTACATCCACGCCGTGTGTTTTGTACGATGCCGACAGTTTATTGCGGTAACTTTCAAAACCTGCCGAGTGGCTGTATTCCAGGATTTTTATGTCGTTGTTTTTAATAGCTTCAAGCGCTACTTCCGGGGTTTTTATATCCGGCTGGCCTATGTTAAGGTGATAAACTTTGTGGCCTTTCTTTTTGGCTGTTTCCGCGTACGGAACAAGCTTCCTTATAGGTGATTCAGGCATTTGCATGCCTTTCTGCGATACTTGCGGCATTTTTACTTTTATTAATTTTGAGTGCAAAGTTGCAATTTTTTTGCAGATTGCACAGCAACAGCACATTTAAAATTTTAAATATTGAAACATTATATGTTATAAAACACAAAAGCCACTTAAATTAATCAAGTGGCTCCTGCTATTGGGTTTAGATATGGTCTATTTCAGTTCAAATCCTGCTTCCTGTACTTTTTCCGATGACGAACCCACGAACACTTTAAAGGTTCCCGGCTCTACCAGGTATTGCCCTTCGTTGTTGTAAAAGCCAAGTTCTTTATCGGTTAGGGTAAAGGTTACGGTTTTGCTTTCACCTTTTTTAAGTGCCACAAGCTCAAAGCCTTTCAGCTCTTTTACGGGGCGGGCAAGGCTGCCTACTTCATCCCTAATGTACAGCTGTACTACTTCTTTACCATGGTAATTACCGGTGTTTTTAACGGTTACGCTCACTTTTACAGGTTCGCCCTTAGCGTAAGAAGTTTTATCAAGAGTTACATTACCGTATTCAAAAGTGGTATAGCTAAGCCCGTGCCCAAACGGATACAACGGTGTTTTCTCCACATCGCTGTAATGCGACCAGAATACGTTGTTATCAGCGTTTGTAGGCCTTCCGGTGTTTAGCAGCGCATAGTAAATCGGCACCTGGCCCACATTCCTCGGGAAGGTCATAGGTAGTTTTCCACTTGGGTTGTAATCGCCATACAGTACCTGGGCCACAGCGTTTCCGGTTTCGGTACCCAGGTGCCACGCCTCTACAATCGCCGGTATGTGCCCATCTGCCCAGGTGATTGATAGCGGCCTGCCGTTGTTCAGTACCAGCACTATGTTCTTATTTACCTTATAAATTTCCTCAAGCAATTCCTGCTGTAAACCAGGTAAATCCAGGTTGGTACGGCTGCGGCCTTCGCCACTGCTAAAGCCGTGTTCGCCCAGCACCATAACCACTACATCGGCGTTTTTGGCAGCGTTTTTAGCCGCTTCAAAACCACTGCGGTCGGTAGTATTGTATACCACTTCATTCAGAAAAGTAGCTTTGTTTTCAGTGAGTTCCGCACCTTTTTCATAGGTAAGGGTATTGCCTTTGTACTGCTGTAAACCTTCTAAAACAGACACAGCTGTATTGTCGTCTGAAGCAATGCGCCAGCTGCCCAGCGGGCTGTTTTTATCGGCAGCAAGCGAACCGATTACCGCTATTTTTTGTCCTGTTTTTTTAAGCGGAAGCAGGTTGTTTTCGTTCTTTAACAGCACTATGGATTTCTTAGCCATATCCAGCACGGCCTCATGATTTGCTTTGCTGCCAATGACTTCTTTTTCAATCTTTTCGTTGCAGTAACGATATGGATCGTCAAACAGGCCAAGCTCAAATTTCACTCGTAAAATACGGCGTACAGCATCGTCAATCAGCTTAACGTCTACTTTACCTTCCTGAACCAGTTTAACCAGCTCATATACATACAGGTGGCTCTCCATATCCATATCGGCACCAGCGGTTACCGCCTTTTGGCTGGCATCGGCACCGTCTTTGGCATGGCCCCATTTAATCATTTCGCGTATGGATGCCCAGTCGGTTATTACAAAACCGTCAAAGCCCCATTTGCCCTTCAGTATATCCCTTTGCAGGAAGCTGCTGCCCGTGGCAGGCACGCCGTTCAGCACGTTAAACGAGTTCATAAACGTACGTACCCCGGCATTTTTAGCCGCTTCAAACGGAGGGAGTACGGCATTGTATAAGGTTGAATTACTAATGTCTACGGTGTTGTAATCACGACCTGCTTCGGCAAAGCCGTAGGCGGCAAAGTGCTTGGCACAGGCAGCAATGGTTGTAGGTTTGGCAAGGTCGGCACGGGTATCACCCTGAAAGCCTTTAACGCGTGCTTCGGCTACTTTTGAACCCAGGAACGGGTCTTCGCCGGCACCTTCCATCACACGACCCCAGCGGGCGTCGCGGCTGATGTCTACCATAGGGCCAAACGTCCAGTTGATACCCGATGCAGAAGCCTCAGATGCTGCTGTTTCCGCTGATTTGCGTATGGCCTGCATATCCCAGCTGGCAGCCTCAGCAAGCGGAATAGGAGAGAGGGTTTTGTACCCGTGAATTACATCAAAACCTATGATAAGTGGTATGCCCAGGCGGGTTTCTTCTACGGCTATTTTTTGCACGGCACGTACCTGGTCTACACCACGTACGGTAAGCATAGAGCCTACCCAGCCCTTGCGCAGGTGTTCGTATTTTATGGCGGCGTTGCCTTCCTTAGGGGCGGGGCCTGTTACTTCCCAAAAGCCGTTGTATTGGTTCATCTGGCCTACCTTTTCCTCTAAGGTCATCTTGGCCAAAAGCTGTTCTACGCGTTGTTCAATGTCCTGTGTTTGTTCCATTTTCTTCTTTTTTTGCGCCTGTGCCGTACCGGCAGCCAGCAGTGCGAGTACTATAAGGGTTTGTGTTTTTTTCATGGTAAGGTTTTTAGATATAGCTGTTTATGGAAATTATTCGCTTGTAAATGATGATGCCGGAAGATTGGCACCGTTCAGCAGGTCGGCTTTAACGGCATTTTTCCAGGCATAGCGCACTTTTACGGGAGTTTTTACTTCTTTGGCAGCTACAACCACGCCATCTTTTTGTACGCGTGCCTGTGCCGGATAAAACTTACCATCGGCGCCTGCCACTTCAAAAAGGGTAGAGGTTTTTCCCGCAAAATGCAGTCCCTCTGCATTACTGAAATGTACCGTAAGCTTGCTGCCCTTTACCGTAAAATCCTTGTATAACGGACTTTCGGCAACGGCTTTGTTTGTGCCGTATGTTTTGCTTAGCGCAAGGTTTGCCAGGCGGATACCTACCGGCTTTTTATCTCTTGGGTGAATGTCTTCCAGATTGCCCACATCGGTAATTACTGCCATCCCGGTGTTGGGTACTTCGTTTAACACTCTGCGTTGGGCATCGCGAACCTTTACACCCCAGTCGGCATCAGGGTTTCCATCGTAGTTATACGGGGCAATCTGCACAAAGTAAAACGGGAAATCATAGCCCCATGCCTGCCTCCACGAAGTAATAAGTCCGCCCAGGGTTTTGTTGTATACGCTGCTGCCCACATTGCTTTCGCCCTGGTACCACAATGCCCCGGCAATGCGAAAACCCACAAGCGGATTTATCATGGCGTTCCAGGTACGGCCGGGCTGCGTAGGTCCCCATTCGTTTGGTTTTATGTTAGCAGCCGCTTCGGAAATTACTCTGTCGCTGGTTATATAATCGGCAGGGAACCATATCTCTGCCGGGGTACCACCCCAGCTGGAATTGATAATGCCTACAGGTACACCTTTTAAATCCTCATGTAATTTTTGCCCAAAGAAATAACCTACTGCACTAAAGTACTTCATGGTTTCGGGGGTACAGGCCTGCCAGCTTGCCGGGAGGTTTATCTGCGGGCAGTCGGCGGTAAGTTTAGGCACCGTAAAAAAGCGGATGTTTGGGTAATTTGCTTTTGCAATTTCAGCCTCAGCGCCCACAATTCCTGCGCTTGGTGTCCATTCCATATTGCTTTGCCCACTGCATATCCACACTTCGCCCAGCATTACATTGTTCAGGCTTACCTCATTATATCCCTTAAATTTCAGGGTATACGGCCCGCCTGCTCCGGGTGTTTGCAGGATAAGGCTCCAAGTGGCCTGGTTACTGCCTTTTACTTTGTATTCTTTATTGTCCCAGCCGGTAGTTATGGTTATTTCTTCGTTTACACTTGCCCAGCCCCATAGCTTCACTTCGGCGTTGCGTTGCAGTACCATATTGTCTGAAAAAACAGAAGGGAGTATTACGTTGGCACTCATACATACGGGAGCAAAAAGGGCAATCAGTTTTAATAAAAGTTGTTTCATGTATTCTAAATACTTATTCTTTGGTAAAATTTACTTTAATGTCGTCGGCCAATAGGGTGCCGGTACAGTTGCTCAGGGCAAGCATAAGCCTGAATTTAGCGGCATCCTGTGGCAGGGCAAAGGTTTTCTCAAAATGCATCCATTCGCCTGAGCCCGTAACGCTGCCTATGAGCTGGTCTTCTGTGGCTTTTGTTTGGCCGTCTTTGGTCAGTTCCAGTATAAAAACACCGTTGTTCCAGCTGTCCTTGCCGCGTACTATGTTATCGGGCTTTAGCCAGCCCGAAATAACGATATTTTTGCTTCCTTCCGGAATAGCGGCTATCTGGTCTATACCCGTCCACACCGGCTGGTCTGACGACAGGGCTATTGCGGTTGTCCCTTCCTTTGCCGGGCTTACGGTTTTGGCAGTTCCGCGCCATCCCTCCATGCCGTTTTCAAAGTTACCGTTTTTAAATTGTGTTGCAGCTGCCTGGGCGGCCTTGCGCTCATCGTCTTTCATTTTTTCAAATTCAGCTGTTTTATAAGGCACTGCCGACACTTCATCAAATAAAACAGAGCCGTTTGTTTGTGCCAAAGCCAGCATAATCCTAAACTTTTTGGCACCGTTTGGCACCACTACGGTTTTCTTGTACTGTGTCCACCCGGTAGAGCCCGTAACCTGGGCTACGTTTTCATAACTGATATTAGCCTCACCACCCGAAAGTAATTCTACAGTCATCACACCTGCATTCCAGGCATCTTTGCCGCCTTCTATGTTATCTGCTTTAATCCACACGGAAAATTCCAACGCATAAGTTTCTTTCGGGATAGCTACAATCTGGTCGATACCTTTCCATTGCTGCCCTGTAAACTGGTTAATCATGCCACTGCTTTTACCGGCCTGTTTATCATAATTGTTCAGTATGGCAGCATCGCCTCGCCAACTGTCGGTATTGCTTTCAAAACCGCCGTTGCGCACCAGGTTCTTTTGGCTCCAGCCACAGGTAACTGCCAGAAGTGAAAGGGTTAGTAATGTATTTTTCATGTTGTTACGTGTTTGGTTAAAGGCTAATTTTTTGTGTTTCAATCGTTGTAATTAGCGTAAGCCAAAATACCCAAAATCAGCGTTTTCGAAATGTATTATTTTATCTTTTGCTTATACGGGATGTGCAAAAACGCGGGTGTTTTTGCAGTAATGATATTTTTATGATGCTATACTGAGAATGTGTGAAATAACGTGCTGTACTCTTCGCGGTAATAGCGCGGTAATTATCCCTTTGATAAAATAGTCGTACCTTTGTGTAGTTATCCCGCATTCATAAAAAATGAAACTCTCTATAAAAAATATGGTTTGCCCGCGCTGCATTGCTGCTGTAGAAGGTGTGCTTACGGCGATGGATTTGCAGCCCGAAAGTGTGCAGCTTGGGGAAGCTGTTACGGCTGTAGATCCGGATGATGCGCAATTAGTAGCGCTTAAACTAAAATTGCAGGAACAGGGTTTTGAATTGCTGGAAGATAACAAACTGCAATTGATAGACCGAATTAAATCCGTTGTAATAAACCATATTCACCATACTGAAGAAAGCAATGTGGTGTTCTCTGAACTGCTGGCCACCGAACTGCACCGGGACTATTCCGGCCTGAGTAAATTATTTTCAGCTACCGAAGGCATTACCATAGAGCAATACGTTATTCTGCAAAAGACTGAAAAAGTAAAAGAGCTGCTACAATACAATGAACTTACCCTGAGTGAAATTGCCCACAGGCTGGGGTATAGCAGCGTGGCGCACCTTTCGGCACAGTTCCGTAAAACTACGGGCGTAACGCCTACAAATTTCCGTAAAAACAGCACGGCATTGCGCCAGCCGCTCGATGCGCTTTCCCGAAATCTGTAAATCTTTTCCGTAATCCTGTAACCCTTTTATTATTGCACAGGCGTAACTTTGTACCATAAACTAAGTATTATGGCTACAAAAGATAAAAACACCCTTTACCTGCCTTTACAGGGTATGGACAGTGAACACTGCGCCATGATTATAGATAAAGGGCTGAAAGAAGTCAAGGGTATTTCCTCGCACAAAGTAGAGCTGAATAATAACCGGGCTGTAATAGAAACCAATGATGCTGCGGCTGTACTGCCTGTCGCTGTAAAACAGGTGCGCAGCCTGGGCTACGATGTACCTACCGTTAAAAAAACATACCCGGTGCTTAATATGAGTTGCGCTTCGTGTGCGGCAAGCAGCCAGGATGTACTGACTATGCAGCCGGGGGTGGTAAGCGCTACTGTAAACTACGCAAACGGAAATGGTACTATAGAATTTATTCCTACGATAACTAATCCGCAGGTGCTTAAATCGGCGTTACAATCTGTAGGTTACGACCTGATGATTGACGAAAGCGATGAGGCTACCGACAGCCTTACCGATTTACAGCGAGAACATTATAATTCCCTGAAAAAAAGAACGCTTTGGTCAGTTGCTTTATCTGTTCCTTTAGTGGTGCTGGGCATGGTTCCTGTGTTTATGAAACAGCCCTGGGTGCCTTACCTTATGTGGGTATTGGCTACTCCTGTGGTGCTGTATTTTGGCAGGCAGTTTTTTATAGGAGCGTATAAACAGGCAAAACACCGTTCGGCTAATATGGATACGCTGGTGGCGCTGAGTACCGGTGTGGCGTACCTGTTTAGTGTGTTTAATACGTTGTTTCCTGAATTTTGGCACAAACAAGGCCGTCATGCCGATGTGTATTTTGAAGCTTCGGCGGTGGTCATAGCCTTCATCCTTTTAGGCAAATTGCTGGAAGACCGGGCTAAAGCCAAAACCTCATCGGCTATAAAAGGCCTTATGGGACTACAGCCCAAAACCGTTACCGTAGTACACCACGGCGGACATCAAATGGAAATGCCGGTAAGCAGTGTGCAGCAGGGTACCATGCTATTGGTAAAACCCGGCGAAAAAATAGCGGTAGACGGTACGGTTACCACCGGTAGCAGCTATGTAGATGAGAGTATGATAAGCGGTGAACCTGTGGCTGTTATAAAGCAGGAGGGGAGCAAGGTATTTGCCGGTACACTAAACCAAAAAGGCAGCTTTCAGTTTAGGGCAGATAAGGTAGGCAGCGATACGCTTTTGGCGCAGATTATTAAAATGGTTCAGGATGCACAGGGCAGCCGTGCCCCGGTACAAAACCTGGTAGATAAGATAGCGGGTATTTTTGTTCCGGTGGTTATTGCTGTTGCGGTACTAACGTTTGTTGCCTGGATTGTGCTGGGAGGCCAAAACGGATTTACACAGGGGCTTATGGCTATGGTTACGGTGCTGGTTATTGCCTGTCCGTGTGCGCTGGGGCTTGCTACGCCCACTGCCATTATGGTAGGTGTAGGAAGGGGAGCATCTTTAGGTATACTGATTAAGGATGCCGACAGCCTGGAGCATGCAGCCAAGGTTACGGCTGTGGTATTAGATAAAACAGGTACGCTTACACAGGGTAAACCCCAGGTAACCGATGTTAAATGGTTTGTTGAGAATGATGAATGTAAGAGTTTGTTTTTCAGTATAGAAAAATCATCGTCGCACCCGTTAGCAGAAGCCATAACAGCCTATTTTGGAAGTGCACATTTTATTGAGGGAATCACCATTGAAAATAATGCAGGCAAGGGAGTTCGGGCGGAGTTTAACGGTAAAACGTATTGGGTAGGAAACAGGACTTTGCTTACCGAAAATAACATAACAATTGGCAGTGAGGCTGAAAGTTGGGTAACAGCCCAACTTGAAAAAGCCCAAACGCTGGTGTTCTTTGCTGATGAAAGCCAACTACTGGCGGCGGTAGCAATAGCCGATGCGCTGAAGCCTACATCGGTAGCAGCGGTGAAACAATTACAGGCCGAAGGTATAGCGGTATATATGCTTACCGGAGATAATGAAGCCACTGCCAAAACCATTGCCGAAACGGTGGGTATACAGCAGTATAAGGCTAATGTGTTGCCGCAGGACAAGCTTGATTTTGTAAAAGAACTACAGCAAAAAGGTAATGTAGTGGCTATGGCAGGCGATGGTATTAACGACAGTGCTGCACTGGCTCAGGCCGATGTAAGTATTGCTATGGGCAGGGGCAGCGATGTAGCTATGGATGTGGCAAAAATGACCATTATTTCGGGAGATTTGCTTAAGTTGCCCATAGCCATCCATCTATCACGGAAAACCATGGCTACGGTAAGGCAAAACCTATTTTGGGCGTTTATTTATAATGTTATTGGTATACCTGTAGCTGCAGGGTTATTGTACCCGGTAAACGGTTTTCTGCTAAACCCGATGATTGCAGGTGCGGCTATGGCATTGAGCAGTGTAAGTGTGGTAAGCAACAGTTTATTATTAAAAATTAAAAAGATATAACTATGGAAAAGCAAATGAAATTTAAAACCAGCATTAACTGTGGTGGTTGTGTGGCAAAGGTAACGCCGTTACTAAATGCCGCCGAGGGTATTGAAAATTGGAAAGTAGATACCGACAATCCCGATAAGGTACTAACGGTAACCACAAGCCTGCCTGAAGATGCTGTAATGGAAACAGTAAAAAAAGCAGGTTTTAAAATAGAGCCGCTGCAATAATAAAACAATCCCCTTAGGTAATAAACACTTATGGGGATTGTTTGTTATATGGAAAATTATCCTTGTTGTGGCTCGGCAGGGAAGTATAGCCATATTGTAGTACCCTCTCCCGGTATGGAGCTGGCGGCAATTTGCCCTTTGTGGTTTTGCATTATTTTTTTACAAAGCGCTAATCCCACCCCTGAACCTTTTTGGTCAGGAATGTCATGCAGGCGGGTAAAAATATTGAATATCTGTTCGGCGTATTTTTGTTCAAACCCTATGCCGTTATCTGACAGAGTAATAACATGGAAAAGTTCGTGTGAACCGTCAAGATACTTCAACCCTTTATGGGTAATCTTTATTTCGGGTTTTCGGTTGGCATCCGAGTATTTTACAGAGTTTGATATTAAGTTGAAGAACAGTTGCTTCAGCAAAAAGGGAATGCCCTGTATGTGGGGTAACCCTTCGGTAACCACATAGGCGCTTTTTTCGTTTAAAGTTTCAGTTATATCTTGTTTAACCTCGTCTATAAGAGCCATTAAATCAACTGTTTCAAAACTGTCGTGGGTGTGGCGCAGGCGGGTGTATTTTAGTATGTCTATAAGCAGGTTTTGCATACGGTTAGCCGATGCATTGATGCGTTTTATAGAATCTTCCACATTTTCCGGCAATGTCTGCTCACGGCTTAGTATCCTGGAAGCCATAAGCTGTATTTTACGCAAGGGTTCCTGTAGGTCGTGCGTGCTTATCCAGTTTATGTTTTCCAGCTCGTTGTTGGTTTCTTCCAGCAGTTCGCTCAGTTTGCGGTACTTTTCTTCTTCCTGAGTAATGATAAGCAGGTTTATTTGTCGCTGCAGGCTGTAAGCATAAGAGGCAGCGGCATCCAGTTCGGGGCGCAGCCATGGTTTACTGATACAGTCTACGATTTCTTTCCATAGCGCAAATGAACGCCTTGGCGAAAGCCCTTTTTCATCTTTTATGATTGACTTTTGCGGGTCGCCCGCCCAGTGCACCTCTGTTTTGCTCTCGGGCCTAAACCATAAGATACAGTTATTACTATCTATATCCAGCGAATGATATATAACCCCCGAAGTGGTTTCGCACTCGCTTTTAAACTCAGGGAGATAGGATGTAATGTTTTCTGTGCTGAAGCTGCCGTTATTGGTATACGTAGCCAGCCAGATGGATAATTGCTTTATTTTTTCGTCAGATGCTGTAAGCCCGTTTTTGTACACCATACCGTTTAACACTATGGCGGTACCGCCGGCGTTTGTTAGGGTAAGCATGTCGATGTTTTCGGTAATTTTATGCAGGTCGCTTTCCTTGTGTAGCGCTATGGTATTTAGCCGTTCAAGCGCAAGGGTTGTTTTTCGGGCATGCTCATATTCCTCAGAAGACTGTCTTACATCAATTTGTGAGGTTATAAAGTGTCCTTGCAATTGCGCTGCAAGCCTTATTTCGGGGCTAAGGTTTTTAGGGGAGTAGTGGTGGCAGGCTATAAGCCCCCACAACTGTTTTTTATACATTAATGATATGGTAAGCGTGGCGCCTACCCCCATGTTTTGTAAGTATTGTACATGTATGGGCGATGTACTGCGCAGTATAGACAGGCTTAGGTCCAGGTTCTTGTTTTCTGCATCATCCTGGGTATAAATAGCTACGGGGGTGTAATTAATATCGGTAATCAGGCGCAGCAGGTTGCGTTTGTACAATTCACGCGCTTGTGGCGGTATATCGGTATGTGGGTAATGTAACCCCAGGAAAGGTTCCAGGTCTTCGCGGCAACTTTCGGCAAATACTTCGCCGTTATAGTCTTTATCAAAGCGGTAAATCATTACGCGGTCGTAACCGGTAATTTTTTTTGTACCCTCAGCTACAAGCTGGCACAGTTGTTTAAGGGTGTGCGTTTCGTGCATATAGCCCAGAAACTGCGAAGTCTGGTCGTACACATCGCTGGCTTCCTGTTGACTAAAACCCTGTGGCTCTCCTTCCAGTACGTAAATATCGTTGTTGTTAAGATGCAGGGTGCATAAAAAGTCGACCCCGCAAAGTTGTAGTTTTAGCAGGGAGCTGCTCAGCATAAGCCCTTTGGCGGCATACTCCGTTAACTTTTTCTCGTTATCATCACCAAAAATTTCGCCAAAAGATTTCCCCAGCAGCTGTGTGTGAAACAGGCTAAGATACTCGGCTGTGTTAGCACTGCAAAAATCGATAATTAGCGATTTTTTTTTCAGGCCAAGCAAAAATCCGTGAGGCTGTATGCTGCCCGGTATGTGTATGGGTTCCTGCTCGCAGTTTGTTAAGTTTACAATATCGCGGTTTACAATATCCCTTATTTTCATAAATTCTTACAAGTTACTATTGTCGCTAAAATGCTTGTGAATTGCTTCAAAAGCATAATTAGCTCCGGCTATAATTTCGTTTACGGCACTATGTTGGTTTTCAAAATCAGACAGGTCAGACAAAAAAGCTTTCCACCGGCTGCCGGTTTCAGTACCGTATCCGCTAAAGTAGGCTGCTCCGCTGGTTTCTGTATGATCTAAATTTTTAGCTATATTTTTCAGGATTATCCTGCCACCTAATGAAGAGCCTTCTATAACGTACAATATTCCCATAGCAAAGGCTGCTGTAGGATTTTGTAATCCGGCAGAAACCGGTTTTTGCATTCCTGTTTTTAACGCTCCCAGCTTTTGCAGGTCGGCTTCAATAAGATGTGCCTTGTTTCGTTCGTTTATGTCATTTACATAGCGTTCCAGTGCCGGAAAAATATTCTCTTCGGCATCGTTCACCACATCATGCATTAGCGTAAGGTAGTGGGCATACTCAGCATTTGTTACGTCGTCTTTAAGTATAGATTCCGATACCGGAAGCGCCTCAAGAGCTGTGTGGGCTTTAGCTGTAGATTGACGCAGGTTTTGTAAAAAGTTTATTTCAGTTGTGGTATTCTCCATGAAGGCTTTTAATAGTTGTGGTATACAAAATTTTTATCGGTAGTTATAAAACTACCCCAGTTTACTGACAGTACATATTCTATAGAATTTTTCAGCTTGTCAAAATCGCCCGATTTTGGCAGATAATATGTAGCGCCAAAGAGCCTTGCCTTTTCTATGATGCTTATATCGTTAGATGTAGAAATCATAATTATGGGCATTAGCCTGTGGGTGTCGTTTTCCCGTACTCTTTTTAGCGTTTCCAGCCCATTCATGCCCGGCATGTTTATATCCAGGAAAATAAGGTAGGGGTGTGGCGGAGGATTATGCAGCGCATGGAGTAAGTCCATACCGCTGTTTTGGGTAACTACCTCATATTGTTCTCCAAGGCTGTCTACAATTTCCCTGAAGAAATCTAAATCTTCCAGGTCATCGTCTGTATAAAAAATGGTTAATCGTTCCATTGTGGGGTGTTGTTTTTAATTATAAACAGCAAGGTGAAGTAACAAATATAATTATTAATACGTCACTAATACTGCAATTAAGAATGTTTAACCTTTTTACAAGCATGTAATATCTTTTTCCATTAGTGAAAAACAAAATATAATCCGCTTCAGTTCAGTGGAGCCGAATGTGTATTTTGTAATTTTACTTAAAATACTATAGCGGTTTCTGCCGTTTTAGGGAAAATAAGTATCTTCACGCCGTTTTTTATCTTTAGCAACTTAGCAAACATTTGCACATGAAAAATATAAAAAGGTTTTACCCTGAATTGCTTGCCGTATTGGGCTTTGTATTGGTTTCACTGTTTTATTTTTACCCGGTTTTAAAGGGAAATAAAGCTTTCTTCCAATCGGATATTGCACAATATACCGGTATGGCCAAAGAGCAAAATGATTTCCGTAAAGCCCATGATGAAGAGCCTTACTGGACAAACAACGCTTTTGGCGGTATGCCTACGTACCAGATGGGGGCAAACTACCCGCACAATTACATAAAAAAAATAGATGCTGCCATTAGGTTCCTTCCGCGCCCGGCAGACTACCTGTTCCTATACTTTTTAGGCTTTTTTATATTGCTTCGCGTACTTAAAATAGATCCGCTAAAGGCTTTCTTCGGGGCACTGGCATTTGGTTTCAGTACCTATATGGTTATTATCCTTGGAGCGGGGCATAATGCCAAAGCCCATACCATAGCCTATATGCCTGTGGTAATTGCCGGTATTATCTTGGTATTCCGAAAGCGCTATATAGTGGGTGGGCTGGTTACACTGCTTGCTACTGCGCTGGAGATAAACGCTAACCACTTCCAGATGACCTATTATCTGCTGTTTTTACTGCTGTGTATAGGTATCTACTACATTGTAGATGTTGCTAAAACTAAAGATTATAAGCACCTTGGTACATCAATAGGTGTATTTGTAGTGGCAGGAATTGTGGCTTTAGGCTTAAATGCTACCAGCCTTATGGCTACATCTGAGTTTACAAATTATAGTATCCGTGGCAAAAGTGAGCTTACTTTTAAAGCCGATGGTACCCCGGTAACATCGGGTGCGGCTATGGATTACAATTATATTACCGAATACAGCTACGGTATAGGTGAAAGCCTTAACCTTTTGGTGCCGAGGCTTTATGGTGGCGGCTCGCACGAAACAGTAAAAGGCGAAAATAAAGTATACGAATACTTTATTAACCTTGGGCTGCCTGTAGATCAGGCAAAACAAATCTCTGAAAATGTACCGTACTACTGGGGCGACCAGCCAATTGTAGAAGCACCTGCTTACATAGGTATAGTTGTGTTTTTCCTGGCGGTATTTGCACTTTTTGCCGATAACCGTAAAATTAAATACGCTTTCCTTGCGGGGGCTATACTAACGCTGTTACTATCTTGGGGTAAAAACCTTTCGGGGCTTACCAATTTCTTCATAGAAAATGTACCCATGTATGATAAGTTCCGTGCGGTGTCATCTATACAGGTAATACTGGAACTGTGTATACCGGTGCTGGCCTTCATGGGGCTGCAAACCTTCTTTAAATTAACAAAAGAAGAACAGTTTAAAAACCTGTGGAAATCTACTGCTGTAGTGGGAGGATTACTGGTTGTGCTGTTTATACTTAAAGGTTCATTTGCATTTGAAAAAGCTGATGATGAAGGCTTTGCAATAAACTATATTTTGGGGCCGGAAGCTTTCCAAAAATACGGAGCCGGTTACATACAGGCGCTTAAAGAAGCCCGTATGGATATGTTTACAGCAGATATTACCCGTGCGTTGTTCTTTGTGTTGGCTGCTGCCGCTGCGTTATTCTTTGCTTACAAACAAAAGCTTAGCGAAACGGTTGCCGTAATTATCGTAGGTGTACTTGCTGTAGGCGACCTGTTTACGGTAGACCACAAATATGTAAACGCCGATGATTTTGTATCGGAAAGTAAAATGACCGTGCCGTTTGAGCCAAATGGTGCTGATGAATTTATCCTGAAAGACGACGGGCATTTCCGTGTATACGAACCGGGAGCCAGGATGCAGGGACGTACTTCATATTTCCACCAGTCGGTAGGAGGGTACAGTGCCGTTCGCCCGCGCAGGATGGACGAGCTGTTTACCTTTACCTTAGAAAGCGGTAAAAAAGATGCAGCTGCACCTATTTATAATAATATCGATGAGCAAACATTAACCCTGAAAAGTGCTGTTCCGGTGCTGGATCTGCTGAATGTTAAGTACCTTATTTTGCAGGGGCAACAGGGAGATTACATTCCGTTAACCAACCCGTTTGCCGCAGGTCCGGCGTGGTTTGTTAGTACTGTAAAACCGGTTACTACGGCAGATGATGAGTTTAAGTCGGTAGAAAAACTGGATGTTAAGAACGTAGCCGTTGTTAATAAGGAGAAATTCCCTGAGGCGGCTGCCAAAACTACTTTTGTAAAAGACAGTACAGCAACCATTAAGCTGGAATCATACGAACCGAACCACCTGCGCTATACTACTAACAACAGCCACGATGGCTTTGCAGTATTCAGCGAAATGTATTACCCTAAAGGCTGGAACGCTACCATAGACGGTAAGCCTGCCACACACTACCAGGCCGATTATACCCTGCGCGCCATGCCGATACCTGCGGGTAAGCACAGTGTAGAGTTTAAATTTGAACCACAGGTAGTAAAAACCGGCAGTACCATTACCCTGATTAGTTTTGTACTGTTCCTGGGCTTGCTTGGTGGCGGTATTTGGTTTGAAAATAAAAAGAGTAAACAACCGGCTCAGGCCTAAGTGATTCTTTAGCATTGAAAGTACTCATAGTTTCATATTACTGGCCGCCTGCAGGTGGCCCTGGTGTGCAGCGCTGGCTGAAGTTTGTTAAATACCTGCCCTCATTTGGGGTGCAGCCGGTAGTGTATATACCTGAAAACCCTACATATCCTTTGGTAGATGAAGGCTTGCTGGCAGAAGTAAGCCCGGATATTACCATAGTAAAACAGCGCATAACCGAACCCTATGCATGGGCTTCCATGTTCAGTAAAGGAAATACCAAAAAGATAAGCAGCGGTATTATCCCCGATAAGAAGAAACAGTCTGCCTTGCAGCGTATAATGCTGTGGGTACGGGGTAACCTGTTTATACCCGATGCGCGTGTGCTTTGGGTAAAACCGTCGGTAAAATTCCTTACAAAATACATTCAGGAGAATAACATAGACACAGTTATTACTACGGGGCCGCCGCACAGCCTGCACCTTATTGGTCTTGGAATGAAAGAGAAACTTGATGTACGGTGGATTGCCGATTTCCGTGATCCGTGGACAACCATTGGCTACCATAAGGAATTAAAGCTAAGTGCTTCCGCAGAAAAAAAGCATAAGGATTTAGAAAAGCAGGTGCTGAACACTGCCGATACCGTACTGGTTACAAGCCCTACCACTAAAAAGGAATTTGAAGCGCTTACCACCAAGCCCATTGCCGTTATAACCAACGGTTATGATGTGGAAAACATAGCTAAACAGCCACTTGACGATAAGTTTACGCTGGCGCACATCGGTTCGTTCCTTAGTGAGCGTAACCCTCAGGCGCTATGGCAGGCAATTAGCGAATTGGTTACAGAAAATGAGGCTTTTGCCCAACGTTTTGAACTGAAGCTTATAGGTGCAGTAAGCCGCGAGGTACTGGACAGCATTGCTCAAAACGGGTTGAATAATTACGTAAACAATCTGGGCTACGTGCCGCATGCTGAAGCTGTGGCGCACCAGCGCAGGAGCCAGGTACTTTTGTTGGTGGAAATAGACCGTGAGGAAACCAAGTGTATTATTCCGGGTAAGCTGTTTGAATACATGGTTTCAGACCGACCTATACTGGCAATAGGTCCTGACGGAGCTGATTTTGCTGAAATAATGCGTACCACAAATACCGGTGTATTTGCCCTGTACAATGAAAAGCAAAAGATAAAAGATACCCTGCTAAAATACTTTACCGAATATCAAAACAACAGCCTTAAGGCTAATGCCATAGGCCTGCAATATTACTCAAGGAAAAACCTTACCGGGCAACTTGCTGATTTGTTGAGGAAAGTATAAAGAATTAAATCAGTCCTGCAATATCTTAAAGAGCTTGCAGGACTGATTTTGACAACACAAATAACTTACCCCTTAGTACCAAACATCTCCGCAATCAACTCATACGAATGCTTGCGGTCTTCAAAGTTTTCTGCCCAGGTGGCTATCATTATTTCGTCTACGTTATACTCTTCGGATAAGGCGGTAATTTTATCTTTCACCACATCGGGTGTACCGGCTATAAAACGGTTACGGTTCCATGCAATGCGTGAGCGTTGGTGCATGCTGTAGTCCATTGCCTTTATTTCCTCAAACGAAGGCAAATCACCTGTAGCACCCATTTCTATGTGCAGCATACGGTAGTCAAACTCCGTAACCCAGTCCTTTACTTTCTGTTCGTCTTCACTGCAAAATACAAAAATGCCTACGTTTACTTTTGGCTCCGGCCATTCCTTGCTGGGTTTAAAGCTGTCGCGGTATACCGCAACCACCTCAGCGCCGCCCACCGGGTTTATAAAATGTGCAAAGGACAATGCCATACCAAAATGCGCTGCAAACTGTGCGCTGCCACCGCTGCTGGTAAGCATCCACAATTCGGGCATTATTTCAGGGATGGGGTAGGCTTTTACCTTTTCGTGTACGGTATCGGGGAGTTCCTCGTTGCGCAGCCACGCACGCACGTCTATGAGTTGTTCGTACAATTCTTTTTCACTAAAATTATTCGCCGGGTTAAGCAACTGAGCCGAAAGCCTGTCGCCACCCGGTGCACGGCCTATACCTAGGTCTATACGCCCGGGGAACAGTGTAGCCAGTATCCCGAAGTTTTCAGCCACCTTAAGCGCGCTATGGTTGGGCAGCATGATACCGCCGCTGCCCACGCGTATACGTTTCGATTTTGAAGCCAGGTAGGGTATAAGCACCTCAGGTGAGGTGCCTGCCACCAGTTTAAAGTTGTGGTGTTCGCTTACCCAATAACGTTCAAAACCCAGTTCATCGGCTAATGCTACCAGTTTACCGGAGTCGGCTAATGCCTCGGCTGCGGTACTGTTTCTGCCTACCTGCGACTGGTCCAGCACGCTTATTTTTATATTTTTCATAGTGTAATCTTCCAAAAGTGTGTGTTTGCAAAATTACATTAAAAAATTTAAATATTTCGATGTGTTTTTTTTATGCTTCGGCAATCTTATCAGCAGCAATAGCCCCAAGGCAGTTTTCAGGGATGTTAAATGCATCAACCAATGGCACGGCATCCTGGCGTATTTCCCAGCAAAGCTGGCTCACCAACTTACGTATAGCCTTGGTTTTTACACCTTCCATATAGCCCTGTTCCAGGTACCATGCTTTGTGCTCTTCAAGCTTGTTCAGGGCAAAGAGTTGGTACAATCCGGTAAGTGCCTCTTTAAGGCTCTGGTCGGTTACGGTTTCCAGTTTCGTTTGGAACTGCTCTAAAATCACCCTGTCCAGGTACGAATCCGATATTTGCAGCATGTGCGGATGCATAATGTTTGCGGCATCAAAAGGCTCTAATCCATCATCGGTAAGTTTCTTAAAACGTTTAGCAGCAGAATTTACCAATTCACGTTCGCGGTATTTAAACGCCTGTAAATGGAATGCAGGGTCTTTAAGGTGGGCTTCATCGGTATTACGGGTTGCAAACGGGTTCTTTTCGGTAATGCCTGTTTTGGCCTGTTCCACCACATAATTAAAAATAGTACTCACGCTCATTTCGCCAAACTGCTTACGGAATTCACCCAGGCGGTTTTTGGCAGTAAGCTGCATCAGTACGGTATTATCGCCCTCAAAAGTGGTGTAAATCTCGGTATCGTTTTTCAGGTCGTCTATGCGGTTTTCGCTCAGGTAACCCTTACCGCCACAGGCCTCGCGGCATTCCTGAAGCGTATTGCGTACATTCCAGGTAGTGTATGATTTAAGCCCGGCAGCCAGGGCTTCAATTTCCTGCATATCGGCTTCGCTGCGGTTTATAAAACGTTTGGTAAGGTATTGCAGGGCAAAGGTAAGCGCATAGGCATTGGCCAGGTACGGCATCAGGCGGCGCTGGTGCATACGGTAGTTGAGTATCGGCACCTCCTGTCCGCTTTCGGGGCCAAACTGCTTACGCTTGTCTCCGTATTTAATGGCTGTTGCAAGTCCTACCTTACCAGCTGCCAGTGCAGAGCGCGGTATACCTATGCGTCCGCCTACCAGCGTACCCAGCATGGTAAAAAACCTGCGGTTATCGCTGGGGATAGGGCTTTCAAATTCGCCGTTCTCATTTACGCCAGCAAATTTATCCAACATATTCTCGTAGGGAATCTCCACGTTATCAAAGGTAATAATGCCGTTATCTACACCGTTAAGTCCCATTTTGTGTCCGCAGTCTTCTATCGTAACACCCGGCAGCGTTTGCTTCTCCTTATTGCGGATGGTAACTATAAATGCATTTACGCCATAGTCCTTACCGTCGATGATAAGCTTGGCAAAAACCGTGGCGGCTTCACCGTGTACGGCAGCATTGCCTATGTATTCCTTACGGTCGTATTTTTCGGGAGTGTGTATGGTAAACGAACGGGTGGCGTGGTTGTAAGTAGCCGTTGTACGGATGTCTTTTACGTTACTGCCGTGGTGGGTTTCGGTCATAGCAAAACAGCCGGGCAGTTCCAGTGCGCCTATGGCAGGCAGGTATTTTTTATGGTGCTTTTCGGTGCCCAGGAACATAACGCTCATGCCCCAAAGGCCAAACTGTACACCAAATTTAATCACAAGGCTCAAATCCTGGTAGCTCAGGGTTTCCATAATGGCAAAGTAGGCCTCCATATCGCCACTGCCACCGTAGGCAACGGGGTAGGCATAGCTGCCCAAACCTTCGTTTGCCAGTACCTTGCACCAGCCCAGTACCTTTTCGCGAAAGGCATTAATATCGCTGTCTACCACAGGGGTAAAATCCTTACGGCTTATGATGCTTTTTACTTTGTTTATTATATCGGAATGGTCGGCATCCAGCAAGGCTGTCATGGCTGCGGGGTCAAACGTATGTTCGGTATTGTGCTGTGCTGTAATGCTTTCTTTTTTCCGGTAAGCCGAAAGCGCATCAACACCTATTATGCCCAGTTGTTGTTCCAGCAGGGCAACGGCGGGGGCTATTTTGGCAATATCCTCATCCTTAACGGCAGTGCGTTCGGCATTGGCTATAAGAATACCCAGATCGGTAAACGATGCCGTTTTCGGGTTGGCCTGCAGTGCAGTATCAATCTTTTCCCTCCAATGGAACAGTTCCGAGCGGGTAGGCGGTACACCGGCATCTATTTTGGATTGCAGAAAGTCTTTCTCGGCTTTGGTAAGCCAGTCCTGTTTATTGATAAAATCGGCTATTGCCTTATATTCTTGGGTAGAAAGTTCGCTGTCCTGCCAGGCGTGGTACAGTAGGGGCAGCAGTATGTTTAGTTTGGGATCGGTGTTAAAAGTTATATCCATTTTTGATTGTAATTGTGCGGATATAAAAATAAGCATTATCTTACGGTAGCCTTTGTAAGGGAGTGTTAAAAAAGATGCTGAGTTGCAGTTATCATGTGGTTACTTCTTAGCGGCTTGGCGCCTTTGGGTGAAATTTTTACCACAAAGGGCGCTAAGGGAGGCACAAAGTTCCACAAAGTTGTTTAAGATTAATATCAGACTAATGAAGGAACACTAAGGCTTTCCTTTGGAAAGCTGAAAAGCACGCGAAGCGATTGGTTTATATATTATAGCCCAAAAATCCCTTCAATCTTAGCCCATTGCAGCAGCATAACGGTTTTGGCATCCTTAATTTCGCCTGTTTTTACCATTTCCATAGCCTTTGTAAAAGGTAGCTCTATAACCTCTATGTGTTCCTGTTCTTCTTCCAGGCCGCCACCGTCGCCGTTTTTGTGGGCATCATTATAGGGTGCTGCAAAAAAGTGTATGGTCTCCGTTACAGATCCGGGCGACATATATACTTCCATAATGCGTGTTACTTCGCCTATAATATACCCGGTTTCTTCCTCGGTTTCGCGGCGTATGTTTTCCTCAGGGCTCTCATTATCCAGCAGGCCGGCACAGGTTTCTATAAGCCTGCCATTAGGGTTGCCGTTATAGTAAGTGGGTATGCGTACCTGGCGGGTAAGTATTACGGTGCCTTTCTCTTTATTGTAAAGTAATATGGTAGCACCGTTTCCACGGTTGTATACTTCGCGTACGCCGGTTACGATTTCTCCGGTAGGGGTAGTGGTTTTGTAGGTTACCTTGGTAAGGGTACCCCAGTTGTTACTAAGCAGTTCTTCGCTTAGTATGGTAATATTTTCGGGCATAACAATCTTCTTTGCAGTAAAGGTAACGGTAAAGTGCGAAAAAACGTACCTGCGTTTGTAAAATTATAAGCTCGCTTTGGTTAACCATAACCTGCCAAAAGTGTAACTTTGCGTTACAAACAAAATACCTGAAGCCATGAGCGACCTGAGCAATTACCGCCGTTCTTACGAAAAGAGCCAGCTTGATGAAACCCAACTGCCCGAAGACCCTATAAACCTGTTTAAAAAGTGGTTTATAGAGGCTGAGGAATTTGGTATATCGGGTGAGGTAAATGCCATGACGGTAAGCACCATGGGACTCGATGGTTACCCGAATTCGCGTGTGGTACTGCTAAAACAGTACACTTACGAAGGTTTTATATTCTTTACCAATTACCTTTCGGATAAAGGCCGCGCCATTGCCGAAAACCCTAATGTATGCCTGTCGTTCTTTTGGCAGGACATGGAACGCCAGGTAATTATAAAGGGGAAGGCTGAAAAGACTACGGTAAATATAAGTGACGGTTATTTTGACAGCCGCCCCGATGGCAGTAAGCTGGGCGCAATAGCGTCGGAGCAGAGTAGTGTGGTGCCATCTCGTGAGTACCTGGATGACAGGCTTGCTACCGTAGAAAAGAACTATGAAGGTAAGGAAATTCCGCGCCCCGATCATTGGGGAGGGTATCTTGTGCGCCCGGTATCAGTAGAATTTTGGCAGGGGAGGCCAAACCGTATGCACGACCGTGTACGCTTCATCCTTCAGGATGACCATTCGTGGAAGGTGGTAAGGCTGGCACCGTAAAACATTTTAACAACTAACTATACCTAATGGAAATATTAGTAATTGCCGTAATAGCAGGTCTCGCTGTTTTAGTGGTTTGCTATTTTTTGTTTAGCGGAAATACCAGTCCTTATATGAGACAGGTTCCCCGAAAGGAAATTACTGATGTAATGGACAGAGAGTATGTAGAAACCTATGGCAAAGTAATACCCATTGGCAAAACACTTATCGCACCGCTTTCAGGCCTGGAGTGTGTGTATTATTGTGTTGAAATTTGGAAAGGAGATCCCAATTATAATAATAGAAGCAAGGGTTTCAGTATAGGTGGCTTTGCGGTAACCAAAGGAACTGGTTATACACGTGCACGTGTTTTAGTTAGAGAACATTCTGAAGAACCGTTTTATATAGAGCATAATGGTGCAAAGGCAGCGGTTTCAGACCCACTGCAAGTCCTTGACAAATATAAAATGATTTATGAATCAGGCTTGTTTGATAATCCTTCGCCTAATGTACTTGCATATCTTCAAAGTAATAATGTTGACTATAAAACCATATTTGGCATAGATATGGCACTTTTTTGCTATGAGTGGATTATACCGGCTGGTTGTTTTATTACACTAAAAGGAAAGGGGTACTGGAAAGATGCAGATAAGGCGGGGCTTCCTTCAAATACTAATAGAGTACTGTCTATAACTAAGGGGGATAAAAAGTATATTTATGTTGGTTTTTTGTAATCAAATCGTTTGACGTAAGATAAAGGATTTTCAAAAGATTGTTTTTTATCATTCAATTTTAAGAGCAAATTAACTGTTTGGCTCGTGTTGTGTTATAAAATTTTGTATATTTAGTAGTATACATTTATAATACGACTCTTATGAAAACCCTTATACTAATCCGTCATGCCAAGTCAAGTTGGGATGCACCCCTTATAGATAAAGACCGCCCGCTGAGTACAAGGGGCATACATGATGCGCATCTTGTAGCGTCTAAAGTAGAGCAGCATTTGCCAAAATCATTTGTAGTGTGGAGCAGTACGGCCCAAAGGGCAAAAAATACGGCCTACATTTTTGCCGAAACACTGCTGATACCTATAGACAATATTAACTTCAGGGACGACCTGTATACTTTTGACCATACTGCCTTGGCAAAAGTGATAAAAACCTGCGATAACCAATTTGATAACTTAATTCTTTTTGGACATAATGACGCTATTACTAATTTTGTTAATACCTTTGGGAACCGCGATGTAGAAAATGTGCCTACATCGGGATTTGTTTCCATGTCGTTTGATACAAACGACTGGAAAGACCTTACCAAGGGTTCGACAGATGTGTTAATTTTTCCAAGAGAATTAAAAAAATATGATCCATCACTCACCGGTTAACCGGTATAACGACAGGGAAAAAAGCTGGCTTGCATTTAACGCCCGCGTATTGCAGGAAGCCGCCGATGAAACTGTACCATTGTTAGACAGACTTCGTTTTTTAGGGATATTTTCAAATAACTTTGACGAGTTCTTCAGGGTTCGCTATGCCGCTATACGCCGCCTTAGCCTTGAAGGTATTACCAGTGAAGAACTTCCGCTTACTGATTCTGCCCACAAATTGCTTGGTGAAATTACCGAGATAGTTATAGAGCAGCAAAGCGAAAGCCTTCGTATACTTAGCCGTATAGAGAAGGAGCTGGAGAAGGAAAATATCTTTATGCTGAATGAAACCCAGCTGAACCGCGAACAGGAACTTTTTGTAAAGGATTTCTTTTTACAAAAAGTAACTAATGAGCTTGTAACCATTGTGCTTAACGACCTAAAGGAATTTCCGTTGCTAAAAGATACGGCAGGTTACCTTGCTGTAAAAATGGTAATGCCTCCTAAAAGGGAAGGGGATACCGATAAAAGGGTGCGTTATGCTATTATAGAAATGCCGCGTACGGTGAGCCGTTTTGTAATACTGCCATCGGTAAATGAGAAGCAGTTTATTATAATGCTGGATGATGTTGTACGATACAACCTGGATAATATTTTCAATATTTTTAAATATGAAAGTATTTCTGCCCACATGATAAAAATTACCCGTGATGCCCAGCTTGATTTGGATTCGGATCAAAGTAAGAGCCTTATGGAAAAAATATGGACGGGTGTTAAGGACAGGCGTATAGGCGAGCCGGTACGTTTTGTATACGATGCAGCCATAGAGGAAGATACCCTACAGTACTTCCTGGAAAAGCTGAATATAGATTCTACAGACAGTATTATACCCGGTGGGCGCTACCATAACCGCAGGGATTATATGGATTTCCCTACGCTGGGGCGTGCCGACCTGCTGAGTCAGCAAAACCCTCCATTGCCTGTAAATGGGCTTTCATTGGAAGGGAATATACTACAGCGCATTAAGCGAAAAGATTATATGGTGTATGCGCCATACCAGTCATATTCTTACGTGATTAAATTCCTTAGAGAAGCTGCGCTTGATCCTAAAGTGCTTAGTATTAAAATTACGCTGTACAGGCTGGCTAAGAATTCGCAGATTATCAGTTCGCTTATCAATGCTGCCAAAAATGGTAAGAAGGTAACGGTGCAGATAGAATTACAGGCCCGTTTTGATGAGGCCAGTAACATTACCTATGCCGAAATGATGCAAACCGAAGGTATTAACCTTATTTTTGGGGTAAAAGGCCTTAAGGTACATAGCAAGATATGTATGGTAGAGCGCCTGGAAAGCGGTAAAATAAAACGTTACGGCTTTATATCTACAGGTAACTTTAACGAGAGTACCGCAAAGGTGTATACAGACGTTACGCTGTTTACCGGACACCAGCAGATAATGAAGGAGGTAAGCAAGATTTTCGACTTTTTCGATGTAAATTACAAGGTATACCGCTATAAGCACCTTATTGTATCGCCACATTATACGCGAAATAAGTTTTATAAACTTATAGATAAGGAAATACTAAACGCTATAGCCGGTAAGGAAGCTTACATAAAGCTGAAAATGAACAGTCTTACCGACTTTAGGATGATAGATAAACTGTATGAGGCCAGCAGAGAAGGCGTGCGCATACAGCTGGTTATACGTGGCATGTGTTGCCTTATTCCGGGGGTGCCGGGCATGAGCGAAAACATAGAGGCTATAAGTATTGTAGACAACTACCTGGAGCATCCGCGTATTTATATTTTTGCCAATGCCGGTAATCCGGATATTTATATATCATCGGCTGATTTTATGACGCGTAACCTCGACTCACGTGTGGAAGTTACCTGCCCTATATATGACGAAGATATTAAGAAAGAAATGCTGGATACCTTTGAAATAGGGTGGAAGGGTAATGTTAAGGCAAGGCTGCACAGTGAGGGTATGGAAAATAAGTACCGTAAAAAATCTAATGCCAAGCCATTCCGTGCACAGCATGAAACCTATAATTATTACCGTAATAAGCTGGAGGTAATTTATACCACTGTAAGCCCTGAGGGTACAGAAGAATAAGAAGTTTTTTTTAGATACGACCGCATTACATGATTAGTTTAAAGAAATACGCCGCTATAGATATTGGATCTAACGCCATGAGGCTGTTAGTAACAAATATTGTAGAAGCGCCCGGAAAAGAAACCGCGTTTAACAAAGCTTCACTGGTACGTGTACCCATTCGTTTGGGGCAGGATGCTTTTACCGTAGGTGAAATTACCGAAGAAAATATAGAGCGTATGGTAGATGCCATGAAGGCGTACCGACTTCTTATGAAAGTGCACAAGGTAGAACGCTATATGGCTTGTGCTACTTCGGCTATGCGTGAGGCGTACAACGGACAGGAAGTGGTAGACATTATTCAGCGTGAAGCGGATATAAAAATAGATATTATAGACGGTAAAAAGGAGGCGGCGATTATTGCCGCAACCGATTTGCACGACTTTTTAAAACCGGGGCAAAATTATCTTTTTGTAGACGTAGGTGGCGGAAGCACTGAGTTTTCATTATTTGCTGATGGGAAGATAGTGGCGTCTAAATCTTTTAAGAACGGCACCGTGCGCCTGTTAAACAACATGGTGAACGATGTGGTGTGGCAGGAAATAGAAAAATGGATAAAAGTAGTAACTGAGCCGTATGAGAATATTAACCTCATAGGCTCGGGTGGAAACATAAACAAGCTGTTTAAACTTTCGGGTAAAAAGCAGGATAAGCCACTGTCTTACTTCTATATACAAAGCCAGTACCAGCAGCTAAGCAGTATGAGTTACGAACAGCGTATTACTGATTTAGAGCTTAACCCGGATCGTGCCGATGTAATTATACATGCTACACGTATTTACCTTAATGCCATGAAGTGGAGTGGCGCAAGGAATATCTTTGTACCAAAAATAGGATTGTCAGACGGTATAGTTAAAGCTATGTACCATGGCACTTTATAAAAAAGTGTTAGCGTTTGGTTAGGGTTTTAGCTTACTCTCCAGTTCGTTTAAAATCTCGGTGGTTAATGGTTTAGAGCTAAAGCTTACGCCTCGCTCTTCGGCTGTTTTCATGTCATCGGGATTTTCAGATGTACTAAGCATGGTAATTACAATGCTTTTTCGTTGTTTTTCGTCCAGTTTAAAGTATTCATCTAAAAACTCCCATCCGTTCATTCCGGGCATGTTAATATCAAGGAAAATAACTTCAGGTACTTCGTCTGATTGATTTTCCTTTATGGCCTCAAGAGCTTCTTCGGCCGATAAATACACGATAACTTTTATGTCGTCGTTGTGTTTTTTTATAGCCCTTTCATGAAAAAAGTTGTCAATCTTATTATCATCAATAAGCATGACGGTTTTTATATTAGTGTCCAATCAGTTTTTTTTTAGTTGAAAAATTTAATTACCCCAATGTAAATTTAAACGTTGTTCCGGTATTTTTAATAGATTCTACCGAAATTTTTCCATTATGTAGCTCAACTATTTTTTTACAATTGGCCAAACCTACTCCGTATCCCCCCTGATTGTTGATGTTTGTACCTTTATAAAACATTTTAAAAATGTTTTGTTGCTGTTTTTCTTCTATGCCCACACCGTTATCAGATATTTCTATCTCGGTTTGTTTTGTTGCAGGGTTTATGGTGTAACTAATGCCTATAAATGGTGTTTCGCCTTTTTTTGTAAACTTAATAGCGTTGTGTATCATATTCTGAAAAAGCCTTTGTATTTCAGATTCATGCCCCATTATTTCGGGGAGTTTACTATTTACTTTAATCTCTGCGTTTGATTCTTTGATTAATAATTCCAAATTTTTCATTGCCTGTTGCAGGCAGTTGTCCAGGCTAAGAGGTTCTTCTTTGGTGCCGGCGCCTATACGGGCATGGTCCAGCAGGTGCTTTACTAATTTACTCATTCTTTCGGATGCATTGTTCATATCTTCAAGATACATCTTTAGTTGTTCATCCAGCTCCGGATAATCCTCCTGTATAAGCATTATGTAATTTCGCAGTGTACGCAGAGGCTCTTGCAGGTCGTGGCTTGCTATGTATGCAAATTGTTCTACCTCTCTGTTCTTTATAAGTAGCTGCTGGTTTTTGTCCAGTATTATTTGTTGGTAATTTTTTCTGTCAGTAGTGTCTATAATTGAGGCTACTATAAGCCTTTCCGAATTTATTTTTACTGAGTTAAGGCCAATTTCTACGGGAATTTCATAGCCGTTTTTATGAAGCGCAGTAAGATCGTCGTTTCCGCCCATTTTTCGTTTTATGGGTTCGTCTATGTACTTCATTCTGTGTACTTCATGGTTTTTTCTGTAAGTGTTTGGTATCAGCATATCAATGCTTTTACCGGAAAATTCTTCCTGGTTGTAACCAAAAAGTTCTTCACACTGTTTATTAGCCAGTACTATTTTGCCTTTTGTGTCTACTATAATAATACCGTTTGGCGTGGTTTCAAAAACCAGCTTAAACTTTTCTTCAGCATATGCCCTGGAATCTTCAATAGTATTTAATTGCATAGCTATCCTCGATACGAAGATGGACACTACAAGTATAAACGTAAGTACGGTTATGCATAGTGCCATTTCAGGCTCAAAAAGATTCATTTTATGAGCTATAAGCCTCAGGTATCCCATGAATATGGCAAAACCTATAATTTGCAGCAACAGTCTTCTTACAAGGTAATTTCCTAATTTGTTTCCTACAAACAGGCTTAAGTAACCTGAGAGTGGATTTAGTAACGCTGCAGATATGCTTAGTAAAAAAGTGTTTAAAGCAGTAGGGAAGGTAACCGGCGAAGAAAAATTTAAATGCTGTAGTGCAGGCACATTAAATAAGTAGCCTATTAGAAGTACGAATGAAAAAATGGTGACTAAGCCTAAAATAATCTGCGCAATTTCTTTTGCGAACTTTTTTTTAAATGTTGAAACAACAATACCCACAACGGTTAAAAAAATTAAAACCGATGAAAATGGTGCTGGCCTGCCTGGGTGGAGAACATCATGTGCCCTGCCAATAGTATCATTGATAACTAATTGGTCTATCCATAGGTTAATATTCCAAACATCTTCTGTAAAAGATATTAGTGCTATGAATAAAGGTAAAATAAGTAATAAGAGTGCCCTTTTTTGTGCATTTTTATGCAGTAGGTATAAGGCAGCACTTAAGCTTAATAAAGCTATAATAGTATTTAATTTTATGGACACCAAACCAACGCCAAATGTGGTAAGCATTTCGCTGTTTAGTAAAAGTCCTATAGCGCAAACAACACCTGAAAAAAATGAAATTATTGTAAAGGAAATTCCTAATTTCCTACAAAACATTTTAAAGGCCGTACTCATAAATAGGTCGAATTAAATTAGCCGGATACTTTAAAATTAGATTATAAAATCAAATTATGATTTTTAAAAAGGGGAATAGCTATTTAGTAACGTTGAAAGGTAAAAAAGTGTAGACGAATTATTCTTCTGTTAAATGTTTTGAGATTGTAAACCTGAATGTACTTCCCTCTCCCAGGTGGGATTCCACCCAAATTTTCCCATCGTGCATTTCTGCAATTTTTTTGCAGTTGGCCAGCCCCACACCATAGCCTTCATAATCTTCCCTGCTGTTAAGTCTTTGAAAAATGTTGAATATATTATTATAATATTTTTCATTAATACCTATCCCATTGTCTGTTACATAAAACTCATGTTTGTCTTCGTCGTTATCTGCATTGTATCCTATATTTATTTTACAGGGCACATCTTTCCTGCAAAATTTTATGGCGTTGTTTATAAGGTTCTGAAATAATTGCCTTAGTTCTGTTTCATAGGCTACTATTTCGGGTAGTGGGGTATCATAGTAAATTTCTACAGATGATGTAGAAATAAGTCCCTTAAGGTCGGCTTTTACCTCACTAAGTATTGTGGCTGTATTTGTTACGCCCAAATGTTTATTGTTTCCTATAAGACCATATTTCAGCAGGTGCCTTATAAGCCTGCTCATACGAGTTGTGGCCTGTTGCATCTCGTCTATATGCATATTTATCTCTTCGGTCATAATTTCCGGATATTCTTCCCTTAATAACTCAATATAATTAGACACTGTACGCAAAGGCTCTTGTAAATCATGCGAAGCTATATAGTTAAATTGCTCCATTTCCTGATTTTTTATTTTAAGTTCGCGTAGTTGGTCTTTTATAATACGTTCGTTTTTTTTACGTTCGGTTATGTCTACAACTATGGCAAGCCCTACCAGGGTTTCTTCGGTTTTTAGCGGGGTAAGTCCCAGTTCTATAGGAAATTCATGTCCGGTTTTATCTATCGCGTATAGTTCTGCTTCAGAGCTGTATTTTCTTTGTGAAGGATGTACAAAAAAACGCTTTCTCTTTTCGGGATGAGATGCCCTGTATCGTTCCGGGAGCAGCATTTCTATTCTTTTTCCTATCAGTTCATCTTTTGTATAGCCAAACAGCCTCTCAGTTTCTTTATTGGCTAGCAGAATTTTTCCTTTTTCGTCGGCTATAACTAGAGCGTTAGGCAGGGCTTCAAATACACTGTTTAATTTATCTGCTTCCACCTTCATTTTATACTCCATAGAGTTTAATTTTTTTGATGTTTGCCATATAAATCCGAGACAGATAATAATAATGAGCACGGTAAATATGAGCGAATTTGTTTGCCTGAACATAAGCCGGAAATGTATGGTATAACTATCCAGGAAACTAACTACAAGCATGGCTGCCGATATTTTTATGAATAATTTCCGTGCCATTATATTGCCTATGCCTGTACCTGTAAACAAGCGTGTAAGCCCATAACGATAATTCTGCAGGCTGGCTGCTATAGAAAAAAGCACAAAACAAACAGCGGTGTGTACCGCCATGGGGTTGTATCGGTTGTACGAATAAACATCCTGAAGGTTAAAAATATACCCTAGTAGTTCTAATCCTGAAACGAATGTAACGGTATGCAGCAGGTATTGCGAAATGGTTATAAGCTTTGGTCTATTACTGTTTGCCAGTAATAGCGCCAGGCCCGAAAACAGGAAGCAGGATGAAGTATAGAAGGATATTTTTCCCTGTAGTATATATTTTTCCCTATTTTCCCACAAACTATACATTAGTTCTGATAGAATATTACCCTGTACAAAGTTTTGTTCTAGCCCTACAGTTCCTAATATAACCGCAGACAAAGCCATGATTTGCCCAACTAACTTATATTTATGCAACGAATTTGCAAAATTAATTATCAGTGAAAAGGAAAGTAAAATAAGTACTACAGCCGTGCTTATTTTCATAGTAGTGTAACCCGGTATTACACTTTTAAGGTTTTCATTATCATAAAACCAGCCAACAAGTGAAAGCAGGCTGAGGATTATAATGGCTATAGCCGAATAAAATGCAGCATACTTATAGCGCAGTAAGAGTGTTTTCATGGTCGATTTTGATAGTAAGATTTATGTCTGGGATGCTGGTGCAGTATAAAATTAGTAAAAAAAACTCAAAAAAATGACAGTTATGGAATATTCAGAAAACAATTATGTCAACTTGTCATAAGTTTTCTGCCATTTTACACAGTTTTGCACGGTATGGTTTACTGGCACAATCATTGACTAATAGAAAGCGTACTGAGTAAAAATTAAGAGAAACAAAAAAATAACTATATAACAAGATGAGTAAGATAATAGGAATCGACTTAGGAACAACCAACTCTTGCGTAGCCGTAATGGAAGGCGGTGAGCCGGTTGTTATTGCAAATGCCGAAGGAAAAAGGACCACACCATCGGTAATCGCTTTTGTTGAAGGAGGCGAAATTAAAGTGGGCGATCCTGCAAAAAGGCAGGCGGTAACTAACCCAACAAAAACCATAGCTTCTATTAAGCGTTTTATGGGTAATAAGTATACCGAAAGTGCAAAAGAAGCTTCTACTGTAGCTTACAAAGTGGTAAAAGGTGATAACGACACCCCACGTGTAGATATTGATGGCCGCCTATACACTCCGCAGGAGCTTAGCGCCATGACGCTTCAGAAAATGAAAAAAACAGCTGAGGATTACCTTGGACAAACTGTAACAGAAGCGGTTATTACTGTTCCTGCTTATTTTAATGACGCTCAGCGCCAGGCTACTAAAGAGGCCGGTGAAATTGCAGGTCTTAAAGTAAGAAGGATAATCAACGAGCCTACAGCAGCTGCGCTTGCTTACGGCCTTGATAAAGCAGGTGTTGACCAAAAAATCGCTGTATACGACCTTGGTGGTGGTACATTTGATATCTCTATCCTTGAGCTTGGCGACGGTGTATTTGAAGTACTTTCTACTAATGGTGATACACACCTTGGTGGTGACGACTTCGACCAGGTAATCATTGATTGGTTAGCAAACGAATTTAACAGCGAAGAAGGTGTAGACCTGCGCAAAGACCCAATGGCACTGCAACGTCTTAAAGAAGCTGCTGAAAAAGCTAAAATTGAGCTTTCTGCCTCTGCACAAACTGAAATAAACCTGCCGTACGTTACTGCAACTGCTTCAGGGCCTAAACACCTTGTAAAAACACTTACACGTGCTAAGTTTGAGCAACTTGCTGACGATCTTGTACAGCGTTCTATGAAGCCGGTGGCTAAGGCGCTACAGGATGCAGGCCTTAAAACATCTGATATTGATGAGGTTATCCTTGTAGGTGGTTCTACACGTATACCACGTATACAGGAAGAAGTAGAGAAATTCTTCGGTAAAAAACCTTCAAAAGGTGTTAACCCGGATGAGGTTGTGGCTATTGGTGCTGCAATTCAGGGTGGTGTACTTACCGGCGACGTTAAAGATGTACTACTTCTTGACGTAACCCCGCTTTCACTGGGTATTGAGACTATGGGTGGTGTAATGACTAAGCTTATCGAGGCTAACACTACAATCCCTACCAAGAAATCTCAAACATTCTCTACTGCTGCCGATAATCAGCCATCAGTAGAAATCCACGTGATTCAGGGTGAAAGGCCAATGGCTGCTGATAACAAAACTATCGGACGCTTCCACCTTGATGGTATTCCTTCTGCACCAAGAGGAGTTCCTCAAATCGAGGTAACCTTTGATATAGATGCTAACGGTATCATCAAAGTATCGGCTACAGATAAAGGTACAGGTAAATCACACGATATCCGTATAGAGGCTTCTTCAGGTCTTACACAGGAAGAAATCGAAAGGATGCGTCGTGAAGCTGAAGAAAACGCTGAAGCTGACAAGGCTGCAAAAGAAAAGGTTGAAAAGCTTAACGAAGCTGACGCTATGATTTTCCAGACAGAAAAACAACTTTCAGAATTTGGCGATAAGCTTTCTGCAGGTAACAAAGCTGCTATTGAAGCTGCACTTACAGAGCTTAAAGCTGCTTACGAAAGCAAAGATGCTGCTACAATACAGCCTGCTCTTGATAAGATAAATGAAGCCTGGAAAAACGCTTCTGAAGAGCTTTACAAAGCCCAGGCCGAAGGTGCCCAGGGTGGTGCCCAGCAAGCTGAGCCACAAGGCGCCGAAGGTGAGAACGTTCAGGACGTAGATTTTGAAGAAGTAAAATAATTAGTGCTAAGAAATTAGTATTAAGTATTAAGATAGAACGCCCCGCAATTTGCGGGGCGTTTTGTTTTGCTCATTTTTTGTTTTAGAATAGCACTCAGGATTATTTTTGTATATCAATTGTTTAAGGTAATTTTCTGTGTACAAACAAGTAAGCGCCCCTTTTGAGGGCGCTTATCTTTTTGACTAACCTAAATATGAAATATAAAAAACTAACTTATTTTTTTATGAATTTTGACGTGTAGCTGCTGTTATCTGAAGTTATTGTAGCTATGTACATACCGCTTGCAAGCCTGCTGATGTCTACTGCATTGTTTATGCTGCTTACCGGCTGGTTTAGTACCGTTTCGCCTGTTATAGAAACTATTTTTATTTCAGCTTTAGCACCCAGTGCATTGCCCGCTATATTCAGTTTATCTAAAGCAGGGTTAGGGTACAGGGTAATTTCTTTTTTGTTTACGGTTGCTACTGCTGCGTTAGCGGTAGCAGTTACTGTGGTAAATTCAGTACCGTCATACGTTACTGTCAGTGTTTTGCCTTCAGCAGCCTGTAGCTGGCCTCCGGTAATAAAACCGTTTAGTGTTTCGCTAAAGTCAACGCCGGTGCGCCTTACCCTAAAGGTGCCGTTGTCTATAACCACTTTGCTGTTTGCGTGCATTATTACCGCCGGAGACCCAAGGTCTAAATGGTTTACCGTTACGGTACCAGAGTTTACATACATTTGGCCTACTACGTTGCCTACGGTTCCGGTATTGCCTGCCGTGTCTACATAAAGGTCGCCTACTATAATTACCTGTCCGCAGTTTACAGTTCCGCCGTTTACATTAATGGTTCCGTTTGGCCCTATTACTGTTGTCCAGTACGCTTCGCTTGTTCCGCCTTCGTTCACATTCAGTACTCCGGTAGGGTAGAAGTCGCGTGTTCCTACTTCCACCTGGTACCCTCCGCTTATAACACCACCGCTGTTTACGTTTACAGTACCGTTACCATTGGCAAGGGCGCCTATAAATATACCCTGCCAGTTACTTTCGTGCAGGCATCGCATGGTGCCGCCGTTAAGGTTTACGGTGCCGCTGCCTTCACGACCTACGCGTATAATGTTACGGCAGGTAAAAAAAGCGCCTGTGTTTACTGTTACGGTACCGTTTAGCCAGTCGTTATAGTAAACATTATAGTCGGCATTAAACGTAATGCTGCCTCCCAGGTTGTTGTATATGCCCGGCTGCCAGTCTGTAAATTGATCCAGTTGTGGCGAAGCCCCTGTAGCGTTTGTTACAACCACTTTAAACGATGAATTATCAAAAGCTATAAAGCCATCAGTACTCGTCCAGTTAGAAGTGTTGTAAAATTGGCTGTTCGCAGCTCCTGTCCAGGTATAGGTTTGTGCCTTTACAGAACCTGCGCCCAGCAGGGTTGCGGCTACTGCAATAACGGCAACCCTGGATGAGCGTAAAGTTTTAATCATGAAAATTAAAATTTGGTTTGTTTAATAAATGTCTTTTTTACACTTATCAAATATAGAACAAAAATTATTTAATTGTCAAATTTTTGATTAAAAAAATTTTCATATCAAAATTTTACAACGATGTAGGTGTGTAATATGATAATTACACTTTTGCACAGGGTGGAAATTTGCGTGCTTTAATTAAGGCTGTTTTGTTTAGTATTGAGTTCCGGTTTCATCAGGGGTATTGGGGTTTTCGGTATTGATTTATTTACCGGGTTTTGCTGCTATAGTAATGTTACTGATCATTAATCACACTATTGAAGGGCTTATTGTTTGGGGTTAGGGTTCTTGTAGGCAGAGTGAAGTGGAGCGGTTTTGAGAATCCTAAGCTGTAGTATAGGTAGTGTGTTTTTGTGGTTTTTTGGCAGGAGTCTTTTAAAGCTTGTTCAGTTTTTTCAAGGCTATTTTTAACTCTCAAAACAGCTTTCATCCTGAATATTTAGGCAGCTTTGATTGCGAAAGTAATTTGTTAAATATTTAATTTACATGATTTAGTTTTATTTATTGATAAACAATGTGTTAAGATGTTTGTTTTGAAAATAATCTTATATGGTTTTTAGGTGATAATACGGAAAATTCCCTGTGTTCCTGGGTGGCTGGGTACGCGGAATTAACCTTCGTTTTATGGCGTAGTTGCCTTAAGAATATCACGGTTTAACAGCTTGTTTTGTTGGTTGCTGTGGCGGTATCTTTTGAGCTTGTGAAGATGTTTTTATGAGGATGTTTTATTCAGTGGCGGTTGCGGTGCTGAATGTAGAAAAACCATGTTTGTATTGAAATTATTTCAGCTTTTTAATGGTAAAAAGTTCGTTATGGTCTTCCACTTTCGGGTACATACGTACCGAATAATCCTTGCTGAATTTTTCGCGGTAAGCAGTGTTTCTGTCTTTATCTTTTTGTGTTAGTGTCATGGTATTAAATAAGATAAAGCCATTTACCTTTAGTAAGAAGTTAATACGGTTAATGAAGAATTCCTCAAACAGGAAATTCGGCATTAGGGTATCTTTAAAGATGTCGATTATGATAAGGTCGTAGCGGTCTTTGGTTTTCAGCACAAACTCAAAGGCATCGTCTATCACGATAGTACAGTTTGGCACGTCTGCCAACCCAAAGTAGGTGTTGGCCAACTCTATTACCTTCGGGTCAATTTCCACACCGGTAATTTTCCCTTTATAGCCTATATCTTCCGATAGGGTTTTTATAACACTGCCGCCTGCCACACCTAGCACCAGTATGTTACTGAACCCTCGTATACGCTCAAAACCTATGTAATGAAGCCCTTTGCGCAATATGCGTTGCAGGCTGCCGTAAGAGTAATTGGTATTTTTGCTGTCCAGTACCAGCTTGCCGTAGTTAAGGGTTACTTCCAGGCGCTGGCTTACTTCCGAATCTTTCCTGAGGAGGTTTACAGGAATAAAATAACTCAGGATTTTTTTAAACATGGGTTTGTGTTAGTGCAGTTGCAAATATAGCTATTTTAGCTGATGGTTGTTTACAGACTGTCGCCTTGTTGTATACACATTGTACACACATTGTACACACTTTGTGTATGCCTGTGTAAGCTCTGATAGATGAAATTTTAACTATGGTAAAACTACGGGGCCTATCCATTCCATCCAAACTACCCATCCTAAAATGCTGCCCGCTGCACCCGCTACTATAAAAGTTAGGCGCTGCTGTTTCGGGACGATGTAAAATACAACATACGATAGTATGGCAGTGGCAATAATGCCGGTTACAGCTCCTACAGTAACTACCGGAAGCCGCATGTAAAGACTTAACCTGCTTTCATCGTCATGGTCACCCCATCTATGTCGTTTAATAAAATGTAAGCAACCCATTAGGAAATTACACAATTGCCTCGACCAGAAGAAAGCAAGGATAACACTAAGCCAGTCAGCAGCTTTCATGCCTACAGCAGCAATTTTTTTTCGCCTGAACCATAAAGCTGCCAGGCCTATAGTGCCGGTAATCATGGTTTGTAGCGGGCCGCCCCAGGTTACAAGGTTACCGTCGGTATTTAATTGAGCAAACTTTTCATTAAAGAATTTTTTTTCAGGTGAATTGCCGCGCGCAATTATCTTATCATGATGTTTATCGTAATATGTGCCAAGTGCGTCCATTTTATCTCCCATATTGTAATCCATAGAATCATAGTACAGTATGGTGCGGTAACCCAAACTTTTGGCTATAGCAATATGTCCCATTTCATGGCTTACAGTACCTACAATGGTAGCAATTACAAACCCAAGCGCAATAAACGCAAACAGCCGGGGATAGAGTTGGAGGTTTTTCATTTGGTGGGTTTGTTGGCTTTTAAACTATCTGGTTTTTAAGGTAGTATGGTGTAAAACCTACTTCACAATCCTGTACACCGGGTATTCGTTGTGTGTTTTCTCGTAGTACTCGCTGTGGGTATAAATCCAGTCGAGTTGTGCTTCAGGGTTCCAAGCAAAAACCTTATCGTTCAGTTTTTTGGTGTCAAATTCGGCTTTAAGCTTTGGGTTGGTTTTCAGCAGCTTTGCAGCGGTGTCTTCAAACACATACGCCGAATAATACTCCTTTTGCTGTAAAATGGCATCAAAGAAATTCCAGGTAAAAAACGAGTCGGCACCCTGTGGTTCCAGCATTTCCAACAGGTATTTTACACCTGCCTGCTGGGTGTCTATTAAATAATCTCCTTTTTTAAAGGCTATTTTCTGGGTTTTAACCGCTACTTCGGTAGTGTTGTGCGGGTAGTGCCCCTCATAAGGCTGCCCCGATGTTTTGTAGTTTACTATGCGGTAGCTCTCTACCTCAATTAGCGTGTCCTGCTTCAGCTCTTGTATTTGTATGTTGTTTATTTTCAGTAAGTCTACAACATTCCACCAGCCTTTAGGTATAACGTAGGCTTTAGGTATGGTAACCTCAGTAACCGGAGAATATTCGCGGTAGTACTTTATCAGCTTACTAAAAGGCTTGGTGCGGTCGTAGTACAGCCTTGACTGGCCTGTAACTTCGCTCATTTTGTAACTGCCTTCATAGCCTTTAAACGGTAATAAAGATACTGCCGAGCTGTCTGTTTGCCATGTTAGCGGGTATTTATGCCCCGGCATAAAGTTGTCCCGGTTGGCCTGGCGCATTTCTTTTATGGCAGTGTGGTTTTTATCCAGGTAGCTTAGTGTTTCCAGCATATACTCGTAGGTTACCTTTATACGGTCTGCATAGGGCTTCAGCATGTGCGTTTCGGGCATGGATCCCGGCACGTCAAACATGCTGGCATATCCGGTAGAGTAGCGCGGGTAGTCCATAAACTGGGTAAAGCCTTTTTCGGGCAACTCATCGTGTATGTTTACATAGGGCGTAGCGTCTATATTTTTTGCTTTTAGCGCATCCAGTATGGCAGGCATCATACTTGTTTTAAAGTATTGCCCTAATGGTCCGCCCAGCTTTTGGTGTTGTGTGGCTATGTAGGTAAGGGTGTACTGGTAGTCGGCACCATTGCTTACGTGATTGTCTATAAATACATCAGGCTTTACCTTGTGGAATATTTGCGCAAAGCTCAACGCGTTTTTGGTGTCGCATTTCACAAAGTCGCGGTTCAGGTCATAATTACGTGCATTTCCCCTAAAACCGTAACTTTCTGGGCCATTTTGGTTGGCGCGGCTATAGCTGCCACGGTTCAGCATACCCGATACATTGTATACCGGTATGGCTACAATTATGGTATTTTCGGGTGCCTGTATTTTACCGGTTGCCAGGTCGCGGTATAGCATCATGGTAGCATCAATACCGTCGGGTTCGCCGGGGTGTATGCCGTTGTTTATAAGTAATACTGCTTTGTTTTTGCGTACTTCGGCAAGGTTAAAGTTTTTATCGGCACTGTAGGTTACTATGTGTATGGGCAGGCCGTTGTCGTCTTCACCGGCAGGCAGCAACTGTATGGTTTCAAAACCCTTATCCAGCGCTTCGTAGTATGCTATAGCTTCCTGGTAGGTAGCGGTTTGGTTACCATTACCTTTCTCGTAAGGTGTAGGATATGCAGGTTTGTTTTGAGCAAATAAGGCCGCCGGAAACAGCAGCCATACTAATATCTTCTTCATCAAATGCGGTTCCTTTCTTATTTCACGCGTACCGAATCCGGTACCAGTTTCGTATAATCACCTCCGTTTCGCAGTACGTCGCGTACTATGCTGGAGCTTATGTATGAGGTTTTTGCAGCCGTAAGCAGGAAAACGGTTTCTATCTTGCTCAGCTGGCGATTGGTGTGGGCAATAGCCTTTTCAAACTCAAAGTCGGCAGGGTTGCGCAATCCCCTTAAAATGAATTTTGCACCAACTTTTTTGCACAAATCTATGGTTAGGCCTTCGTACGTAATTACCTCAATATTTGGTTCGTCTTTAAAAGCTTCTTCAATAAATCGTTTGCGCTCTTCCAGCGGAAACATGTATTTTTTTTCGGCGTTAACCCCTATGGCAATAATGATTTTATCAAACAGGGTGCTGCCACGTTTAATAATATCATAATGCCCAAGTGTAATAGGGTCAAACGAACCCGGAAATACGGCTACTTTCATTTCTTTCTTGTTTAAAGTTTAAGGTTTCAGGTTGTTGGCTGTTCTGACTAACAACCAACAACTGACAACCAAAACTATTTTTTAAAAAGCACTTTTCGTTCCAGTGCCAGTTTTATTTCGTTATCAAACAGGTCGCTCATGGCTACTCCGGCTACTGCGGCCTGCTGTGGGAATATACTGGCCGGTGATAAGCCCGGATTGGTATTCATCTCAATAAAATGTGGTTCGCCATCCACAATTATAAATTCCGAACGGGTAAAACCACTCATGCCCAGTGCTTCGTATGCTTTGATGGATATTTCGCGAACTTTTTGCTCGGTTGCCTCATCAAGTCGGGCAGGGGTTATTTCATCACTTTTACCCTGGTATTTGGCTTCATAATCAAAGAAATCATTGTGCGATACAATCTCTGTAATGCCTAAAACCGTTGTTTTCCCCTGGTAGTTAAGCACCCCTACAGATACTTCCATACCTTTCAGGAAGCTTTCTATCAGTATGTCTGAATCTTCTGCAAAGGCAAATTCCAGTGCTTTGTCAAATTCTTCAATGCTGTTTACCTTGCTAATGCCCAGGCTGCTGCCACTTTGGTTTGGCTTTACCATAAAAGGCAGCCCTAAGGTAGCGGCTATATCCTGCGCATCTATAGCATCGCCTTTACTAAGGTAAATGCTCTTTGCGCGTGGTATGCCAAATTTATTTAATACACTTAGTGTATCCCTTTTATTAAAGGTAAGGGCACTCTGGTAAAAACCGCAGCCGGTATACGGTAAGCCCAGCAGCTGCCAGTAGGCCTGCATTTGGCCGTCTTCGCCCGGTGTGCCGTGTATGGTATTTACCACTACATCAAATGCTATTTTGGTGCCGTCTTTCTCAAAACTGAAATCGGCTTTATTAATTGCGTGTTTGCTGCCTTCAATAAGCACATCCCATCCTTCGGGCAAAATGTGTACTTCAAAAGGGGTGTATTTATTACGGTCCAGGTTGGCAAGGATAAGCTGGCCGCTGCGGACAGAGATTACAGACTCATCTGAGTATCCGCCCATTACTACTGCTACATTCATTTTTTTAAATCAATCGGTTAATTTTGGCCGTCGCGAAAACGGTAAAGCCTACACAAAAATATCATTATTTACATAATAATATGGCCTGTTTATACTATTTATATCGGTTATGGGTTATATTTTAAAGGATGTGGTCGTTGCTAAACCTAAATGGTATTTGTGTGCAATTGTGGCATCATCATTATTATTTATATCTTTGCAGAAACCTAACAATTCATGAGTTTAAAGAATTTCCTGAAAAGCCCCGTATTTTTTAAGCAGGTGGGTATAGCCTTAGTTATTGTAATAGTTGTAATTTTTATACTGCTGCAATGGCTTGACTTTTTTACCAATCACGGTGAAAAAATCCTGGTACCGGATTTAAGAAAGACTACTGTGGAAAATGCACAGGAAAAACTTGATGAACTGGATCTTGAAGCTGTAGTGCTTGATACGGTAGACTTTAACCCGGCGTTTCCGCCATATACCATTACTGAGCAGGATCCGCTGCCGCAGGTAGGTGTAAAGCACAACCGAAAAATATATGTTAAGGTAAATGCAGGCGGTTATGGTACTATAGCCCTGCCTGATGTTTTACAAAAAACCTATCGTCAGGCTGTGCCTATGCTAAAAGCTGTTGGCCTTGAAGAAGGAACCAAGACGTACGTGCCGGACATTGCTAAAGACGTAGTGCTTGAAGTAAAAATAAACGGTAAGAAACTGAAAGCCGGCGATAAAGTGCTTAAGGCAAGTAAGATTGACTTTGTATTGGGCGACGGAAAGGTGAGCTATGTGGATAGTACCGATGTAGAAACACCGAATAGTGATGACAGTGATGACGAAGGAGGAGATAAATAATGAGTACTAAACCGATTGTAGATATCGACGCTGAAAATGAAGACCTGTATGAGCATTTTCGCTTTGAGGCAGGAAAAGGACAGCAACCCCTAAGGGTAGACAAGTTTTTGATGAACCTTGTTGAAAACGCTACCCGAAATAAAATACAGAAAGCAGCCGAAGCAGGTAACATTTATATTAATGATGTTCCTGTAAAGAGCAATGCCAAGGTAAAATCAAACGATGTGGTGCGTGTACTTATGGAACACCCGCCATACGAATACTTGCTGGAGCCTGAAAACATTCCGCTAAACATCGTTTTTGAAGACGACCAGCTGCTTATTGTTAATAAGGAGCCGGGTATGGTGGTGCATCCGGGGCATGGTAATTATAGTGGTACGCTGGTAAATGCGCTGGCATACCATTTTGAAAACCTGCCTATGAACAGCAGCGAGCGCCCGGGGCTTGTACACCGTATAGATAAAGATACTTCAGGCCTTTTAGTCATTGCCAAAACTGAGCAGGCCATGACGCACCTTACAAAACAATTTGCCGATAAAACCAGTGAGCGCGAATATATTGCGCTTGTGTGGGGTAACGTAGTGGAAGATGAGGGTACCATAGAAGGCAATATAGACCGCCACCCTAAAGACCGTATGCAAATGGCTGTATACCCAGACGGAAGCCAGGGTAAGCATGCAGTAACACATTATAAGGTTTTAGAGCGCTTGGGTTACGTAACTCTGGTAAGCTGTAAGCTGGAAACCGGCCGCACCCACCAGATACGTGTACACATGAAGTACATAGGCCACACGCTGTTTAACGATGCCCGTTACGGCGGCGATATTATACTGAAAGGTACTACGTTTACAAAATACAAACAGTTTATAGACAACTGTTTTAAAGCACTGCCACGCCAGGCGCTGCATGCCAAGACCCTTGGTTTTGAGCATCCTGTTACAAAAGAGTTTATGCGTTTTGACAGTGAGCTGCCACAAGATATGGTAGACTGTATAGAAAAGTGGCGCACTTATGCCAAATCACACACTGCTGAAGAAGAGTAGTTATTACATAAAATAAAACAAAGGCCGCAATCATTAAATGATGCGGCCTTTGTTTTTATAGTTTATCCAGCGAGAGATTACTCTATAACAATTTCCCGGTGTTTTTCGCGGTAGGCTTCCAGTACTTTTTCTTTGTATACAAAACCATAATAGCGGTCGTCTTTTAGTATAGGCAGGTAATTGGCGTGTGCTTCCTCAAATTTTTCCATAATCATTTCAACGGAGTCCTCTACAGAAGCTATTACCGTGGGTACAGTCATTAATTCATCCATAGTGCTGTATTTTATACGGAATGAATTAAAAACTATATTTCGTATGTTTTCAAAATCAACAATGCCAAGCAGGTGATTACGGTCATCAGTAACTGCAAAATGACCGTATTTTGAATTTGCAAGCAGTTGTACTATGTCATCGGCTTTAGCTAATGGAGAAATTGTAGGGATGTCTGTTTCTATAACTTCCATAACATCTATACTGCTTAGTATGTTACGGTCTTTATCGGATGTAAATACATGGCCTTTGTCTGCCAGGTGTTTTACGTCCATAGAATACGTTTCAAACTGTTTAGATACTGCAAAACTTATAGATGATACTATCATTAGCGGCACCATTAGGTTATAACCGCCGGTAATTTCAGCAATAAGGAATATGGATGTTAGTGGCGCGTGGAATAAACCACTCAGTATACCCGCCATACCCACAAGTGTAAAGTTACCCACCGGCAAATTTGCCAGCCCTATAAGGTTAAAGAATTTAGAAACTATAAAACCGAGGTACGATCCCACAAACAGTGACGGGGCAAAGTTACCCCCGTTACCGCCACTTGCCAGGGTAAGCCCGGTGGCTACTGCTTTTATAAGCATGGTAAGTGTAACAAAAAGGAGTAATATCCATTCTTTACAGTCTATGTTTTCCAGCAGCGTATTGTCTAATAGTGTTTGCGGATTTGCAGCAGTTAGTGTACGGATGCTTTCGTAACCTTCACCAAAAAGGGTAGGGAATAAAAAGATAAGTACCGCCAGGGGTATGGCACCGTATAAGGCCTTGCGGTAGCCCGATATTTTTAAGTTTTTAAAATGCCCTTCTACTTTCTGGAATACTTTGGCGTGGTATAGTGATACAAAACCCGCTAAAACTCCCAGTAAAACATAAAATATAATATTATGGTAGTCAAACTCCTGCCTTTGCCTGAAGGATAACAAAATTTCCTCATCAAGGACTACGGTTGAAACAAGTGCACCAGCCGCCGCCGATATCATAATAGGGATGAATGCTGTAATGGATACATCGGCAAGTACAACTTCTATGGCAAAAAGCACACCGGCTATAGGAGCATTAAATGCAGCACCTATACCTGCGGCAACACCACAGGCCAGCATAAGTATTCTGTCTTTTCTGTGTAGTTTATATTTTCTGGCAAAGTTAGACCCAAAAGCCGCCCCGGTTATTGTAATGGGAGATTCAAGCCCTGCAGACCCACCAAGGCCTACGGTAAGCGAGCTGGTTATAATTTGGGCATACATTTGCTTGCGTGGCATAATGCCGCCTTTACGTGCTACTGCAACAAGTATACGCGAACTTCCTTTTTCTATTTTGTTGTTAAGCACACGCTTTACTACCAGTACAGTAAGTAAAATACCTATAATGGGCAGGATACTGTTTATGTAGGGCAGTTTCAGGTAGCCGTTTATATACGTAGCCAGGCGAAACACATTGTGGGCAAATCCTTTAAGGATGATTACTGCTATAGACGTTGAAATACCTACTAATACAGCTGATACATATATAAAATGCCTTTCGGACAAAAGGCTCTTCAGCATCATGAAAAAAACTTCAAAATATCGGCTTATGTTTCGTAGTGCCAGGCCGGTTTTAGAGGTGAAGTTTTTTTGCATTGCAGGAAATTAATTTACAGGATTGTGTCTAAACCACAAAAATACTCCATTTACTACAAAAATGCCTACCGTTTTATATGTTTTTTAAGGCTTCACGGGTGCTTAGGGGCTTCAAATTGGCAGTGGCTACAAATTCAATTATAGGTTTTGGACTTGTTTTTGCGGCTTCGCGAAGTGCCCAGCCAATGGCTTTTTGTATGAAAAATTCACGCGAAGTGCTAAAGTTTTCGCATAATGAAAACAGTAATGCCAAATCAGTTTCCTTTTTATACCCAAGCTGGAATATAATTGACGACCGGTTTAGCCACATATCTTGCGATTGGGCAAATTTTTTAATCACCGCATCAGTCGCTTCCGGGTACTGTTTTAGGTAACCGCCCAACAGGTATTTTGCCATAGGGTCTACGCTATCCCACCATGAACTTGTTATAAGTAGCTTTTCAATCAGGGTTATATCCTCAATTGTAAAGTGCTTTGGCCATTCTTTTTGCAAAATGTCTATGGCGCAGTAGTGGTATTCCCTTTGTGGCAGGCTGAATAAATAAGTGGCTATTTCCCTGTAATTGTTTTTTACCTCGTCTTTGTGTAATGCGTTTACCTCTTTTAGAATTGTCCTTCTTGGATCCGTTTTTATTCCTAAAAAGGGAAACTTATCTTTCATGTATTTCGCCATGGGTACTGCATAAGCCTCATTGGCGTTTTCCTGAAGTTTTTGTGTAAGCGAAATTATGAATCCCATTACAATTCGGCCATTTTTGTTTTTACATGAAGCTTTATTTCTTCAAAAAACTGTGTAAACTCCTGTTCGTATTCGGTATAATATTCCTGTAATTCGTTTATGGCACCGGTCATGCCCGAACGGTGGCGTGTACGATGATCCATTTGGCTTAGCGTACGGGCTATGCCTTCCAGGCTTGCATAACTAAGCAGCCAGTTGTATTTAACCATATGCGGAATCATGTTCTTGTTGCGTTCCGGCAATATGTCATAATTACGATTCAGCATGTCGTAGAAATTCAGCGAATATTCCTCCAGTGGCGTGCTGTGGTAATTTGCCCAGTTCTTTGCAAGAAAATGATCGTAATAAATGTCCATTATTACCCCTGCATAGTGGTGGTAATTTTTATGCAGGCGCTTAGTGCCAATTCTAAATAAAGGGTGTGCATCAGTAAAGGTGTCAATAGCCCTGTGTATCATAATTCCCTTAATTATTTCGGGATGAAAATTTTGTGGCTGGCCGTGAATGCCGTCGGCAATAAAATTGCCTATTTTAATACGGTCGTTATCGCCGGAAAGGTATATGTGGGCTAAGAAATTCATAAGCCTAAGATACGTTTTTTTGTTTCAGGTTTCAGGTTTAAAGTGCCAAGTTTCGTTGTGTTAGCTGGGTTTTTCGCTAAGTAGCTCATTATCTTTTCTATCCAATAATTTAGCAGCTGTTCCACTCCACAACCTGAAACTTTAAACCTTAAACCTGAAACAACCTCGAAAACCCTTATATTTGTTTGTAGAACAAAATAACCTAAAATGACCCTAATTAAATCAATATCAGGCATCCGTGGTACCATAGGTGGAAAAACCGGAGATAACCTTACCCCGGTAGATGCCGTAAAATTTGCCTCTGCCTACGGAACATTCCTGAAAAACAATTCAAATAAAGATAAATTAACTGTAGTTATAGGCCGCGATGCCCGTATTTCAGGTCCTATGATTCACAACCTGGTTGTAAATACTTTGGTAGGGCTTGGTATTAATATAATCGACCTTGGCCTGAGTACAACACCTACTGTAGAGGTGGCAGTGCCTCTTGAAAAAGCCGACGGAGGTATTATACTTACCGCAAGCCACAACCCTAAGCAGTGGAATGCCCTGAAGCTTCTTAACGAAAAGGGAGAATTTCTTAGCGGCGCCGATGGTGCTAAAATCCTTGAGATAGCCGAAGCCGAAGCTTTTGATTTTGCCGATGTAGACAGCCTGGGCGAAGTTACGCCTAACGATGCTTATATGGACATCCACATTGATGAAGTGCTGGAGTTGCCATTGGTGAATGTTGACCTTGTTAAAGAAAAGAAATATAAGGTAGTTGTAGACGGTGTTAACTCATCGGGTGGTATCATTATCCCGAAACTGCTGGAACAAATGGGGGTAGAGGTGGTACGCCTTTACTGTACCCCAGACGGGCATTTTCCGCACAACCCTGAGCCGCTTAAAGAACACCTGGGCGACATTTGTAAACTGGTTGTAGAAGAAAAGGCAGACTTTGGTATTGTGGTAGACCCGGATGTAGACCGCCTGGCATTTATTAGTAATGACGGCGAAATGTTTGGTGAAGAATATACCCTTGTAGCCATAGCTGATTATGTACTGAGCAAAACGCCGGGTAATACGGTAAGCAATATGTCATCGAGCCGCGCCCTGCGCGATATTACCCAAAAGCATAACGGTACGTATGAAGCCAGTGCGGTAGGTGAAGTGAACGTGGTAGAGCTGATGAAGAAAAACAATGCTATTATAGGTGGCGAAGGTAACGGCGGTATCATTTACCCTGAACTGCATTACGGTCGTGATTCTATTGTAGGTGTGGCATTGTTCCTTACGTATCTTGCCGAAAATAATATTACCGATGTGGCTGCTCTTAGGGCAAGTTACCCGCAGTATTATATGAGCAAGAACAAAATTGAACTTACGCCTCAAATTGATGTTGATGCTATTCTTGTAGCCATGACAGAAAAATACAGTAACGAGGATATTTCTACTATAGATGGTGTAAAGATTGATTTTGCTGAAGAATGGGTACACCTGCGCAAAAGCAACACTGAGCCAATTATCCGTATTTATACCGAAGCACAAACGCAGGAAAAGGCAGATGCCTTAGCGGTAAGGATTATAGATGAAATTAAAGCCGTAGCAGGAATTTAATTCCCGGTATTAAAAAGCTTATAAATAACAAAGCCTCCTGAAAAGGAGGCTTTTGTATTATGTAAAGCATGATTATTTAGCAATAGCAGCGTCGTATTTTTTAGCTACAACATCCCAGTTAATCACGTTATAAAAGTTACCTATATAATCAGGCCTTTTGTTTTGGTACTGTAGGTAGTAAGCGTGTTCCCAAACGTCAAGAGCCAGTACCGGCTTACCGCTTACTGCAGCGCCCGGCATAAGTGGGTTATCCTGGTTAGGAGTACTGCCTATGGCAAGTTTACCATCTTTAGTAACTACAAGCCATGCCCATCCTGAACCAAATTGTTTTGTAGCCGCTTCAGTAAACTGTGTTTTAAAGGCGTCAAAACTGCCAAAATCAGCTTTTATAGCCTCAGCAAGTGCACCGGTAGGTTCTTTGCTGCCTTTAGGTAGCATAACTTCCCAGAAAAGAGTATGGTTGTAGTAACCACCTCCGTTATTGCGTACTGCTTTGTTTTCAGGGTCAAGCGAAGTAAGTATTTCTTCAATGGTTTTACCTTCAAGCGGAGTACCTTTAACAGCCTTGTTTAGCTCATCGGTATATTTTTTATAGTGCTTAGAGTAGTGAATCTCCATGGTACGGGCATCAATGTTTGGTGCCAGTTCATCATATTTAAAACCAAGCTTTGCAATTTGGAATTTACCAGAAGCATCTTCTGCTTTTACATCATCCGGGTTACCCAGAGGTGCGGCAGCTTCTTCTTTTTGAGGTTCGGGAGTGGTAACCACTTCCTCTAAGTTATCTTTTTGTTTGCAAGACTGTAGTGCAGTCAGTACAATAAGGGCCGAAACGAAAATTTTTACTTTTTTCATATTCAGGTTTTATTATGTTATTGAATTTATTGTTTCTATGTACAACTTTTTGGCTTCATCAGCACTAAGGTGGCTTATCTGCATCCATGCATTCATTTTAAAGGCATCGCGCAGGTTATCTTCCTGAAAGCGGTATGCACTAACCTTACCTGCTGTGGCTTGCTTGTAGTAGGCATATATGCGCAACATTATATCGGGCGGTAAAGGCCCGGTAATATTGCAGGCTTTTTCATAAGCCTCCTCAAAAAGCTGGTCTAAGTCTTTTTCAGGCATAAGTTAAGCTTTTGAAGCGATAATAGTTTTACCGCCTATGGCTTTTTGGTTAAGTTTAACATTCACTTCAGTACCCAGTGGAAGGTAAAGGTCTACACGCGAGCCGAATTTAATAAAACCGGCATCGGTACCCTGAACTACCTGCATTCCGTCTTGTGCATAGTTTACAATACGGCGTGCAAGTGCACCGGCAATCTGGCGGTACATTATTTCACCAAAAAGGTTGTTTTCTATAACTACAGTTGTTCTTTCGTTTTCCTCACTGGCTTTAGGGTGCCATGCCACAAGGTATTTGCCCGGGTGGTATTTACTAAACTTAACCAGACCGTTTACCGGATAGCGGGTAACGTGCACATTTATAGGCGACATAAAGATAGAAACCTGAAGGCGTTTTTCTTTAAAGTATTCCGGTTCGTATACTTCTTCAATAACTACCACTTTACCGTCTACCGGAGCTATAATGTTGTGGTCTGTAGCAATTACGTGGCGTTTTGGGTTCCTGAAAAACTGCAACACCAGTATAAGGAATGCAAATGCTACAAGCTGTACAATAAGCTTGAGTGTGCTGTCCTCAATAAATTTGTCAGATAATAATGCAATTACCGTGGTGGTAAATAGTGCGATTACAATAATCTTGGCTCCTTCTTTATGAAACATATAGTATGATTTGGTAATACAAAAATAAGAAAGGTACGGCAAATAACACGCTATCCAGCCTGTCAAGTATACCTCCATGCCCCGGCATAATATTGCCGCTGTCTTTTACACCGGCTGTGCGCTTCAGTTTAGATTCAACTAAGTCGCCCAATGTGCCAAAGATAGCTACTATTGCAGCAAAACCCATCCATTGCCACGGGCTAAGAAAGGTGTAATATAATGCCAGTATGTAGGCTCCGGCTACAGTAAACACTACGCCGCCTACAAATCCTTCAATAGTCTTTTTTGGAGATATACGTTCAAAAAGTTTGTTCTTTCCTATGCCTTTCCCTACAATATAGGCAAATGTGTCATTGGCCCATATCATTATAAACATACCTATAATTACATACGGGTTGTACTCGGTATTTAAGAAAGGCAGTTTTATAATAAGTATAAAAGGAACAATTACATAACCAATGAGCCTTACCAGTTTTGCGCTTTTATCGCGTGGGGCAGAAGGCCCTGTTTTAAATAGCTCTATAAGTAGCCCAACCGATACAAACAATGCAGCAGCATTTAGCAGTAAATTTGTTTTCAGGTCGTTAGATATGTATATGCAAAACAGCCCGATACCTACTATGGTTATGCCCAGGGGTAATTTTACATCAAGATGCGACAACTTACAATATTCGTGTACTGCTATGAGCAGGAATATGGCAAATAGTACTGTAAAACTTATAGGGGATAGCAGGGTGGCACCTAGTAAAAGCGCTATATATACAAGCCCGGAAATCGTTCGGGTAATGCTTTCACTCATATTAAAGGTCTTCTAAAAGGAGAAGGTACAGGTTTTTAGCTACACTACCATAACGAAGGAAATCCTCGTCTTTAGCTTTTTCAAAATATTTTATCGCGGTAATATTAGTAGGGTAGTCCTTATCATATCTACGCTTTATTGCCCTAAGGCAATCACTTTTGTTTCCTAATATCTGGCTTGTAGTTGCGTAGATAATCATATTGTCCGGAAGGTAGCCCGGTTTGTGCTGTTTTATCTGGTTAGATGAAAACAATATAGAACCATCATCTGCTACAAGGCTTTCGCAGGTAGCTAAAATAAACTTCGGGTGTGCCGTATTCTTATATTGTAGCTTGTTTTCGTCGAGTAAAGGGTACAAACGCGGTTCAAAACACATTGCTTCGCATTCAAACCAGTCGTTTTCTTCCAGTACATTTATAAACTGTTCCTGTAGGTCAGTAGTGCTGTCACAGTAAATAAACTTGCCGCCGTTCTTCTTAAAGTTCAGTGTAAACAATTCATCAACAGGCAGCTGTTGTTCCGGAAGGTAAGGATTGTTTTCTTTTTCCTTATCTTCTCCCGGTGTATCACTTGTGCCAAAAATTTTCTTAAATAGGCTCATATACCTCTGTTACTCCATTTTTTTCCTCAAATTCAAAGATAAAAAAATCTTAATTCAATTTTGAGGCTGAATTAAGATTTTTAGCTTATAATTATGATTTTCGCAATTATGCTTCCGTAGGAACCTCAGGGCCAATTTTTTCGTATGGCCTTTTTCCGAAAATTTCTTCAAGGTCGTCTTTAAAAATTACCTCACGTTCTATAAGAATGTCGGCAAGTTTAAGCAGTTTGTCCTTGTTTTCGTTTAGTAAGGTAATAGCCCTTTGATATTGCTCCTCTATAATAGTAGATATCTCTTTATCTATTACCTGGGCAGTTTCTTCAGAGTACGGTTTAGAGAAGTTGTATTCACTTTGTCCCGAACTGTCGTAGTAGGTAATATTGCCCAGTTTGTCGTTAAGGCCATAAATAGTAACCATGGCGCGTGCCTGGCGTGTAACTTTTTCAAGGTCGCTTAGTGCACCGGTGCTAATTTTGTCAAAGATTACTTTCTCGGCAGCACGTCCTCCCATAGTGGCACACATTTCGTCCAGCATCTGGTCAGGGCGTACAATTAGCCTTTCTTCAGGCAGGTACCATGCAGCACCAAGGCTTTGTCCGCGAGGTACAATGGTTACTTTTACAAGCGGAGCCGCGTGTTCCAGCATCCAGCTTACTGTAGCGTGACCTGCTTCGTGTATGGCAATGGCGCGTTTTTCTTCAGGAGAAACAATTTTATTCTTTTTCTCAAGGCCGCCTACTATACGGTCTACAGCATCAAGGAAATCCTGTTTGTCTACCGCTTTTTTGTCTTTACGTGCCGCTACAAGAGCCGCCTCGTTACATACGTTTGCTATATCGGCACCGCTAAAGCCCGGTGTTTGCTTAGCCAGGAACTCAGTATCAAGTCCTTCGGATTTTTTAAGTGGCTTAAGGTGTACTTCAAAGATTTCCTTACGCTCACGAATGTCCGGTAGGTCTACATAAATCTGGCGGTCAAAACGTCCGGCACGCATAAGCGCCTTATCCAGTACATCGGCACGGTTAGTGGCTGCAAGTACAATAACGTTAGTATTTGTACCAAAACCATCCATTTCGGTAAGTAACTGGTTCAGGGTGTTTTCGCGCTCGTCGTTAGAGCCTGAGAAGTTGTTTTTACCACGGGCACGGCCCACAGCATCAATCTCGTCTATAAATATAATAGAAGGCGATTTTTCTTTAGCTTGTTTAAACAGGTCGCGTACGCGGCTGGCACCTACACCTACAAACATCTCCACAAAATCAGAACCTGACAGAGAGAAGAACGGTACACGGGCTTCGCCGGCTACGGCTTTGGCAAGCAGGGTTTTACCTGTTCCCGGAGGGCCTACAAGCAGGGCTCCCTTAGGTATTTTACCACCTATGCTGGTGTACTTTTCAGGATTTTTCAGGAATTCAACAATTTCCTGTATCTCTTCTTTAGCACCTTCTAGGCCTGCTACATCTTTAAAGGTAACTTTAATGTCGTTTTTCTCGTCAAACAGTTTAGCACGGCTTTTACCAATGTTAAATATCTGTCCGCCACCGCCAGGGGCACCGCCACCTGCCATTCTGCGCATTACAAAAATCCAGATGGCTACAAATGCTACGATAGGAAGTAATGTGATTAGTACTTCGCCCCAAATGCTGTCGGGTTGTGCACTGTATTCGTTTATTTTGTGGGCTTCGTCAGCTTCATCAAGTTTTTTTAAGAAAAGCTGGTTGTCACTACCTATGTTTACGGTATAGTGAGGGCCTTTGTTTGGTTTTTCAAATATATTCTTACGTACGCCTTCGTTTTCTTTTAGCTTAAGCGCCTCAGGTTTTAAATAAACGTCGGTAGTGCTTTTGTTGTATACTACTTTGCTTATCTGCCCGCTGTCTAAGAATTTGTAGAACTTTGAGATAGAAATAGGTGAAGGGTCACTCCAGTTTGCTGCTCCCGAAAAATAATTTATCCCCAGGAACATAAGCAGGATACCGCCATAAATAAGCCATGGGCTTACTTTGACCTTGTTTGGTTTATTATCTTGTGACATTTATTTTACTTTCTTCTTTAGTAGTTTGTTGCTATCGACGTTATACGGGCGTCGCCCCAAAGGCTTTCTATGTTATAATATTCCCTTACATGTTTCTGGAAAACATGCACCACTATATTTACATAGTCCATAAGTACCCACTCACCATTGTCAGTACCTTCTACGTGCCATGGCTTGTCTTTTAATTCGCGGGAAACTATTTTTTGTATGGAGTTTACTATGGCATTTACCTGGGTATTACTGGTACCATTGCATATTACAAAATAATCGCATACAGTATTTTCCAGCTCCCTTAGGTCAAGAATATCTATATCATTTCCTTTTACTTCCTCAATCCCTTTGATGATGTTGGCAAGCAAATCATCATTACTTACATTTTTTTTTGCCATCTAAAAATTTATATTGTTACGCAAAGTTACCATTTTTTGTGTTTACTTTTGACTTTAAATATACGAGAAAAAGCAATAACAAGCGGCTGTTTTCATATGAATATTATCAAACTCAGTGCCATAAGCTCTACAAATGACTACCTTAAAGAGCTTTTATCTTCCGGTGACATCCAAAATTTTACAGTAGTAACAGCCGACGTGCAAACCGGAGGGCGTGGGCAAATGGGCGCTGTATGGAATGCCGAACCCGGTAAAAACCTTACATTTAGCCTGTTGCTTAAAGATTTGATAACAAATAGCGCGGCTATTTTTTCATTAAACGTAGCCATTGCTACCGCCATTGCCGATGCGGTACTTTCTTTTGGAATAGCAGATGTGTCTGTTAAATGGCCTAACGACATTTTGGCAGGTAATAAAAAAATAGCAGGCATACTTATAGAGAACAGCTTTAAAAGCAATGGCGAAATACATTCTGTAATAGGAATAGGGCTGAATGTAAACCAGCAAAACTTTAACGGACTGCCAAAGGCTTCTTCTATGGCAGTGGCTGCATCAAGGGAGTTTGATAAAAATGAGGTGCTTACGGCGGTGCTGAACAGTATAAAACAAAACATATTGAAACTACAAGATAATGGTGCTGCCGTATTATGGCAGGATTATCATGACATGCTGTTTAAAAAAGGTGTACCAATGCCTTTTGAAGCCGATGGAAACCGGTTTATGGGTATTATACAAGGCGTGTCTGAAAACGGCTACCTGCAAGTGCTGCTTGAGAACGACACTATAGTGGAATATGGGCTAAAAGAAATTCAGCTTTTATACTGATTATTTCCAGTTTAGTTCCAATGCAAAACAGGCTTTGTCTTCTTTATTAATGCTAAAGAATGTTTGCGTATCATCGTTGGCTGTCAGTAGCTGGACAGTTTCACCAAGTTGAAGCTCCCGCATAAAATTCATGTCAAAACTTTGTAACTGTTGTTTCAGCAGTGGTCTTGGGTTTATGGCATCAAGGCACCACTCCAGGTATTTTACGTTGTTTACGTGGTTTACAATATCCAGGTCGCTAAGTACGGTTTTGTATTCGGCTGCTATTGTGGTTTCACGATTTAAGTCTACTTTTTTAAAGGACTCAGCCGTTGCTTCCCTGTCAGGATATTTTTCAAAATGTTCGTGTGGCAATGCCAAAGGTTCGGCCCTGCGGGTTTTGGTATTAAAAACAGCCCAATAGGTAACACTTCCGGCAAGTTTTTTATCGCCCTTCCATAGTTCCAGTGCGCGTATAGAGCGCGATCCCTGCAAGTCGTATATCCAGGTTTTTACAGTAACTACATCACGCCAGCGTGGCAGCTCATCAACCTCTACACGCATGCGGCTAAGTACCCATGCCTGATGGTGTTCCTGCATATCGGCAAAACTAAGCCCTCCCTTTTCGGCATGATAACCCGCTGTAAGCTGCAGTATGTTACACAGTTCGGTATGCTTTAGCAATCCGTTTGGGGTACACTGTATAAAATTTATCTCCCAGTCGTGGCTGTATACCGATGTAAAGTCGGGTGCTATAGGCATGTTGTTTCGTTTATGTAGTTAATGATCTCAGAGGGTGCGGTTGTAAAATCAAACCACTTAGTACCCCCGGTGCGGCGGAACCATGTCATTTGCCTTTTAGCAAAACGGCGCGTGTTCTTTTTTATTTCCTCAATGGCAAAAGCTAAATCCCATTCTCCATCAAAATAACTGAACAATTCGCGGTAGCCTACAGTTTGCAGGGCATTAAGTTCTTTGTGCGGGTATAGTGCTTTTGCTTCTTCAATAAGTCCCTGTTGCACCATAATATCTACCCGCATGTTTATGCGGTTGTACATCAATTCCCTTTCGGCTTCTAAGCCAATGATTATTGGGGTAAACCTGCGGCTGTTCTTTTTAATATTCAGGAAAGAAGAGTAGGGACGGCCACTGCCTATGCTTACCTCAAGGGCGCGCATCATACGTTGCGGATTTTCCTTGGCTACATTTTCATAATGAACCGGGTCGAACCGCTTTAGTTCTTCCTGAAGATAAGTAATGCCTTCGGCTTCATAGCGGGCTTTTATCTCTTCACGAACTTCCGGGGCTATTTCCGGGAAATCGTCAAAGCCTTTCAGTACAGCATCAATATAAAGTCCTGATCCGCCTACCATAACCGCATAATCACTGGTTTCAAACAGTTCATCAAGTTTAGCTATGGCATCACGTTCAAAATCACCTACGGTATATTCCTCAAAAATGCTTATGTTCTGTATAAAATGGTGTTTGGCAGCAGCCAGTTCATCAGTAGAGGGTACGGCAGTGCCAATAGCCATTTCCTTAAAAAACTGCCTGCTGTCTGCCGATATGATTTCGCAGTTATAATGCTGCGCAAGTTGTATTGCCATTGCTGTTTTACCAATGGCAGTAGGGCCTATAACTGTGATAAGGTATTTATTTTTAGTAACAGGCATGACAATTAGAAACGGATGGTTTTCAGGGCTTTCTTTTTACGGATGTATTCCTGGATGATTTTTTTGGCATCGCGGTTATTATCCATCGGTATCAGTATATTCTTCAGAATATCTATCTGCGTTACCTGATAGTTCAGGTTAAAAAATGCGTAGCCTTTGTATATGCCGTTTTCTATAAGCACCGCACTGCGTTCGTCAATAGTACGGCCGCGGTCTATAATAATAAGGCTCTGGTTAAAGAAGCTGTTCATTTTAATGAATTCTTCTACACGGGTATTGTATTCTGCCGGGGCTTCCTGTTTTATACAGGCACCGTTGCAGCCGCCCATACCATAAGGAAAACAAGCTTCCTTAACCGAAGGGTCCATGCCGTTAACCTTTTGGCACAGTTTATACTTTTCAGTAATACGGTATAACGCGCTTTTAGCCTCCACACTTCCGGTAAAAGAAATGATTTCCTTTTTACGGCCATCGGTTTTAAGCAGCTTTAGGGCAATGTAGCCATCAGCGTTCTTTTCGGCGTATAACGAAACAGGGTAAACTGTTTTTTTCTGTGCGCGGTTTAGTATGGGTTTGTTAACCTTTATTTCCTGGCATTCCTTTAGCAGGGCTATAAGCTCACTTCCGGTTTCCTCATAGGTTACGGTAAAGGCGTCGCGCTGTATGCGTTTCGACTTTCGGGATGTACCTGTAAAATGCTGGTTAACGCGTTTTTTTATATTGCGGCTTTTGCCAATGTATATTAGCGTACCGTCTTCTTTATAAATGTAATAGATGCCGGTAATAGAAGGTAATCCTTCCAGCATATCCAGCAATCGTGGCGAAATACCTTTTTGTCCCTCCGTTTTTATAAGGCTGCGAACAATTTCTTTTTCGGTGTCTTTTTGCAGCAGCAGCTTAAAAAGCTGTACGGTAGCCATGGCATCGCCGGTGGCACGGTGCCTGTCTGTAATAGGAATACCCAGAGAGCGCACCAGTTTACCCAGGCTGTGCGACGGTTGTTCGGGTAGTAATTTCTGGCTGAGTTCTACAGTACAAAGGGTTTGTTTCTCAAAATCATACCCCAGGTTTTTAAACTCGGTACGCAGTACACGGTAGTCAAACTGGGCGTTATGGGCTACAAGGATGCAGCCTTCGGTTATTTCTATAATACGCTTTGCTACTTCATAGAACTTTGGGGCGCTGCGAAGCATGGCATTGTTTATGCCGGTAAGCTTTACCACAAAGGGTTGTATGGGTTTTTCCGGGTTTACAAGGCTTATGAACTGGTCTACAACTTCATGGCCATCATATTTGTATATGGCTATTTCGGTTATTCCTTCTTCGTTAAACTGCCCTCCGGTAGTTTCTATGTCGAGTATTGCGTACAAAAAAAAATATTTCAGTTTTAAGGTCAATTGTTACCCTTTCGGTAAGGGGTTATATGCAAATGTACAAAATTATCTGCTCCCAAATATACTGCTGCCTATACGTACCATAGTGCTGCCACATGCTATGGCTATTTTGTAATCACCACTCATGCCCATAGATAACGTTTCAGGTTTAAAGTTTAAAGTTTTTTCTGAAAGTTCTGACTGTTTGAGTTTGTCAAAAATGTTTTTCAGGTGGGTAAACTCCTTTTTAATCTGGGTTTCATCCTCAGTAAATGTAGCCATACCCATAAGGCCGGTTACACAAATATTTTGCATTTGTTTAAACTCATCCGAAGTCAATACTGTTGTTAGCTCCGCTTCATCCATACCGAATTTTGTTTCTTCTTCGGCTATGTGTACCTGAAGCAGGCAATTAATAGTTTTGCGGTAGCGCGCTGCCTGACGGTTAATTTCGGTAAGCAGTTTAAGGCTGTCTACACCATGTATAAGCGATACGTAGGGTGCCATGTACTTTACCTTATTGGTTTGTACGTGGCCTATCATGTGCCATTGTATATCTCTGGGCATTTGTTCCCATTTTTCGGTCATTTCCTGTATTTTGTTCTCGCCAAAAATACGTTGCCCCGCATTGTAGGCTTCCATAAGGTCAGCTACAGGCTTGGTTTTACTTACCGCTACAAGGGTAACGTGGGGCGGGAGGGAACTTTTTATATCGTTAAGGTTACTTGCTATTGACATTTTATTAGTTTACTGTGATAGTTCTTGCAAAGGTACAATACTTACGAATAATCAAATTAACAAATCCGCGAATCCACAAATAACCTACAATTCATACACCACTAATCCGCTACGTAATTTTGGTTCTATATACGTGCTTTTTGGAGGCATAATCTGGTTGTTGTCTGCCAGTGCCTTTATTTCTTCTATAGATGCCGGGAAGAGGGTAAAGCCTACTGCAAACAGGCCTTCGTCTACCAGTTCTTTAATTGCTGTAATGGACTTTGTGCCGGGCAGGTATTCTATACGGCTATCGTTGCGCAAATCTTCTATACCCAGTAACGGTTGAAGTACCTTGGTGTACAATATCTGTGCGTCAAGGGCTTCATGCGTGTCTTTAAAAGATGTTTCTTTTAATGTGAGCGAATAAAACTCCCCTTGCAGGTACATGCCGAATTCAAACTTTTTAGAAGGTTTCCATAGTTCCAAATGGCGATTCTCTATATCAAAATCATCGCTTAGTAATGATAGGAAATCTGCTGTACTGTGTCCGTTAAGATCCTGAACCAAACGGTTAAACTCGTATATCTTCAGGTCTTTTTCCGCTATCAGGAAACTCATAAAATAATCCAGGTTGGCATTGCCTCCTGATTTAAATTCTTCATACAGCATTTCTGCTGAAGCACTGCGGTGGTGCCCGTCGGCTATGTACAGGCTGGGCATATTGGCAAACTGTGCCTGAAGCCACTGTATCTCGCTTTCGTCTTTTATACGCCACAGCGTATGTTTATCGCGGTTGAGTGATGAAAATAAATATAGCGGACGCTTTTGCTTGCGCGCAGTTATCCATTGCTCCAGGTCGTTATTTTCGGGGTAGGTAATTAAAACCGGTTCGGTATTAAAGCCTGTAAGGTGCAGATAATCCTTAAAGTAAGATACCCTGTAGGGCAGGGTGTCCTCATGCTTTTTTATAATGTTCTTTTGGTAATCTGCTATAGAAGTACCTGCCACAATACCCGTATAGGTGGTGTTTTTGCTCTGTATTTCATAGAGATAAAAAACGGCATTGCTTTCCTGTCGCAGTATTTCTTCCTCCTTAAAATCATTGTACTTATTGTGTACCGACCTGAAGCGTACGTTTTCCGACAGTTTTTGCTGGTTTATATACGCAGGGTTAAGCACATGCAGGAACGAAAATGGATTGTAATCCAGTTGTGAAGCCAGCTCGGCAGGACTGTATTCGTCATACGAACGGCAGGTAACAAGACTTACTTTGTCGCGCGAGGGGCGAACCGCTTTAAAAGGTACTATTGTAGCCAAGGATTTTTTGTTTCAGGTTTAAAGTTTCAGGTTTTGGAACGCGGACTCAGACAGGCTCAGGCTAACAGGAGTGAATTTTTACAGATTTTAGTCCATCATTGCAAAAAAAAGAAGATTGCTTCGTAGTTCTTTCTCGCAATGACGGACTGAAAACTGTGACTGAGACTGTAAACTACTTTTTATACGCTACTTTTTCAGCTTTTTTGCTTTCGCTGTAGTCATAAAAACCTTCGCCTGATTTTACGCCGAGCTTACCGGCACGTACCATGTTTACTAATAGTGGGCATGGTGCGTATTTAGGATTTTTAAAGCCGTCGTACATTACGTTAAGTATACTTAGGCATACATCAAGGCCTATAAAGTCGGCCAGTTGCAGCGGACCCATAGGGTGAGCCATGCCCAGTTTCATTACCGTATCTATTTCATAAACGCCCGCCACACCGTTATACAGGGTTTCTATGGCTTCGTTTATCATGGGCATAAGTATGCGGTTTGCCACAAAGCCCGGGTAGTCGTTAACCTCTACAGGTACTTTGCCCAGCTTTTCAGACAGTTCCATTATGGCTTTGGTAACCGCATCTGAGGTGTTGTAGCCACGAATGATTTCTACCAGTTTCATAATAGGCACCGGGTTCATAAAGTGCATGCCTATTACCTTGTCCTGCCTTGAAGGAGCTGTAACCGCAGCAATCTGAGTTATAGAAATAGAAGAAGTATTGGTGGCCAATACTGTTTCGGCTGCACAATACTTGTCCAAATCTTTAAATATTTTCAGTTTCAGGTCTACATTTTCAGTAGCAGCCTCTACCACAAGGTCTACATTTACCACACCGTCTTCAATATCGGTATAGGTAATAATGTTGCCTATGGTTTTAAACTTGTCTTCATCGGTTATGGTACCTTTGGCTACCATCCTGTCCAGGTTAGCGGCAATGGTATTAATACCTTTTTCAAGCGCTTTTTCCGAAACGTCTATCAGCTTTACACTGAAGCCGCTCTGGGCAAATACGTGGGCTATTCCGTTGCCCATGGTGCCTGCGCCTATTACTGCAATGTTTTTCATTTGGTTATCCTCCTGTTTAATTAGAGGTTGCTGCCGGAGGCGCAGTGATTTGGGTTATAGTAAAATTTGTTTACTTATTAAAGCACTCAATAATCTTATAGGCTACCCTTAACGCCTCGGTACCGTCTTTAAGCGTTACTACGGGCTCAGTACCGTTGTTTATAGCATCGGCAAAGGTTTCCAGTTCGTCAAGTATTGCGTTGTTTGCCTCAATTTCAGGGTTTTCAAAATAAATCTGCTTTTTAAGCCCTTCAGCATTTTGAAGTATAATATCAAAATCGCCCGGAGTTTCAGGGGCATCTTTCATTTTTACGACTTCGCAGGTTTTATCCAGGAAATCTACAGATATATAAGCATCCCTCTGGAAGAAACGGCTCTTGCGCATGTTTTTAAGCGAAATGCGGCTTGCGGTAAGGTTAGCTACACAACCGTTTTCAAACTCTATACGGGCATTGGCAATATCCGGCGTTTCGCTGATTACCGATACGCCGCTGGCACTAATGGCTTTTACCGGCGATTTTACCACGCTTAGTATAACGTCTATATCGTGTATCATTAAATCCAATACTACAGGAACATCTGTGCCACGAGGGTTAAACTCGGCCAGGCGGTGTGTTTCTATAAACATGGGGGTTTCTATTTTGCTGCGGGTAGCTATAAAGGCAGGGTTAAAACGCTCTACGTGACCTACCTGTCCTTTTACATTGTATTGATTTGCCAGTGCAATGATTTCATCGGCTTCCTCAATGGTATTAGCTATGGGTTTTTCTATAAAAATATGTTTCCCTGCAGAAATTGCCTCTTTGGCACAATCAAAATGCGACAGGGTAGGAGTTACTATATCCACCACGTCTACAGCATTAATAAGCTCTGTTATGGTGTTAAATTTTGTATAGCCAAATTCTTTTGAAACTTTATCAGCATTATCGCTGTTCGGGTCAAAGAAACCCACAAGTTCGTATTTATCAGACTGGTTTAGCAAGCGCAGGTGAATTTTCCCCAGGTGGCCTGCGCCTAAAACGCCAACTTTTAGCATAGGTGTTATTATTTTAAACAAAAGTAAGATTATTTAATCCGAATTTCCAAAAAAACGAAATGTTTTACAGCTGTTTTATTCAATAAAAAGTACTATTTTACGTTTAATATTTGTTTTGGAAATTATCGCTTTTGTTTGCTATTTTTACAAAAATTAACAGCTTTTAAGATTGAAAGATACCGCCAAACATCAGGGATTACGTAACCAACTTGTAAGTGTACTGGAACAGAAAGGAATTACTGACAGGAACGTATTGGATGCTATTAAAAAAATTCCGCGCCACTTGTTTTTAAACTCCAGTTTTGAAGATTATGCCTACCAGGATAAGGCGTTTCCTATAGGTGCAGGGCAAACCATATCGCAGCCTTACACCGTGGCGTACCAAAGTCAGCTGCTGCAGGTACAAAGGGGACACAAAGTATTAGAAATAGGTACAGGCAGCGGTTATCAAACGGCCGTGTTGTTTGCTATGGGGGCTGCTGTGTATAGTGTAGAGCGCCAAAGCGAGTTGTTTAAATCTACTTCGGTATTACTGCCTAAACTGGGTGTGCGCCCTAAGCACCTTTCTTTTGGCGATGGTTATAAAGGACTGCCAAATTTTGCTCCGTTTGACAGTATTATTGTTACTGCGGGTGCGCCCATGATACCCAAACCACTTATGGCCCAGCTAAAAATAGGTGGCAGGCTGGTAATTCCGGTAGGCGGAGAGAATGAAGTGCAAATGATGAACCTTTTAATACGTATAGACGAAACCCGTTTTGAAAAGCACGAATTGGGCGAGTTTCGTTTTGTGCCTTTGCTGGAAAATAAAAACTAACAACCATTATTAATTATGAAAAAAATACTTTTAGCATTACTGCTGGTAGCAAGTATTGCACAAGCACAAACCAGCCAGGATAAAGTGTGGGACTTGTTGCTGAAAAATAAGCGTGAAGATGCCCGTAAGCTTTTTGATAAAGACCTTAAGAAAAAGAAAGATACCAGTGCAGAGCTTGTACTGCTCGATGCTATTATTGATGTAGAGCTGGGGCAGTCGTCTTTTAACAGTGATTTTTTTAAAACCTTTTCTAAATTTCCTGAAAGTAAAGATCTCCTGTACCCTGTGTGGTATTGGCCTTTTGGGGTGAGTAATGTAAATGCAGGTGGCTATGATGATTATGCTTATGAAAAGGTAGATTTTGTAGCCGGTACTGAGGCATATAAAAATGACTTGTTTGTACTGTACAACAAGGCTATTTTTGACCGCAGGCGCCGTAATTATGAAGGATTCTCTGCTAATATAGCCAAGCTTGGTGCCATAGAAAAGTGGCAGTTTTGCGGTGTTTTTGAAAATTTAAACGGCAGTGGCCTTGAAACAGAGTATGAGCCGGAAACGTATGCTAAAAACGACAAAACCTTTAATGCTAACAGTAACGGTATTATAAACTGGTACAACCCTGCCATACCACAAAAAGAAGGTTATCATTTTTATTCAAATGAAAATGAGTATGGTAACGGAATTATCTATGCCCAAACTTTTATTAACAGCCCCGATGATAAAATTGTGGTACTGAACTTTTCGGCAAGCGGCCCGTTAAAGATATTTGTAAACGATGTAGAGGTGTATGTAAATGACAAAATAGAATCGGCCGACCTTAATGCATACAAACTAAAGTTTAACCTTAAAAAAGGTACTAACAGGCTGTTGCTTAAATCATCTGTAAATGGTGGAAACGATTACTTTTTTGCTTCGATAAAAGATGTTAATGGTAATGTGGTAAGCGGTTTAGAATATTTTGATACGTATAAACCGTATACAAAAAGCGCTTCAGCCGATTTAAATGCTGAAGAGGTACTGCCTGATTTTGAGTCGTATCTTATAAAGAAATGCAAAGAACAACCGAATAATCCTCTGTATGCCATTTTACTTTTTAATACCTTAACAGATAACCATAAAGATGAACAGGCATTTGAGGCTTTAGAGAAACTGTCTGAGAAGTACCCGGCAAGTTCTTTTCTTAATACGCTTCTTATTTCGCATTATACGCACACCGATGACGAAAACAAGGTAGAAGAGCTTAAAAAGAACATGATGCGCGATGATGAAAATTATTATTACAGCATTGTGTCAAAATTTGATGATGGTAATTTTCTTGAAGAGTCTAATCTTACAGAGCTTGAAAAGTATAAGGCAAAAGCGGCTAAACTGCTTACGCCAAACTACGCCATGCTGTTTGACTACATTATAGCACTAAGAAATTCTGATATCGACCTTTCGTTTAAAAAGCTGGATGAGTTTTTAGCTGTTACCCATAACAATGAAACTTTTATTACCACATTTGCAGGGTTGTATACCACAATGAAAAACGACAAGGACAAAACGCTTTCTATTTATGAGAAACTGGCAGAAAAGCGTGATAGTCAGGATTTAACGGGTAAACTTATTGCCTGTTATAATGATATGCACCGAAAAGATGATGTAAAAAAGCTTGTAAATGAGCGCATAGAGCATTATCCTTATTTTAACAGCATGTATAGTTCTGCGATAACCCTGGCTAATAACGATAATAATTATGAGGAAGCACTTAAATACAGTAATACCGGGCTGAAGAATTTCCCGTATTCATTCGAATTACTTGAAGAAAAGGGTAGGAGCTATAATTCGCTGAAGAACACCAAGGATGCCGAAAAGTATTTTAGGGAAGCACTGGTTCATCATTCAGGCAACAATGATTTAAGAAAAACACTTTACGATATTACTAAAGTTCCTGATGAACTGGAAGAAGTGGTAACTAAAGATGTATACACGCTTATAAAACAGCGCAGGAACTCGAAAATGGCTTCTAATTATGGCCTAAACATTCTGTTAGATGAGTACATAGTAAACATATTGCCTGAAGGAGGCCGCAAAACCAAAATTACTTACGTATATGAAGTAGTTGCAGAAAATGGTGTAGAAGGCCTTAAGGAATATGAAATAAACGGAAACAACTTAAATGTTATTAAAGCTGAAATAGTAAAACCCGATGGCAGCCTTGTACCCGGTGAACAAAACTATGGTACGGTAGTGTTTACAAATCTTAAGGTGGGCGATGTGGTTCATGTATGCTATGAAACTACTGATAACAGTTACGGGCGTTTTTACAGGGATTTTACGCTTGATTATTATTTTAACAGTGTATACCCGTCTAAGCAAACTATTTTTGGTATCATTTATCCTGAAGGAATTTCGTTTGCAAACAATATCACAAACGGAACAATTCCGTCTAAAACCAGGAAAATAAAAGATCGTACGTATATCTACTGGGAAAAGAAGGATACACCGGCTATACCGCTTTTAGAGGATTTTGCACCAAATTACAACGATTTGATATGTAAGTTGGCGGTAAGTTCTATAAAATCATGGTCAGAAATCTCTAACTGGTATGCAGACCTGGTGAAAAAGAACATCAAGATGGATAACATTGCGATAAAAACCTACAACGAAATTTTCCCTAAAGGAACAGACGGACTTAAGCAGGAAGAAATAGCCTACAGGATATATAAGTACATTGAGGAAAATATTACCTACAGTTCGCTTGACTTCAGGCAGAGTGGTTATGTGCCGCAAAAACCGTCTAAAACCATTACAACTAAGCTGGGCGACTGTAAAGACGTATCAACATTGTTTGTGGCAATGGCAGAGCGTGCCGGCCTTAAAGCAAACCTTGTACTGGTACAAACAAATGATAACGGTATACAATCGCTTAAGCTGCCGTCTATTTCATTTAATCACTGTATTGTAAAAGTAATTATAGACGGAAAAGAGCACTTTTTAGAAATGACCGATAAGTACCTGCCGTTTAAAGCGCTGCCTACAAGCCTGTATAAAGCCAATGCACTGGTAATTTCTTTTGATAAAGCAGAGAACGAAAAATCAACGCTTATTAATATTCCGTTTACTAATGCTTTGCCTACAGCTGTTTCTACAGTAAGTACAATTAACATTGATGAGAACAGTAAGAAGTTTGACAATATACATACTGTAACAGGAGCTTACAAAGCGTATTATAACGAACTGTTTAGCGAGTCTACTACAGCCGATGTAAGAAAAAAGGAATTTGAAGACGACTTTAATGACAAGCTGAGCAAGGTAGTGGTGTTTGAAGATGCCAAGCTTTTAAATAACGATCGTTTTTTGCCTGAAATAAAGTACGAAACCAAGTTTTCAGTATCAGAAAAGCTGCAGTCAGTAGGTAGCCTTAAAATTTTTGAGGTTCCTTATGTAGACCGTATTTATACCAAGGCTATTATTAATACTGAAAAGCGTAACTACGATATTAACTATTCATCTTACGAGAATATAAACCACTATAACAGCGAAGTGATAGTGAACATACCCGAAGGCAAAAAGTTTATGGAGGTACCGCAAAACCATACCTTTGCTTTTAAAGGGCACAAATACAGCCTTACCTACGAGCAGATTGCCCCAAATAAACTAAAAGTGGTACGCGATGTAGATATCTCATGGGATAATGTAAGCACAGCAGATTATGCAGCTTACAAAAAATATGTAGAAGACGTTATTGCAGCCGAAGAAGAAATCATCGGGTTTAAATAATAATATCTCATAATGCTTATGAAATGAAAATGGTCAGAAGAAATTCTGACCATTTTTTTATATATTTGATTGATTACAAATAGTTTGAAAATCAATTAAGCCTCAGGTTATGAAAAAAGTCATTGTGTTATTAGTTGTCTCTGCTTTTGTTTCTGTTTCATGTTCTACTGAAGAAACTGCAATAAGTACAAATAAAACTCTGATTGTTCCTAAACTCCCTACTTCGCATTATGTAAATATGTGGAAAGGCTTTGATAAGAAAAATAAATAACCTCAAGGAAGCTTATTTCAATATATGCTCGCTAAGCACTTTATACACTTCGTTAATGTTATTATCGCGCCCAAAGTGTTTTGATATAGGCTGCGCCTCTCCGCGTATCCATATTTTTAGTTCGGCATCCAGGTCCAGCATACCGGCACTCTCTTTACTAAATTTAATAATGCTGCCATAGGGTATAGTAAGGTACTGCACCTTGCTGCCTGTAAGCCCTTGTTTGTCTACCAGTATAAGGCGCTTGTTTGTAAAAACAAACATATCCCTTACCAGTTTGTAGCCTTTTTCTATTATTTCGCCGCTTACGAGTACCGGCCCAAATTCTTCATTCAGTTTCTCCATGCTCACTTCGCTGGCATGACCCATAATTGCATTAAATAATCCCATAACTGTTTATTTTTGAAGGTTAAATTAGTTGATTTAAATTTTAGTATGGTTAATAGCCATGCTAAAAATAATATAAAATTAGCGCTAAGCCGGTATTATGGATTAAAAAAATAAATACGTACCTTACAAATCCAATTTTACTAACCAACTATGCTGATAAAAGTTTACGGCAGTGCCGTATTTGGTGTAGAAGCCACTACCATAACCGTTGAGGTAAATATAGATAAAGGTGTAGGTTATCATCTGGTGGGCTTGCCCGATAATGCTGTTAAAGAAAGCAGCTACCGTATAGCAGCCGCATTAAAAAACAATGGCTACAGCCTGCCCGGAAAAAAGATAACCATAAACATGGCTCCGGCCGATTTACGAAAAGAAGGCTCGGCGTACGACCTTACACTTGCCGTAGGAATATTGGCTGCTTCAGGGCAGATAAAATCTGATGAGGTAGACAAGTATATTATTATGGGCGAATTATCATTAGACGGTTCGCTACAGCCCATTAAAGGCGTGCTTCCCATTGCTATAAAGGCAAAAGAGGAGGGCTTTAAAGGTTTTTTCCTGCCGAAGCAAAACGTAAAGGAAGCTGCCATAGTTACCGGTATTGATGTATACGGACTGGAAAACGTATCTGAGATTATCGATTTTTTTGAAGGACGTAGTACACTTGAACCTACGGTGGTAAATACCCGTGAGGAATTTTATAAAACACTCGACTTCCCTGAGTTTGATTTTGCCGACGTAAAAGGGCAGGAGAGTATAAAGCGCTGTATGGAAATAGCCGCCGCAGGCGGGCATAACATTATACTTATAGGGCCGCCGGGCGCTGGTAAAACTATGCTGGCAAAGCGCCTGCCCAGTATACTGCCACCCATGACCCTGCGAGAAGCACTTGAAACCACTAAGATACACAGTGTGGCCGGTAAAATAAAAAATGTGGGCCTTATGAACCAGCGCCCTTTCCGCAGCCCGCACCATTCGGCAAGTAGCGTTTCCCTTGTAGGAGGTGGAAGCTTTCCGCAACCGGGAGAAATTAGCCTTGCCCATAATGGGGTATTATTTCTGGATGAATTGCCCGAGTTTAAACGCGAAGTGCTTGAGGTAATGCGCCAGCCCCTGGAAGACCGTGAGGTAACTATTAGCCGTGCCAGGTTTACCATAACGTATCCGTCCAGCTTTATGCTGGTGGCAAGTATGAACCCGAGTCCCGGAGGATATTTTAACGACCCGGACGCTCCTGTGAGTTCATCGCCTCATGAAATGCAACGCTACCTGAGTAAAATTTCGGGTCCGTTGCTCGATCGTATCGATATACACATAGAGGTGACGCCGGTTCCGTTTGAAAAGCTTAGCGATAACCGCAAAGCCGAAAGCAGTGCTGAAATCAGGAAACGAGTAACTACTGCCAGGGAAATACAAACGCAGCGTTTTGAACAATATGAAAATGTACATTATAACGCCCAGATGGGCACAAGGCTGATAAGGGAATATTGTGTGCTGAATGATGCTTCATTACAGTTATTAAAAACGGCTATGGAGCGTTTAAATCTTTCTGCACGAGCGTATGATCGTATACTTAAGGTAGCACGTACAATAGCAGACCTGGAAGGCAGCGAGCAGGTAGCATCGCATCATATTAGTGAGGCCATACAGTACCGCAGCCTTGACAGGGACGGATGGTTAGGATAGTCTTAAAGCAGTATTGATAACGCGTATATTTAATTAAAATTTAAATTTATTATTACCCGGATTTGATTAGTTTAGCGGTTTTTGCCGTATAGGAGTTTTTCCAGTTTGAATAAATAGATACAGGTTCATATTATGAAAATTAAACAACTGCTTCTTGCAGTAGCACCTTTTAAATATGTTATTAAGGGATTTGATTATCTCAAAGACCCCTATTATGTAGATGTACAGAAACTAAATCGTAAAGAAACATCTAAAAGCCCGGTAAGGACTGAAATAATTAACTACCTGTTATCCGGTAAAGGTGATAAAACCTGTTATCTGGAAATAGGGGTAAGAAACCCCGAGAAAAATTTTAATCATATAAAAGCCTCAGAAAAGTACAGTGTAGATCCGGGAGTAGAGTTTAAGGAAAATCCGGTAGATTTTAAGATGACCAGCGATGCTTTCTTTGAAAAACTGTCGGCAAACGAAATCCTTAACAACAACATTAAGTTTGATGTTATTTTTATTGACGGCCTTCACCTGGCCGACCAGGTAGACCGCGATATAATTAACGCTTTACAGTACATTAAAGACGATGGCTTTATAGTACTGCACGACTGTAATCCGCCTACAGAGTTTCACGCGCGCGAACGTTATGGGTATTACTTTACGCCTGCCAATGGTTTCTGGAACGGTACCACATGGAAAGCCTTCTTAAAATGGCGTTTTAACCCTACAGTTTATTCCTGCTGCGTAGATACCGACTGGGGTGTGGGTATACTTTCTAAAACCGTGAATATTGGTGAAAGTATTACACCGGTTAACCCGTTTTTTGAGTTTACAGAATTCGACCAAAACAGGAAAGCGTACATGAACCTTATTTCTTTTGATAAACTTAAAGAGATTGTAGGGTAAGGGATAAATACCACACATTTGTTAAAATGAAAATGAAGTAGATATTTCTGCCTATTTTTACTGCTCTTAAAAAACAACAATGCTTAAACAAGAACTTGAAACACTATTTGCAGCCATGCCGCAACTGGTTAAAGATAAACTACAGCCGGTAATGATAAACTTACTGGAACGCGCCGCCGACCTTGATACAGAAGAGGATAAAACCACCGATTATTATGCCGATGAGCATGAGGATATTATGAAGGAAGTGCATAAAGTAAAGTACATTAACGACCAATGGCAGATAATGAATGCCAGGAAAAATAACTAATATGCTTACCTGGGAAGAATTTGATAAAACAGAAATGCGTGTAGGGACAATTGTTGAAGTAAATGATTTTCCGAATGCGCGCAAGCCTGCTTTTCAGCTTACTATTGATTTTGGTGAAACGATAGGTATACTGAAATCATCTGCGCAAATAACAAAACGCTACACTAAAGAAGCACTTACCGGCCGCCAGATTGTAGCGGTAGTAAATTTCCCCAAGAAGCAGATAGCTAATTTTATGAGCGAGTGCCTGGTACTGGGCGCTGTAGGGCAGGAGGGAGATGTAATACTGCTTGCCCCTGATTTTAAAGTGGAAAATGGCCTGCGTATAGGCTAACTAAAAATAGTATTACATGAAAAAAGCCGCAGTATCTATTGATATTACGGCTTTTAGAAAAGTAACAATATATATAACCTAAGCGGTAACTGCAACCGGTTCAAAATCTAAAATAACCTGGTTGCGGATGATGTCTTCAAAACTTTCGCGTTGCCTTATTAAGTGGCCTTTGCCTTCATACCACAAAACTTCTGCCGGGCGCACCCTTGAGTTGTAGTTGCTGGACATAGAGAAACAATAAGCTCCGGCATTACGGAAACAAAGCAGGTCGCCTTCCTTAATTTCAGGGATACGACGGTTGCTTGCAAACGTGTCGGTTTCACAAATATAACCAACTATACTGTAAAAACGCTCTTTTCCTTTAGGATTTGAAATATTTTCTATCTGGTGGTAAGAACCATACAGCATAGGGCGTATAAGGTGGTTAAAACCTGTGTCTATACCTGCAAATACTGTAGAGGTAGTTTGTTTTACCACGTTTACTTTTGCAATAAAATAACCGGCCTCGCTAACAAGGAATTTTCCGGGCTCAAAACATAGGGTAAGTTCGCGGCCATACTCGGCACAGAAGCTATTAAATCTTTTGCTTAGTTTTTTGCCAAGCTCCTCTATATTCGTTTGAATATCGTCTTTTTTGTACGGTACTTTAAATCCGCTACCAAAGTCTATAAACTCCAGTTCTTTAAAGTTTAGCGCAGTTTCAAACAGTATTTCGGCAGCATACAGGAATACCTCAATATCAAGTATATCCGAACCTGTGTGCATGTGTATACCGTTTATGTGCATGCCTGTATTTTCTACAATACGCAGCAAGTGTGGCATTTGGTGTATAGAAATACCAAATTTACTGTCTATGTGGCCTACAGAAATGTTGCTGTTTCCACCCGCCATTACGTGCGGGTTAATGCGTATACATACCGGGGTGGTAGGGTGTTTTGCACCAAATTGCTCCAGTATAGAAAGGTTGTCTATATTTATTTGTACACCCAGCGCAGCTACTTCTTCTATTTCTTCCATAGAAACGCCGTTAGGAGTATAAATAATTCTTTCAGGGTCGTAGCCGGCAAGTAACCCCAGGCGTACTTCCTGTATAGAAACAGTATCCAGGCCCGAGCCCATTTGTTTCAGTAACTTTAATATAGATATATTGCTAAGTGCCTTTACCGCATAGTTTATACGCAGGCTGTTTACCTTGCTAAATGCTTTTTCCAGTTTCTGGTATTGAGACTGTATTTTTTCCGCATCATATATATATAGCGGGCCTCCAAATTCTTCAGCTAATTGTACTAACTGTTTCGCTTCCATTATTTCATTTATTATAGTACAAAAGTACTTATGTTAATGCGGGCTACCAAGTGATTACAAGAAGATTAACAAAAAATAACAAATTGTTATTTTTGAAACAAAAGTAAATCCATTTAGATGGTTGTATAACCGTTTTTTAAAATCTATTAATAAAAAAGTAGCTGATGAGTAGGGTTTTTTAACAGATTCCTGTTTTGTTAACAGATTTCCGGACATCAATCAAATATAAATTAAAACGACCTAACAATGAAAAAAATATTACTCACCTTCATCTTTATGTTGGTTACATTGCTGTCATATGCGCAGGATGTTACAGCCTACCCGGTACCCAATATTAACCAGTGTGGCTATGAGGTTTTTGACCTTACCCAGCAAAATGCAATAGCTCTGGGCAACCAGGATCCGGTTATTTTTTCGGTTACATACTTTACCAGTGAGGCATCGGCTGCGGCAGGCGCACCGGCTATTACAAACCCTACGTCCTATGTATCGCAGGGGCCTGACCAAACCATTTACCTTAGGGTTACCAATACCGACACTGGTGATTTTGATGTTACCAGCTTCCATATAATTGTGGGATCGGGTCAATCGGTAGGTTTTTTTAACGATGTTACCGTATGTGGTTCTTATACGCCACCCCCGCTTACCGTAGGTGCATATTATACAGGTCCGGGGGGTACAGGTACCCAAATTTTGACAGGTGATATAATTACTACAACAACGTTGGTGTATGTATATTACAATAATGGCACCTGTACCAGTGAGGAGAGCTTTGTGGTAACTGTTGTAACTGAAGACAACCTTCCGCAGGTAGAAGACGTTGTTAGCTGCGGTATTTATACTTTTCCGGTGCCACCTGCGGGTTATGGGTATTTTACTGGGCCCGGAGGTACTGGTCAATTATTTATGGCAGGTACGGCGCTTACCACCAGTGCTACCATATATTTGTTTGATCCTAACATGCCTTGTTCGGAAAATTTAAGCTATACCGTAACCATAAACGGCAGCGGCAGCAGTATAGTGCCGCCAAGCCCGCTTGTGGGATGTGATACTGATAATACCGGCTTTGCTACCTTTAACCTGCTGCAATTACAGTCCGATTTTGAAATGGCAAATCCTACTTACAGCGTTCAGGGCTTTTATACAACCCAGGCCGATGCGCTTGCAGGTGTAAATGCCATTCCTTCGGCAGAGGCGTTTGTTAACTATGTGCCGGGCCAGCAAACCATTTATATTGCAGTGTCATTTGAAGGCTGTTTAGCGCCCGTACCCGTAGAACTGATAACGCTACCGTGCGCGGGTACCACCGCACTTACGGGTACCGTAACTTTAGATGCTAACAGCGACGGTTGCGATGCTGCCGACAGCCCGGCGGCAGGTGTATTAGTATTATGTAATTTTGGTAATTATGTGTTTAATGCCTATACCGATATTAACGGGCAATATACATTTAGCAGCGTTCCGGAAGGAATTGTTACGCTATGGATACAAAACATTAACGGGCAGGCCCTAACGCCAAACCCTACATCGGTTACCCTGAATTTACCGGGCGATGCTATGGTAAATAACTTTTGCTTAAGCGTACCTGCCCCGTATACCGATGTAGCTGTATATATATCGCCATACTCGGCTGCGGTTCCGGGCTTTACGGCTTACTATGCTGTTAGCGTGGTTAATTATGGTACGGTGCCTGCCAGCGGCACACTAAGTTTTTCTTATGATAATACACTGCTAAGCCTTGCTAATGCCGGCGGAGGAGTTGCTACAGGAAATATATTAACCTGGGATTATACTAACCTGGCACCTTACCAGAGTATAATAAAGTATGTTCAATTAAATGTTTTAACCCCGCCAACGGTAATAAGCGGCACCCAGCTTATTTTTAGCGCTTCTGCAACGGCAGAAAATACCGATGTAAATCCCGATAACAACGCTTACCTATATACCCAATACGCCGTAAACTCATTCGACCCGAACGATATTGCGGTTCGCGAAGGCGAATTTATTACCGAAGCACAGGCCGATGGTTTCCTTAACTATACCATACGTTTCCAGAATACCGGTACGGCTAACGCGCAGAATGTACACGTAAACCTGCCGCTTGATGCCAACCTGGACTGGAATACTTTTCAGCCGGTAGCGGGTAGTCACACGTTTGAAACCAGCCGCACCGAGGGTAGCGTAGACTTTATGTTTAACAACATACAACTGCCTTATGAGAGTGCCAATGAGCCGGGGAGCCACGGTTTTGTAAGCTTCAGGATTAAGCCGGTGGCAAATGCCCAAGTAGGGGACAGCATGAGCGAAACTGCCTATATATACTTCGACTTTAATGAGGCTATAGTAACCAATACCGTTACCACTACCATTACCAGCGCAGCTGCTGTGGCAAACAATAAGGATAAAGTATTTACACTGTACCCTAACCCTGCAAGCGACGTGGTAAATATTAACCTTAACGAACAGGCAAATGCTACCGTAAAAGTTACCGATGTTTTAGGTAAAACGGTTATTAAGCCAACAAATACATCGGGTACTTTAGATGTTAGGAACCTTGTAAACGGTGTCTATTTTGTTACTGTTACGGTTAATAATGAATCTTCTGTACAGAAGTTGATAATCAGAAAATAATTCCTTTGATAGAATACTTTAAAATCCCCGAAAGGGGATTTTTTTATTACAGTTAGGGTATTTAACATTTAACATGTTTATAAATTAAATTCAACCAATTTACATTATGAGAAAACTACTACTTAGCCTATTATTGCTTATCGGTATGCATGCATTTGCCCAGGTACAGGCATTTCAGCCAAATGATATTTATACCTGTGTATTACAAGCGGTAGACCTTACACAACAGGAAGCCGTTATTATTGGAGATCAGGATATAACTCAGGTTTATATTTCGGGCTATTATGAAACCGAGGGAGACGCCCAGATGGCAGTTAATGCTATAGGTGATAGCAGTTATTATACACCTATTATGGGAAATGAGGCTCATATATTTGTAAGGGTAAACAGTGCAACAAGCCAGTTTGACTACGCCATTACTTCCTTTTTTGTTTATGCCAGCGCGGCTTCTTATAATCATCCGGATGTATTCAGTTGCGGATCTTATATATTGGAAGCTTTGCCGGAGGGACTTAATTATTACACGCCTTCGTTTGATTGGGGAGTTTATTTACCGGTAGGTACAGAAATTACAAATTCAATTTCAATTAATATTTTTGGTGAATATGAAGGGTGTACTGTAAATGATTATTTTTCAGTATACATGGGTCTGGAAAATTTTATTAGTACCGGAGTGTCTTCATGTAGCTCTTATACTATTCCGGTTATACCTTTCGGTAGTTTTTATACGCTGCCGGGCGGGCCTAATACTCCCGGTAATGTGCAAAGGGTTTCGGGGGATGAAATTACAGAAACAACCCAATTGTATGTATATTATGAATCAAACGGATGTACAGATGAACAGGAATATCTGGTTACTATAGCTGATATGGATGAGATTTTACCGCTGCAATCTTTAGAGGCTTGTCAAACATATCCTGAGTCCGGTTTAGGAGTGTTTAATCTTGAAACGGCCGTAGCAGAATATAATGCTATTAATCCTGAAGGGGCAGTTTTAAGTTTTTATTTTACCGAAGCCAATGCCCAGGCAGGAGTGAATCAAATATACAATATAGCCCAGGTGGTAAATACAGTACCTAATAACCAAACCATTTATTTAAGGTACCAGTATTACCAGAGCTGCTGGGGTACAATGCCTATAGAACTCAATGTTATAGACTGTGGCACGGCGACAGATGAGTTGTACGGTACAATCACATTTGATGATGAAGGCGATGGTTGCGATAGCAATGATATTCCTTTTGCTAATGTACAGGTTGGTTACACCGTTGGGAGTTTTACATTTTATACCTTTACAGATTCTGACGGACAATATAGCTTTGTAGGTGTACCTCCTGGAATGGCTACAGTTTCTGTTGTAGGTGAAGAGTTGTTAACTGATCCTTTATCTGTAGTAGTTAGTATGCCTACGATAGATAATTCTGAAAACAACTTTTGCATTTCATTTGCAGAACAGTTTACCGATGTTACTGCCTTTGCTACATTTGGCCAGGCTGTTCCCGGGTTTAATGCAATTTGCCATGTTTATGTAACAAATAATGGTACCCAAACTGCCAGTGGTACATTGTCGTTTACGTTTAATGATGGTTATCTTACTCCTCTTACTACAAATAATGCTGTACAAAACGGTAATGTACTTACATGGAATTACAGCGATTTATTGCCGTATCAAAACATTTCTTTTACGGTTATTTTTCAGGTAGCACAACCGCCTTTGGTGAATTCTGGTACTCAGCTTACCTACACAGCAATTGCCACTACTACTAATACAGATAGTAATGAAGCCAATAATACTTTTACGGGAGTAAGGACCGTAACAAATTCTTTTGATCCGAACGATATTACGGTAAGCGAGGGTGAATACATTACCGAAGCGCAGGCCGATGGTTATCTGCATTATACCATACGCTTCCAGAATACCGGTACGGCCAATGCACAAATGGTAAAGGTTAGCCTTCCGCTTGATGAGAAGTTGGACTGGAGTACCTTTCAGCCTATAGGAGCGAGCCATACATACCAGGCGAACAGGCAGGAAGGAGCAGTTGAGTTTTTATTTAATGATATTCAGCTTGCTTATGAAAGCGCTGATGAACCAGCCAGTCACGGTTTTGTAAGCTTCAGGATTAAGCCGGTGGCAAATGCCCAAGTAGGGGACAGCATGAGCGAAACTGCTGCTATTTACTTCGACTTTAATGAGGCTATAGTAACCAATACCGTTACCACTACCATTACCAGTGCAGCTGCTGTGGCAAACAATAAGGACAAAGTATTCTCGCTCTATCCTAACCCTGCTTCAGATAGGGTAATCCTCAAGTTGAATGGAGCCGAAGTTGCACAGGTAAAAATTACCGATGTGCTGGGCAAGACATTATATAGCGATTCGGTTCTGGATAATGGTAGTATAAATGTAAGCCAGCTTCCTGCAGGTATTTATATGGTAACCGTACAAAGCGGCAATGCTACCCAAACGGGCAAACTGATAAAGAAATAGTGTTAGTTTTATCGATAGTTTTTAATTTGAAAAGCCGGTTAGTTTTGCTAATCGGCTTTTC